>NZ_FPIX01000030.1:0-75831 GCF_900119205.1 Pseudomonas sp. NFACC16-2 | reverse complement strand
AAAGGGTTGAACGCACCATGTTCTTGGCGTTTAGGTGATAACGATGGGGTTCCAGCGACTGTGAAGCTGTCGCCAACGTGCGCAAGCTTTTAGCTTGGACAAGCTGACCGTAAATCAGCGTGATAAGTAGATCCCAGGAAGTGAACTGCTTAGCGTAACGATCAGCACCACAGCGTTTGACGGCTGCCTTGAAGAGCTGATGAGGAAGGGCCTGGAGCATTTGTGCAAATCGCGTGCTGCTGAACATGGGCGAAAATCGAGTCTGAAAAACCTGATTATTGCTTAAGACGCAGGCACAGCAAGGGGGAGCAAGCTCCCCCTTCAGTTTTTACCGGACACTAGTGACGCTCCCGCGTGGGAATGCATCCTGTGACGCTCTGCGTCACCTGGCAGAAGCGGAACGCGGAGCGTCCCTGGCGGCGTTCCCACGCAGAGCGTGGGAACGATCAACACAATAGTTTCAGTCGTCAGCCTGGACCCACAGGGGACTCGGGTTGGCTCCAGCCGGTTGCGTCAAGGGCGATAGAGATGCGCATGTCCGGCACGGTACAGCGATGATTCGCTGAACACGTCATTGCCCAGCACACGCCCCACCAGGATCAGCGCCGTTCGGCGGAAACCCTTGGCCTGCACCTTCTCGGCGATATCTGCCAGTGTACCCAGCACCCAATCCTGATCCGGCCATGTTGCCCGGTGGATCACCGCAATCGGGCAGTTGGCGCCGTAGTGGGGCCGCAGTTCGGCGACGATTTTTTCCAGGTGATTGACCCCCAGGTGAATCGCCATGGTCGCCCCGTGCTGTGCCAGGCTGGTGAATTCCTCCCCGGCGGGCATCGCGGTCTTGTCCGCGTAGCGGGTCAGGATCACGCTTTGGGAGACATCAGGCAGGGTCAGTTCCGCACCCAGCAAGGCGGCGCAGGCTGAGGTCGCGGTCACACCCGGGATGATTTCGAAAGGGATGCCCAGTTCCCGCAGGCAACGAATCTGCTCGCCAATGGCGCCGTACAGGCTTGGGTCGCCGGAATGCACCCGGGCCACGTCCTGGCCCTTGAGATGGGCGCTCTTGATCAATTCGATGATCTGTTCCAGATGCAGCTCGGCGCTGTTGATCACCTGTTCGGCGCGATGGCCTTCAAGCACGGCCGTCGGCACCAGGGAACCGGCGTAGATGATCACCGCGCACTGGCGGATCAATCGCTGGCCTTTGACCGTGATGAGGTCCGGGTCGCCGGGGCCGGCGCCGATGAAGTACACGGTCATGACCGGCTCCTGTAGAAGGTGGGTGAGCGTCGCCCATATGAAGATCGCTCATGATCCTGGGCGCCGATTATCGGGATTTACGCCACGACCGCCAATGCCAACGTGCTCTTGGGCCCTTTTTGGCGAGTAATCAGCAGCGTCGCGGGCGTTGTGCCCAACTGGTCGGCCAAGGCCAGGGCGGCGCTTTCGGCGATGCCGTAGCAACCGGTTCGCTGGAAGGCGATCTCGGAGCGGTGACTGAGCCGCTGCTCGTAGCCGGCCAACTGTTCGACACTGAAGCAGGTCAGCGGCAGGGCCAGTTGCCCGGCCAGCTCCAGCAGTCCGGGTTCGTCACGCTTGAGGTCGATACTGGCCAGGGCCCGTACCCGATGAAGTTCGATGCCGTGGGCCAGCAGCGTTTCATCGAGCAAGGCCTGCAGCGTGCTGGCCGGGCAACCACGCTGGCAGCCCAGGCCGATAACCAGGATCGGCTCGGCGCTCATGCCTCGTGGTGGGCTTGGCCGTCGCGGCGAAACAGCCAGGCGCTGATCAGGCCAAGGGCCAGCCAGAACGCGACGTTGGTCAGTTGCGAGGCGATCTTGAACTGACTCTCAAGCGCTTCGGGCGCCAGCATCGAGTGGACTTCGGGCTGGGGTGCGCCGATGACGTGGGGCACCAGCAACGTCGCCGCGCCCAGCAGCTTGAGCAGCCAGTGCCGGCCGAAGGCGATCAAGGCAATGCCCACCGCCGTGGACGCCGCGGTGCCGATCCACCACATCTGCCGTTGGGCCAGGTCGGCTGCTGCGGTACCAGGCAGTTCCGGCGGCAGGCCAAGCGTCGGCGCCAAGACGAAAGTGGCATAACCGGCCAGGCCCCAGAGCAGGCCTTGGGAGGTGCGAGTCGGTGCGCGCAAGGTGTACAGGCCCGCCAGCATCAGGGCAAAACCCACGGCGACCACCAGGTTGCCGCCTGTGGTGGACAGCACGCGCTGCCAACCGTCTTCCGGCTCCCAGGCCTCGGCATCATGGGTATGAGCCGCCCCGTCGGCGTGTTCATGGACCTCGGTCGCCGGGGCCTTCTCGAAGGTTTCCGCCTGGAGAATCAGCGGCGATACCCAGAAACTTTGCAGCAGGGTCAGCAGCAGGGCGGCCAGCAAGCCGCTGAAACCAGCGGTCTGCGCGATACGCTTGATCATGTCGTCAGGTCTCAATGGCACGGGAAAGCGGCGCTGTGGCGGGTATCGTGGGCGGCGTTGTGGACCGCTTCGATGTGAGAGAACCCGGCAAAATAGACCAGCCCCGCACCCAGGATCGAAGCCAGGATCGCGGCGCTCAGGCGTTGGCTCAGGGTGGTCGTGCTGCTGGCGGTGCGGGCGGTGCTGCTGATGGTCGACATGGCGCTTCCCTCTGTTCTTGTTCAGTGGGTGATTCGAGCGCGATGAAACCCCAGGCGAAGGCCCGCCAGGATTCGAACAGCGCCCGCCCACCGCGGGTTGTTGGTGCATGAGTCATGGGCCGGTCTCCGGGCTCGCGAGGGGCGGGGCTTGCGCCTGGCCTGCAAGCGTCACCTTCCCATGTCCTGGGACACAGTGGTTCAGACGCTTCGCTCGCTTACCGTTGCGGGGGCAGCACCGGACTGACGTGGCCTTGGAGTAAAGCGCACGATTCACCGGTTTCCCGTTTCACCCTGTGAAGGGCACCCGTAACAAGTGGTTTGTGTAGCGGGTTCTGCTAGCCCAACTTCGGATGCCGGAAGTTGGGCTAACAGAACCCGCTACGCAAACCGTGCACAGGAGAGCATGGGCGGGGCGGGGCCGTCAATGTACAAGGGCTGACGAGCGGGCTGTTGTGGCGAGTGAGCTTGCTCCCGCTCGGTTGCGCAGCGACCGTAAAGAGCCGGGGGCCGCTGCGCTGCCCAGCGGGAGCAAGCTCACTCGCCACAACAGCATCCTGCATCTTACTTGCGGAGATTGACCCGCCCCCACACCCTGCGTAGCCTTGCGCCTTCGAGGTTCTTCGGCACGTGCCGGAGCTAAGAAGGGAACGCGGTCCAAGCCGCGGCTGCCCCCGCAACTGTGAACGGTGCTGTTTCTGCAAGGCCACTGTGCATGCCCTTATAAAACGGGCGCACGGGAAGGCGCAGCAATTGCCAGTCGAAAGATTGGCCCACCGTCAGCCAGGAGACCTGCCTCGACACAGATTCTCACTACAACCGGGCGGGGTGATCCGGTGGCGAAATCTTCCGCGCGCGCCTGTGCCAGCGGTTGTCGTCCCGTTTGCCCGCCACCTTGCCAAAGGGCATCCGATGAAAACACTGGCCAAACTCCCCGTCACCATCGTCACCGGCTTCCTCGGCTCGGGTAAGACCACCTTGCTGCGGCACATGCTCGACAACGCCCAGGGCCGGCGTATCGCCGTGATCGTCAACGAGTTCGGCGAACTGGGCATCGACGGCGAGATCCTCAAGCAGTGCTCCATCGGTTGCACCGAAGAAGAAGCCAACGGCCGCGTCTATGAACTGGCCAACGGCTGCCTGTGCTGCACGGTGCAGGAAGAGTTCTTCCCGGTGATGCGCGAACTGGTGGCCCGGCGTGGCGACCTCGACCATATCCTCATCGAAACCTCCGGCCTGGCCCTGCCCAAGCCGCTGGTCCAGGCCTTCCAATGGCCGGAAATCCGCAGCGCCTGCACCGTCGACGCAGTGATCACCGTGGTCGACAGCCCGGCCGTGGCCGCGGGTACCTTCGCAGCCTTCCCGGACCAGGTCGATGCCATGCGCAAACTCGATCCGAACCTGGACCACGAATCGCCGCTGCACGAACTGTTCGCCGACCAGCTGGCGAGCGCCGACCTGGTGATCCTCAACAAAGCCGACCTGATCAGCCCTGAAGACCTGGCCAAGGTTCGCCTGGAAGTCGCCGAAGAGCTGCCGCCGGCGGTCAAGGTCATCGAAGCCAGCAGCGGTCGCCTGCCGCTGGATGTACTGATCGGCCTGGGCGCCGGTTCCGAAGAACACATCGACGGCCGCCACAGCCATCACGATCACCACCATGACGGCGACGATGACGACCACGATCATGATGCCTTCGATTCCATCTCCATCGAGCTGCCCCAGGCCGACGAAAGCCTGTTGCTCGACGCGCTGACGCAACTGGTGGTCCAGCACGGCGTATTGCGGGTCAAGGGTTTCGCGGCGATTCCGAACAAGCCGATGCGCCTTTTGATCCAGGGCGTCGGGACGCGTTTCGACAAGCATTTCGACCGCCAGTGGGGCGCCGAGGAAGCGCGGGTCACCCGCCTGGTGCTGATCGGCCAGGCGCTTGACGCCGCGC
Source organism: Pseudomonas sp. NFACC16-2 (assembly GCF_900119205.1). Taxonomy (NCBI): domain Bacteria; kingdom Pseudomonadati; phylum Pseudomonadota; class Gammaproteobacteria; order Pseudomonadales; family Pseudomonadaceae; genus Pseudomonas; species Pseudomonas sp. NFACC16-2. The sequence continues at coordinate 71,261 of NZ_FPIX01000030.1, read as the reverse complement.
AGCTCGAAGCGCAGTTGCGCGCCGCCCTCGGCGCCTAAGCCATGCACCTGCTCAGGACCCAGCCCGGCGGTTTCGTGTCGGATGACAACATTGCCGACCTGGGGCAAACCCCCGCCGAGCTGGTGATCCTGTGCAGCGGCGATTCCAGCCTGGCGCTGCTGGCCGAAGCGGCAAAGCAGTTGCCGGGCGATTATCCGCAGTTTCGCCTCGCCAACCCGATGCAGGTGCAGAACCACGCCTCGGTGGACCTGTACTTCGAAGACGTGTTGCGCCACGCCAAGGTCATCCTGTTGTCGCTGCACGGCGGCATCGGCTATTGGCGCTACGGCATCGAGCGCCTGATGGAACTGGCCGGGCGCGGGGTGAAGCTGATCCTGGTGCCGGGGGATGATCGTCCGGACCCGGAACTCAGCGACCTGAGCAACGTGCCCTTCGAGGACCGCGATCGGCTCTGGCAGTTCTTGCGCCAGGGCGGGCTGGACAATGCCCTGGACCTGTTTCACAACCTGGGCAGCCAATGGTTCGGCCGCGATTATCCGTGGGCCGAACCGCAAGTGCTGCCACGCACGGCCATCTATCACCCGGCGAAAACCAACGCCAGCCTCGACGATTGGCAAGCCGACTGGCAGGCCGGACAACCGGTGGCGGCGGTGCTGTTTTATCGCTCCCACTTGCAAGCGGCGAATACCGCGTTCATCGACGTGTTTTGTCAGCGCCTGCAAGCGGCGGGGCTCAATCCGCTGCCGATTGCCGTGGCGAGCCTCAAGGAGCCCGGTTGCCTGGCGCTGGTAGAAGACTGGCTGGACGCGGTGGAGGCCGGGGTGATCCTCAATACCACCGGCTTCGCCCAATCCAGCCCGGAAGCGCCGCACCTGCGGCCGTTCCGTCGCAACATCCCGGTGATCCAGGCGATCTGCGCCCAGGACAACGAACCGGGCTGGCGCGCAAGCGAGCAGGGCCTGGGCCCGCGAGACCTGGCGATGCACATTGCCTTGCCGGAGCTGGACGGGCGGATCATCAGTCGCCCGATCAGCTTCAAGGACCTGGCCTGGCGCAGCGAGCGCAGCCAGAGCGACGTGGTCTGTTATCGGGCTGTGCCCGAACGCATGGATTTTGTCGCCGAGCTGGCGCGGCGCTGGACAACATTGGCGCGTTTGCCCAACGCAGAAAAACGTGTGGCGCTGATCCTCGCCAACTACCCGACCCGGGATGGGCGCATCGGCAATGGCGTCGGCCTGGACACCCCGGCAGCGGCGTTGAATATCCTGCGGGCCATGCAGGCCGAGGGGTATTCGCTGCCGCCTGATTTGCCCGGGAGCGGTACCGCGTTGATCCAGCAGTTGCTCGGTGGTGTCAGCAACGACCTGGACAGCCTCGATATGCGGCCATGCCACCAGAGCCTGGCCCTCGATGCCTATCAGGCCATGTTCGACGCGCTGCCCGAGGCCAATCGCCAAGCGGTGCTGGAGCGCTGGGGCGCGCCCGAGAACGATCCGATGTTCCGTGACGGTCGCCTGATGGTCGCCGGCCTGCGCCTGGGCCTGACGTTCGTCGGGATCCAGCCGGCCCGGGGGTATCAGGTCGATCCGAGCGCGGTGTACCACGACCCGGACCTGGTGCCGCCCCACGGTTACCTGGCGTTTTATTTCTGGTTGCGCCACACCTACGGCGTGCACGGGGTGATCCACGTCGGCAAGCACGGCAACCTTGAATGGCTGCCGGGCAAGGGCGTCGGGCTCTCGGAGAGTTGCTGGCCGGACGCGCTGCTGGGGCCGCTGCCGAATATCTATCCGTTCATCGTCAACGACCCGGGTGAGGGCGCCCAGGCCAAGCGTCGCACCCAGGCGGTAATCATCGACCATTTGATGCCGCCGCTGACCCGGGCCGAAACCTACGGGCCGCTGCGCAACCTCGAGTTGTTGGCCGACGAATACTACGAGGCGCAATTGCTCGATCCGCGCCGTGCCCGGGAGCTGCAACGGGACATCCTCAACCTGGTGCGCGAGACGCATATCGACCGTGAACTGCAACTTGACGCGGCCCTCGACAGCGACGCCGATGCGGCGATCTGGCTGCCGCGCCTGGACACTTACCTGTGCGACTTGAAGGAGTCGCAGATCCGCGACGGCCTGCACATTTTCGGCGAGTCGCCCAGCGGACGGCTGCGCATCGACACCTTGCTGGCGTTGCTGCGCATTCCCCGGGGCGACGGCAAGGGCGCGCAGTCGAGTCTGTTGCGGGCGCTGGCCAAGGCGTTCGGGCTGGGTTTCGATCCGCTGGATTGTGCCTTGGCCGAGCCCTGGACCGGCGAGTGTCCCGAGGCGTTGCGCCGGGTCAGCGCCGAGCCTTGGCGCACCGCCGGCGATACGCGCGAGCGCCTGGAATTGTTCGCCGCGCAGTTGATCGAGCAAGCACTGGACGGTGGGGTCGAGCAGCTCAATGCGCCGGGCTGGGAGACGGTGGCCAGCATCCTCGAAAACCTGCGCTCCGTCGTGGCCCCGCGCCTGGACGCTTGCGGCCCGGCGGAAATCCGTGGCCTGCTCGATGCCTTGAACGGGCGCTTCGTGCCCGCCGGCCCCAGCGGTGCGCCGAGTCGCGGGCGTCTGGACGTACTGCCCACCGGACGCAATTTCTTCTCGGTGGACGTGCGCAACCTGCCCACCACCACGGCGTGGCGCATCGGTTTCCAATCGGCGAACCTGATCCTTGAACGGCACCTGCAGGACCACGGCGATCACCTGCGTCAGCTCGGCCTGTCGGTGTGGGGCACCGCCACCATGCGCACCGGCGGTGATGATATTGCCCAGGCCATGGCGCTGATGGGCGTGCGTCCGGTGTGGGCCACGGGCAGCCAGCGGGTCGATGACTTCGAGATCCTGCCGCTGAGCCTGTTGGACCGGCCGCGGGTCGATGTCACGCTGCGGGTGTCCGGGTTCTTCCGGGATGCCTTTGCCAACCTGATCCGCTTGTTCGATGCCGCCGTGCAGGCCGTCGCCGCCCTCGATGAACCGGACGACATGAACCCTCTGGCGGCCAAGGTCCGTGGTGAACGCGAAGCCTTGTTGGCGTCGGGCCTGGAGCCGGAAGCGGCGGCGCGCCAAGCCGGCTGGCGGATCTTCGGCGCCAAGCCCGGGACCTATGGTGCGGGCGTGCAGGGCGCGATTGACGGGCGCTTGTGGCAGAGCCGCGAGGATCTGGCCGAGGTATACCTGAATTGGGGCGGTTACGCCTACGGCGCCAGCGATGAAGGCACTGCCGCCCGGGGGCAGTTCTCCCGACGCCTGAGCCAGGTGCAAGCGGTGCTGCAGAACCAGGACAACCGCGAGCATGACCTGCTCGATTCCAATGATTACTACCAGTTCCAGGGCGGCATGCTGGCGGCGGTCGAGACTCTCGGTGGAGTCGCGGCGGCCAGTTACCATGGCGACCACAGCCAGCCAGACTTGCCCAAGATCCGCACCCTGAAGGAAGAGCTCAACCGTGTCATCCGTTCCCGCGCAGCGAATCCGAAGTGGATCGACGGCGTGAAGCGTCACGGCTATAAAGGCGCGTTCGAACTGGCGGCGACGGTGGACAACCTGTTCGCCTTCGACGCCACCACCCGGTTGATCGACGATCACCAGTACGCCTTGCTGGCCGATGCCTACCTGCTCGACCCGGACACCCGGGATTTCGTCCGCCAGCACAACCCCGACGCCCTGCGGGACATGACCGAGCGCATGCTCGAAGCGCAGCAGCGGGGGATGTGGCAGGCGCCGGGGGAGTATCGCGAGGCGTTGGAGAATTTGTTGTTGGACATTGAGGAGGATGGCTGAAATGCATAATCAGCAGGTCAGATGCCGTCCCTGTGGCGAGGGGATTTATCCCCGCTGGGCTGCGAAGCAGCCCCATATAAGTCGACTCAATCTGCCTGATACACCGAGGGGTTGGGAGTTAGGGTCGCTTCGCAACCCAGCGGGGATAAATCCCCTCGCCACAAGTACTCCGTTCACATTGACGTTACCGACCACCCTTGAGAATTAGATATGATCCAACCCCATTTCCCACTCTCCGCCGTGGTCGGTGCCGATGACCTGAAACTGGCCCTATGCCTGGCCGCGATCGACCCGAAAATCGGCGGTGTGCTGATCGAAGGACCGCGGGGCATGGCCAAGTCCACCCTGGCCCGGGGGCTGGCGGATCTGTTGGCCAGCGGGCAGTTCGTCACCTTGCCCCTTGGTGCTACCGAAGAGCGGCTGGTGGGCACCCTGGATCTGGACGCAGCGCTGGGGGAGGGGCGCGCGCAGTTTTCTCCCGGCGTGTTGGCCAAGGCCGACGGTGGCGTGTTGTACGTCGATGAAGTGAACCTGCTGCCTGATCATCTGGTGGACCTGCTGTTGGACGTAGCGGCCAGCGGCACCAACCTGATCGAGCGCGACGGCATTTCCCATCGGCATCCGGCGCGCTTTGTGCTGATCGGCACCATGAACCCGGAAGAAGGCGAACTGCGGCCACAGTTGCTCGATCGGTTCGGTTTGAACGTGGCCCTCGACGGTCACACCGCGCCGACTGAGCGCGGGCAGATCATTCGCCGGCGGTTGGATTTCGACAGTGATCCGGCAGCGTTCTGCGCGCAGTGGGAGAGCGCCCAACAGCAGTTGCGTGAACGCTGCCAACAGGCGCGCAACCGGTTGGCCGGGATTGCCCTGGATGATGCCGCGCTGGCGCAGATCACCGAGCGCTGTTTTGCCGCCGGGGTCGATGGCTTGCGCGCCGACCTGGTCTGGCTGCGGGCGGCCCGGGCCCATGCCGCCTGGCGCGGGGCTGCAGGGATTGCCGATGAGGACATCGATGCGGTCGCCGAATTTGCCTTGCGGCATCGGCGGCGCGGGCATTCGGCACCGGCGTCGTCCCAGACGCCGCAAACGGCTGCGAATGAAACAGCCAAGCCCAACGAAGGCCAAGGCCAGTGGGGCGAACTGCCGGCCCGGGCACAGCCGACCGGTGCCCGGCGTGACGTGCCGAGCTGGCCAAAAAAGCCCTAGGCATTCGCCCTCGTTCAACGGCGGGGGCGAATGCCAGACCCCATGCAGGACAGTTGGAGCAAGGACGCCAGGGCCGCAGCAAAGCCGCGGCCAGCGGTGCGGTGAACTGGCCGGGGACGTTGCTCAATGGCCGACCGCGCCTGCGTGAGGACCTGCGCTGGCACGGTCGTCATCGGTCGCCCCATGAGCTGTGGCTGGTCATCGTCGATGCCTCGGCCTCGACCCGGCGTCATCGCGCCTTGAGTGACGGCAAGGGCCTGCTGGCGCAGCTGTTCGACGATGCCTACCGGCAAAGGGCCCGCTTGGCACTGTTGACCGCCAGCGGCACCGTTCCGACCTGGCAGGTGCAAGGGCTCAAGGCTTCGGCCGGGCTACGGGATTGGCTCGATGGGCTCGGGGCCGGTGGCGGAACGCCGTTGCTGGCGGCGCTGAACGAGGCTGGGCGCTGGCTGGTGGCGCGACGCAAGCGCTACCCGGCGGAGCGGCAACGGGTGTTGGTGATGACCGACGGGCGTGTCAAAGAAGGGCTGGCATTGCCAGCCCTGGATTGTCCATGCCTGTTGATCGACATCGAGCGTAGCCCGATCCGCCTGGGCCGGGCCCGGCAGTTGGCGGGGCAATTGCAGGCTGAGTATCGGCATATTGATGCAGAGTCACCTGGCTGAGATAAGCACTGATTGCTGCACTATGCTCAGGCAGCCCCTCACAGGAGTGAACCATGCGCGTACTCGTCACCAATCCCCAGGACGATTTTCGGGTCAAGGCCTATGCCGGCACCAACGGCGTACTGCTCGCCATGGACCTGGCCGAATCCCGGCGCAAGGGCTTGCTGGGCTTTGCCATCGAGAAGCAGCAGGGCGACAAGCCCTGGTTGTTCCTGTTCAACAGCCTGACCTTCCCCGACAAGGCCCACACGTTTCCCCAGTTCCACGCCACCCCCAGCGACAAGGCGCCGTTGCAGAAATTTCGCTGGGCCGACTACGCCGTCAACCCCGGTGTGACGCTCCACTACCGTGTGCACCTGGCCTATGGCAGCCCCGACGCGCCGCAGTTGGGGGAGTCCCTGGCCGTCACCGTCACCAGCGACGACGGTCAGCCAACCAACCAGCGAGTGATCTTCAATCGGGCCGTGGCCGCCAGCCAGGCGTTCCAGCGCAAGTTTCCCGAAGTGGACGCACTGATAAGTGCCAATAAAAACCTGTCCATCGATGACTGGCCCGACGCCCCGCGCCGTTGGTTGGAAAACGGCTTGCTGGGGCGCTTGACCGGTTTCATCGACCGGGCGCTGGATGCCCACTGGGCCCTGGACGTCGCCATCTATGAATACGAATTGCCGGTGATCGTCGACGCGGTCAACGCCGCTCACGCGCGCGGCGCACAGGTTCGCGTGCTTTACCACGCCGAGCCAGGCGAAGACACCACGCTGCGCAACGAAGCCAATCTGGAAAAATTGCCGGCGGCCAACAAGCGTGGGCGGGTCACCCACAACATTTTCCACGACAAGTTCATTGTGTTGAGCAAGGTCGATGGCGGCGGTGCGTTACAACCGCAGGCGGTGTTGTGCGGCAGTACCAACTTCACCGCCAACGGCGTCTACCGCCAGGCCAATGTGGTTCATGTGCTGGACGATCCGCGGGTGAGCGATAGCTATCGCCAGGTGTTCGAGCAGATCTGGGCTGTACCGCAGGACGTCGGGACCACCCGTGAGTGGATCAATCAGAACAATCCCATGGTCCCGGAGGAACAGTTGTTCATCGGTTTTTCGCCACGCACGGGAGAGGGCGACCTGGACCGCTTCGTCGACATCATCAACGCGGCCCGAAAGGACCTGTTGTTCGTCACCGCATTCGTCTTGCCCGACCGGATTCTTGACGCCGTGCTCGGCCAACCCAATGACGACGTGCTGCGCTACGGCCTGCAAAACACCAAGAGCCGCATCACCGGCTTCCATGCCGACCGCACCGCCGAATTCGCCGCCACCGCACTGCTCAACACCGGCCTGGAAGGCTGGCTCAAGGAAAACATGAAAGGCCAGAAGGGCAACCTGCTGGTCCACACCAAGGCCATCGTCACCGACTTCACCAGCGACACGCCGACCATCATCAGCGGCAGCCACAACCTCAGCGCCGCCGCCAGCAGCGGCAACGACGAGAATTACCTGATCATCCAGGGCGACACCGACCTGGCCGACCGCTATGGATTGGAATTGCTGCGTTTCTATGAGCACTACCGCTTCCGCTACTTCGCGAAAAAACTCGCCCTCAAGCAGGTCAAGCCACTGGCGGTGGATGACAGCTGGAGTGATGACTATTACCGCGAGGGGGATTTGCGGATGTTGTCCAGGGTGAGGTTTTGCGGGCGTTAGGCGCAGTAGATGATCCACTGATATCGTAGGGCCATCTATCAGCCTGGAAGCTGCCATGAACCTCTACCACGGAACGTCCACTTTACTTCGCACCTGTGTCGCGATCCTGTTGTTGGTCCTGGCTACTTCGGCCATCGCCGCCAATCAACCGTGTTCCGGGGGCAAGGGCGGGATCGCCGGGTGTGACGGCGATACCTTCCTCTGCAACGACGGCTCGATCAGTGCTTCGAAGAAGTCCTGTTCCGCTGTGCTGGGGCTCCGCAACGAGGCTCGGCCGCAATCCTTGCTCAAGTCCGCCGACGGTTGCCAGTGCGGCAGTGGCAATTACTGCGTCGGGCCTCGGGGCGGGGTCTATTGCCTCACACCTGGCGGCAGCAAGAGCTACAAGCGCAAATAGCCCAGGCACACCGCCGAACAATTGTGGGAGCGAGCTTGCTCCCACAGGGCATCCATTTACAACTCCAGCGTGGCTCCGTTTCGGTGCGCCGGGTACCCGGTTTGGGGCCTTGTTACCCGTGCCTCGTAGCCAACGGTAGCAACACCCTTCGCATGCGGACGCTGCCGCCCGCAGGTCTGTTTTTCCCATCTCCCTGATTTCCCTGACTTTCCATTTTTCTTGCCCATGCGCTCCAAGCCTGTGGCACACTTTCTGCTGTCTATTCCGTTGTTACATACCACGTTCCGGTATAGCGGAATAAACTCATCCTGGAGTGCTTGCCATGCAACGCCGACCTTCCTTGTTCAAAGCGTGTGTTTTTCTCTTCGCGGCCACGACGGCTGCCATGGGTGTCGCCCAGGCGGCCGACAGCAAGCTGGACAGCGTGCTGCAGCGGGGGAAATTGATCGTGGGCACGGGCAGTACCAATGCGCCGTGGCACTTCCAGGGAGCGGATGGCAAGTTGCAGGGTTTTGATATCGATATCGCGCGGATGGTCGCCAAGGGCCTGTTCAACGACCCGGAGAAGGTCGAGTTCGTGGTGCAGTCTTCCGATGCGCGCATCCCCAACCTGTTGACCGACAAGGTCGACATGAGCTGCCAGTTCATCACCGTCACCGCCAGTCGCGCCCAGCAAGTGGCGTTCACTTTGCCGTACTACCGCGAAGGCGTGGGCCTGCTGCTGCCGGCCAACAGCAAGTACAAGGAAATCGAAGACCTCAAGGCAGCGGGCGATGACGTCACCGTGGCGGTGCTGCAGAACGTCTACGCCGAAGAGTTGGTGCACCAGGCGCTGCCCAAGGCCAAGGTCGATCAGTACGACAGCGTCGACCTGATGTACCAGGCAGTGAACTCCGGCCGCGCCGATGCCGCCGCCACCGACCAATCCTCGGTCAAGTACCTGATGGTGCAGAACCCTGGGCGCTACCGCAGCCCGGCCTACGCCTGGAGCCCGCAAACCTACGCCTGTGCGGTCAAGCGCGGCGACCAGGACTGGCTGAACTTCGTCAACACCACCTTGCATGAAGCCATGACCGGCGTGGAATTCCCGACCTATGCGGCGTCGTTCAAACAGTGGTTCGGCGTCGAGCTGCCGTCGCCAGCGATCGGTTTCCCCGTTGAATTCAAATGACCCTGTGAGCCCGGGGCGCCCCTTGCGGGCGCTTCGTCGAAGGTACTGCCGACCATGAATTATCAGTTGAACTTTGCCGCCGTCTGGCGCGATTTCGACACGCTGCTGGCGGGGCTCGGCCTGGGGCTTTCCCTGGCGCTGGTGTCGATCGCCATCGGTTGCGTGATCGGCCTGGCGATGGCGTTCGCGCTGCTGAGCAAGCATCGGGTCCTGCGGGTGCTGGCGTCGGTGTATGTCACGGTGATCCGCAATACACCGATCCTGGTGTTGATCCTGCTGATCTACTTCGCCTTGCCGAGCCTGGGCATCCGCCTGGACAAGCTGCCGTCGTTCGTCATCACCCTCTCGCTGTACGCCGGGGCCTACCTGACCGAAGTGTTTCGCGGCGGACTGTTGAGCATTCACAAGGGACAGCGTGAAGCGGGGCTGGCCATCGGCCTTGGCGAGTGGCAGGTGAAAGCCTACGTCACCGTGCCGGTGATGCTGCGCAACGTGTTGCCGGCCCTGTCGAACAACTTCATTTCGCTGTTCAAGGACACCTCCCTGGCGGCGGCGATTGCCGTGCCGGAGCTGACCTATTACGCCCGCAAGATCAACGTGGAGAGCTACCGGGTGATCGAAACCTGGCTGGTGACCACGGCCCTGTATGTCGCGGCCTGTTACCTCATTGCCATGGTGCTGCGGTATTTCGAGCAGCGCCTGGCGATTCGCCGTTAGGAGTCTCCCATGTACGAATCACCCAGTTGGTTGCATGAGTTATGGGTCGCCCGGGACACCCTGTGGGCCGGTTTCCTGACCAGTGTGCAGTGTTCGTTGTTGGCGATTGTGTTGGGCACGCTGATCGGTCTGGTGGCCGGCCTGGTGTTGACCTATGGCCGGACCTGGATGCGCGCGCCGTTTCGCTTCTACGTCGACCTGATTCGCGGCACACCGGTGTTCGTGCTGGTGCTGGCCTGCTTCTACATGGCTCCGGCCCTGGGTTGGCAGATCGGCGCGTTCCAGGCCGGCGTGCTGGGCTTGACGCTGTTCTGCGGCTCTCACGTGGCCGAGATCGTGCGCGGGGCGTTGCAGGCCTTGCCCCGTGGGCAGATGGAGGCGAGCCAGGCCATCGGCCTGACGTTCTTCCAGGCGCTGGGTTATGTGCTGTTGCCCCAGGCCTTGCGGCAAATCTTGCCGACCTGGGTCAATTCCTCCACCGAGATCGTCAAGGCCTCGACCTTGCTGTCGGTGATCGGCGTCGCCGAACTGCTGCTCAGCACCCAGCAGATCATCGCCCGGACCTTCATGACCCTGGAGTTTTACCTGTTCGCCGGGTTTCTCTTTTTCATCATCAATTACGCCATCGAATTGCTCGGGCGGCACATTGAAAAGCGGGTGGCCTTGCCATGACTGATATTTCGACTCCTTCCAACACTCAACCGCTGTTGGACATTCGCGGCCTGCGCAAACAGTACGGCCCGCTGGAAGTGCTCAAGGGCGTGGACCTGAGCATGCAGCGCGGCAACGTGGTCACGCTGATCGGCTCCAGCGGTTCGGGCAAGACCACACTGCTGCGCTGCGTGAACATGCTCGAAGAGTTCCAGGGCGGGCAGATCATGCTCGACGGCGAGTCCATCGGCTATGACGACGTTGGCGGCAAGCGTGTGCGCCATCCAGAAAAAGTCATCGCCCGGCATCGCGCCATGACCGGCATGGCCTTCCAGCAATTCAACCTGTTCCCGCATTTGACCGCGTTGCAGAACGTCACCCTGGGCCTGCTCAAGGTGAAAAAACTGCCCAAGGACGAAGCGGTGGCCCTGGCCGAGAAATGGCTGGAGCGGGTGGGTTTGTTGGAGCGGCGCGATCACTTTCCCGGTCAGTTGTCTGGCGGCCAGCAGCAGCGCGTGGCGATTGCCCGGGCGATTGCCATGAACCCCAGCCTGATGCTGTTCGACGAAGTCACGTCGGCCCTGGACCCGGAACTGGTCGGCGAGGTGCTGAACGTGATCAAGGGCCTGGCCGAAGACGGCATGACCATGCTGCTGGTGACCCACGAAATGCGCTTTGCCTTCGAGGTCTCCGACAAGATCGTGTTCATGAACCAGGGCCGCATCGAAGAACAGGGGCCGCCGAAGGAATTGTTCGAACGGCCACAGTCGCCACGCCTGGCGGAATTTCTCAAGAACACCCGTTTTTAATTTTATTCAGTAAGGAGAAACACCCATGAGCATTACGCGCTACGGCACCGGCAGCTCCGCAGGCGGCGGTCAGCCACGGCCATTCGCCCGCGCCGTGGAAGCCGATGGCTGGCTGCACGTGTCCGGCCAGGTGCCGGCGGTGAACGGCGAGATCATTGTCGGCGGGATCGTCGAGCAGACCCACCAGACCATGAAGAACCTGATCGCGATTCTCCAAGAGGCCGGTTACGACCTCAAGGACGTGGTGCGCTGCGGCGTGTGGTTGGATGACCCGCGGGATTTCTGGAGTTTCAACAAAGTGTTCAGCGAGTACTTCAGCCCGGAACACGCCCCGGCCCGGGCCTGTGTGCAGGCGAGCATGATGGTCGATTGCAAGGTCGAGATCGATTGTGTGGCCTACAAGAAGAAGTGAGGCCCATCGCGGGCGAGCCGTGATGCCGTGAAGAGAACCCTGTGGCGAGGGGATTTATCCCCGTTGGGCTGCGCAGCAGCCCCAAACAAGCTACAGCGAAGTGTCAAGCTGGATCGTAGGCAGGTTTATTTGGGCCGCTTCGCGGCCCAGCGGGGATAAATCCCCTCGCCACAAAATCTGTGAACAGCTTGCAGTCTGGTTACACTCGCGGCGAACTGATAGGGAACCGAAGACATGACCGAAGACACCATCAAACGCCGGGCCCGGGGATTGGATAGGGCGTTCGATATCCTCGATTTCCTCAAGGAAATCGGCCAGCCGCTGCGCCCGAACGATATTGCCAGCGGCATCGGCAGCCCCAAGTCCACGGTCTATGAACTGGTGGCGTCGTTGCTGGAGCGGCGCATCCTCGAGCCGGTGGGCAAGGACGGCCATGTCTACCTGGGCCGCCAGTTGTACTTTCTCGGGCAGGCGCACCTGCGGCATTTCGACCTGAGCCGCGAGGCTGACCAGGCTTTGCAGGAGATCGTGCGCCAGACCCGGGAAACGGCGCAGATGTGCCTGCTCAACGGGCGCAAATACACCGTCGCGCTGATGAAGGAAGGCGAGCGGCATTTTCGCATTTCATCGGACATCGGGGAAAACGCGCCAATCCCGTGGACGGCGTCCGGGCGTCTGCTGCTGGCGCATTTGAGTGACCAGCAGATCGTCGACCTGATCGACCCTGACGACTTCATTTTGCCGGACGGCGATCACCTGCCCCTGGAGCAATTCCTCAAGGAAATCCGCCAGGCCGGCATCGATGGGTTTTTCTCCTTCGACAGTGTCGCCGACACCTTCACCCACTGCTTTGCCGCACCGGTCAAAAACCCCGACGGCGTGGCCATCGCCACCCTGTGCATCGTCGCCCCACGGGCCGACGCCAAGAACAATTACGCCGACTACCGCCGGGTGCTGATCGAAAGCGCCAACCACCTGGCACGTCGTATCAATGAATAGACAGCAACGGCACTAGCGGCCGTGTGCGAGGAGTTCGAACATGCCTTCCGCCATCCTTAATGCCGGCGTCGAGAAGGGCGCCGCCACCGTCGGCGCCCACCTGCTACGGGACGTCAGCCTGCCAGCGCTGGTACTGCATCGCGCGGCGCTGGAGCACAACATCCGCTGGATGCAAGATTTCGTCACCCGTAGCGGTGCCGAACTGGCACCCCACGGCAAGACCAGCATGACCCCCGCGCTGTTTCGCCGGCAACTGGAGGCCGGCGCCTGGGGCCTGACTCTCGCCAGCGCCGTGCAGACCCGTGCCGCTTACGCCCATGGCGTGCGCCGGGTGTTGATGGCCAACCAATTGGTGGGCACGCCAAATATGGCGCTGATCGCCGATTTGCTGGCTGACCCGGCGTTCGAATTCCATTGCATGGTCGATCATCCGGACAACGTCGCGGACCTGGGGGCGTTCTTCGCCTCGCGCGGTATGAAGCTGAACGTGATGATCGAGTACGGCGTGGTCGGCGGTCGTTGTGGCTGCCGGACCGAAGCCGAGGTGTTGGCCCTGGCCGAGGCGATTCGCAGTCAACCGGCGCTGGCGTTGACCGGCATCGAAGGCTACGAAGGGGTGATCCACGGTGACCACGCCATCAGTGGCATTCGTGCGTTCGCAGCGTCCCTGGTGCGGTTGGCGGTGCAGTTGCAGGACAACGGCGCGTTCGCCATCGACAAACCGATCATCACCGCCTCGGGGTCGGCCTGGTACGACCTGATCGCCGAATCCTTCGAAGCCCAGAATGCCCATGGGCGTTTCCTCAGCGTGCTGCGTCCCGGCAGTTACGTGGCCCATGACCACGGCATCTACAAAGAAGCCCAGTGCTGCGTGCTGGAGCGGCGCAGCGATTTGCACGAAGGCCTGCGCCCGGCACTGGAAGTCTGGGCCCATGTGCAATCGCTGCCGGAGCCGGGCTTCGCGGTGATCGCCCTGGGCAAGCGCGACGTGGCCTACGACGCCGGATTACCGGTGCCGCTCAAGCGCTACACGCCCGGATCGGATTCGGTGACGGGTGACGATGTCAGCGGCTGCAAGGTGACGGCGGTGATGGACCAGCATGCGTTCATGAATGTGGCGGCAGGGGTTGAGCTGCGTGTGGGCGACATCATTTCGTTTGGTACTTCCCACCCGTGCCTGACGTTCGACAAGTGGCGGGTGGGATGCCTGGTGGATGAGCAATTGCGGGTGGTCGAGAGCATGGAGACTTGTTTCTAAGGCTTGAGACCGAGTCGCGGCTATCGCGAGCAAGCCCGCTCCCACACCGGATTGTTGTGAATACAGAATCTGTGATCTCCCTGTGGGAGCGAGCTCGCGATAGCGGCCTGCCAGACACCGCTGAATGATCAGGATCATCCATGAGCAACCCCAAACCCCGCATCGCCCTGATCGGCGAATGCATGATCGAACTGCAACAACGCGCCGATGGCAGCCTGCTGCAAAGCTTCGGCGGCGATACCCTGAACACCGCGGTGTACCTGGCCCGCGCCTTGGGCGACAGGGGCACGGTGGATTACGTCACGGCCCTGGGCGACGACAGTTTCAGCGATGCCATGTGTGAAAACTGGGCCGCCGAGAACATCGGGCTGCAACGGGTCCAGCGCTTGCCTGGACGCCTGCCGGGTTTGTATTGCATCCAGACTGACGCGGCGGGGGAGCGGCGATTCCTGTACTGGCGCAACGAGGCGGCGGTGCGCGATTGTTTTACCACCCCGGCCGCCGCACCGATCCTGGCCGCATTGCCGGATTACGAGGTGCTGTATTTCAGCGGCGTCACCCTGGCGGTGCTCGGCGAGCAGGGGCGTGGCAAACTCATCGAAACCCTGGTCGAAGCACGTCGGCGCGGGGCGCTGGTGGTGTTCGACAATAACTTCCGGCCCCGGCTCTGGGCCTCGATCGAAGCGGCGCGGGTGGCGTATCGCAGCGTCTTGCCCTATGTGGAACTGGCGCTGCTGACCGTAGAGGACGAGCAGGCATTGTTCGGTCATGCCGACAGCGAAGCGGTGTTCGCCGCCTATGCGCGGCTTGGTACGCCCGAGGTGGTGCTCAAGCGCGGTGCCGAGGCCTGCCTGATTCGTTGCGACGGCCAGTCCTATGAAGTCCCTGCCTTGCGGGTCGAGCGCGTTGTGGACACCACGGCGGCGGGGGACTCCTTCAGTGCTGCGTACCTGGCGAGTCGTTTGCTGGGCGGCAGCCCGTCGGAGGCGGCCGAGGCAGGGCACCTATTGGCGAGCCGGGTGATCCAGGTGCCGGGGGCGTTGATGCCCAAGGACTGACGACACGAGTATCAGGCTTTCCTGTGGCGAGGGAGCTTGCTGTGGCGAGGGGATTTATCCCCGTTGGGCGCGAAGCGACCTCAAGCAGGTTGAACGCAGTCGGGCTGATACACCGGGGTGCCAGGTCTTGGGACTGCTTCGCAGTCCAGCGGGGATAAATCCCCTCACCACAGGGACGGTGTTGGCAGCACACCATCATTTTCAATCCCGGTAGAACACCTGCACCAGGTGATACCCGAACTTGCTCTTGATCGGCCCATGCACCACCCGCAGCGGTTTCTTGAAAATCACCGCATCAATCACGCCGACCATCTGCCCCGGCCTGACTTCACCCAAATCGCCGCCGCGTTTGCCCGAAGGGCAGGTGGAGTATTTCTTGGCCAGCACATCGAAGGCTTCGCCCTTGGCGATGCGTTGCTTGAGCTGTTCGGCTTCTTCGGCGGTTTTCACCAGGATATGGCGGGCTTGGGCTTTCATTGCTGCGATGACCTGAACGGTGCGACGGGGCGGCGATTATGCCTCAAGTCAGTTGCCATGGTTGATCATCGTCCGGATCTTGTTGGCCAGCAGATCCAGGGTGAACGGCTTGGCCACCATGTCCATGCCTTGCTCGAGGAACCCCTGGCGTTCGGCGGCTTTCTGCGCGTAACCGGTCATGAACAGCACTTTCAGCCCCGGGCGGTGCTGGCGGGCGATTTCCGCCAGTTGCCGACCATTCATGCCCGGCAGCCCAACGTCGGTCACCAATAGGTCGATGCGCTGGTCCGATTCCAGCATGGGCAGGGCCGTCATGGCGTCCCGTGCTTCCAGAGCGGTGTAGCCCAAGGCCTGCAACAGGTCGAGCACCAGCATGCGCACGGCGGGTTCATCCTCCACCAGCAACACGGTCTCCCCGGCGATGGCCGGCGGTACGACGACCGTCTCTGGCGTCTCGGGTGGTTGGGGCGACGAAACGTGCAAGCGCGGCAGGTACAACTGCACCCGCGTGCCTTGGCCCGGCACACTGTCCAGGTTGAGGTGTCCACCCGACTGCTGGGCAAAGCCGTAGATCATCGACAAGCCCAGGCCGGTGCCTTGGCCGATAGGCTTGGTGGTGAAGAACGGATCGAAAGCCTTGGCCAGCACGGCGGGGGTCATGCCGCTGCCGTTGTCACTGACGGCGATCATCACGTAATCCCCGGCCTTGACCGGCTCCAGGGTGTTGATGTCCGTACCGTCGAGATAGACATTGGCGGTTTCGATGATCAATTCGCCGCCCTCGGGCATGGCATCGCGGGCGTTGATCACCAGGTTGAGCAGGGCGTTTTCCAACTGGCTGGCGTCGGTGTTGACCGGCCACAGCTCGCTGGCCAGTTGCAGCCGCAGCACGATGTGATCGCCGGTGGTGCGGCTCAGCAGGTCTTCGAGCGAATGCACCAGGTCATTGGCGTCCAGCGGTTTGCGGTCCAGGGACTGGCGCCGGGAAAAAGCCAGCAGCCGATGGGTCAGGGCCGCCGCGCGGTTGGCCGAGGAAACCGCTGCCTCGGTGAAGCGCCCGATCTCGGCGGTGCGACCGGCGGCGATGTAGCGTTGCATCAGGTCGAGGCTGCCAAGGATGCCGGTGAGCATGTTGTTGAAGTCATGGGCAATGCCGCCCGTGAGCTGGCCGACGGCTTCCATTTTCTGCGCATGGCGCAAGGCTTCTTCGGCGCGCTCGCGTTCGAACATCTCGCTTTGCAGGCGGTGATTGGCTTCGGCCAGTTGCTGGGTACGGGCGATGACGCGTTCTTCCAGTGTTTCGTTGAGGTTGCGCAGGGCCTCCTCGGTTTTCCGGCTCTCGGTTTCGTCGATCACGAAGATGTAGAAACCGTTCACCGCACCGTCCGCGCCATGGCGAGGCAGGTAGTTGATCAGCGAATGGCGCGGGCGCCCGTCGCGATGGTCCATCTGCACAGTGAAGCTGCACGGCTTGCCGGTCAGGGCATCGGCGATCTGCTGGGCCCGGGCGGCATAGGCTTCTTCGCCGAGCACTTCACGGATGGTCTTGCCGTAGAGCTCCTGCGGGGTCAGGCCGTACCAGTCCAGGTAAGCGCTATTGTTCAGACGGAAACGCTCTTCGCGGTCCACGTAGCTGATGAGGATCGGCATGGCATTGATGATCAGCTGCAGCTCGGTCTGGCTCTGGCGCAGGGCCTGCTCGGTGCGCTTGCGTTCGGTCAGGTCCAGCGCCGCGCCAAGAAAACGCTTGGGTCGGCCGTGGCGATCCTTGTAGCAACGGCCGCGCACGTACACCCAGCGCAACTCATCGTCGGGCTGCAGCAGTCGGTACTCCTCGGCGTATTCGGTGCCATGGGTGATGCAGTGCTTGATGCTGCGGGCAACCATCGCCCGGTCCTCGGGGTGCACGCCTTCGAGGTAGGCACTGATAGGCAACTGGCGTGACAGGCTGGGGTCGACGCCATGCAACAGGGCGAAGTGCGCATCGGCAATGAAGCGGTCTTCGCTGATGTCCCAATCCCAGGTGCCCAGCGCATCGGCGGCGGCCAGGGCCAGTTGCAGGCGTTCTTCGCTTTCGTGCTGGGCCTTGAGGCTGGCCTCGGAGCGGCGTTCGAACTCCATGGCCAGGCGGCGGCGTTCGCTGGTCTCGATGGCGGTGACCAGGATGCCGGCGACGCTGTTGCTTTCGTCACGCACCGGGCTGTAGGTCAGGTCCAGCCAGACATCACAGAGACGGCCGGCGAAGGGTACGCGCCATTGCTGGTCGCGGCAGGAGTGCGTCTGGCCTTGCAACACCCGGTGATAAATCCCTTCGGTCGTACTCTTGAGTTCGGGCCATGCTGTATGGGTCGGTTGGCCGAATGCCCGGGGGTGCTTGTCACCGGCCAGTCGGCCGAAGGCGTCGTTGTAGAGATGGGACAGCTGCGGTCCCCACAGCAAGGCCATCGCCATGGGCGAATGGAGCATGATGTCCACGGCGGTGCGCAGGCTCTGGGGCCAGTTCCGGGCGGCGCCCAGCGGGGTTAGGGCCCAGTCCACCTGGCTGATCAGGCGCTGTATATCGCTGCCGGCGGGTGTCGCGTTCATCAGGCGACCCCTGGCTGTCGTGTCTGTACCACGGCGTCTACTATCTTTTGAGGAAGGTAAGTGCGGGCGGGTCTGAAGAGGTTCATGTTCGGCTCAGCTTGTTTCATTGGTGTCTCGCGGAAGTTTCAGTCCATGGAAATCGATCCGTTGTTGCGAATCCTGGCGAGCCAGAATGGTTCCGACCTTTACATGTCCACGGGTGCGCCGCCGTGCGCGCGTTTCGAGGGGGTGCTCAAACCCTTGGGTAACGAGGCGTTCAAGGTCGGCGACATTGCCAGGCTCGCCGAGTCTCTGATGGACGCCGAACAGCGCCTTGAGTTCGATCGGGAATTGGAAATGAATCTGGCGATCTCCCTGGCCGGCGTCGGGCGGTTCCGGGTCAATATCTTCAAGCAGCGCAATGACGTGTCCATGGTGATTCGCAACGTCAAGCTGGACATCCCGCGCTTCGAAGACCTGAAACTGCCTCGAGTGCTTTTGGACACCATCATGCAGAAACAGGGGTTGATGCTGTTCGTCGGTGCGACAGGCTCGGGCAAGTCGACCTCCCTGGCGGCGCTGATCGATTACCGCAATCGCAACAGCAGCGGCCACATCATCACCATCGAGGACCCGGTGGAGTATATCCATCGGCACAAGAAATCCATCATCAATCAACGGGAAGTCGGTGTCGACACCCGCAGTTTCCATGCCGCCCTGAAAAACACGCTGCGCCAGGCGCCGGACGTGGTGCTGATCGGCGAAATCCGTGACCGGGAAACCATGGAGCATGCCTTGGCCTTTGCCGACACCGGGCACCTGGTGATTTCCACCTTGCATGCCCATAACGCCAACCAGGCCCTGGATCGGGTGATCAATTTCTTTCCGGAAGAACGCCGGCCGCAACTGCTCAATGACCTGGGCAACAACCTCAAGGCGTTTGTCTCCCAGCGCCTGGTGCGTACCCGCACCGGCCAGCGGCGAGCGGCGGTGGAGGTCATGCTGGGCTCGCCCACGGTGGCCGACCTGATCCGGCGCAACGAGCTCGGCGAGCTCAAGGGCATCATGGAAAAGTCAGAGGAGTTGGGGATGCAAACCTTTGACCAGGCCTTGTTCAACCTGGTGGTCGAAGGCGCCATCGATGAGGAAGAAGCGCTGAAAAATGCCGACTCGGCGAACAACCTGCGGTTGCGGTTGAAGTTGCATACCGAGTCGGGCGCGGTGCCACCGGCCGATCCGGCGGCGGGAGAGTGGGGGCTTATGGACTGATCGTGTCGGGGACCGCCCCTTGCCACAAAACTGCCTGTTGCGCTCAGTCGGCAAGCTCCGGCCGATCCCGAAACTGCTCCAACGCCTCGGGGTTGGCCAGGGCATCGGTGTTCTTCACTGCCTCGCCATGCACCACGTTGCGCACCGCCAACTCCACCACCTTGCCGCTGATGGTTCGTGGAATATCACTGACCGCGAGGATCTTCGCCGGCACATGACGCGGTGTGGTGTTGGCCCGGATGACCTGGCGGATCTGTTGCGCCAAGGCTTCATCCAGCGTCACGCCATCGCGCAGGCGCACGAACAGCACCACCCGGACATCTCCCTGCCATCGCTGGCCGATGGCGACGCAGTCCAGCACTTGCTCGACTTTTTCCACCTGCCGATAGATTTCCGCCGTGCCGATGCGCACACCGCCCGGGTTGAGCACGGCATCGGAGCGGCCATGGATCAGGAAACCGCCGTGGAGCAGTTCTTCGGCGTAGTCGCCTTGGGCCCATACGCCGGGAAACTGGGTGAAGTAGGAGGCGCGAAGCTTTTCCTGCCGAGGGTCGTTCCACAAACCAATGGGCATCGCCGGGAAATGCCGGGTGCACACCAACTCACCTTTTTCACCGATGACCGGATTGCCGCCCTCGTTCCAGACCTGCACGGCCATGCCCAGGCTCTTGCCCTGCATTTCGCCCCGGCGCACCGGTGACAGCGGGTTGCCGTTGACGAAGCAGGACACAATGTCGGTGCCGCCGGACATCGAGGCCAGGCAGACATCGGCCTTGATGTCGCGGTACACATAATCGTAGCTATGGGGCGCCAGTGCCGAACCGGTGGAGAGCAGGGTTTTCAGACTGTCGAAACGGTGCGTCTGGCGGGGCTTGAGGCCCTCGCTTTCCAGGGCGGCGAGGAACTTGGGGCTGGTGCCGAATACGCTGATGCGCTGCTGGTCGATCAGGTCCAGCAAGTGCTCGGGACCGGGGTGGAACGGCGAGCCATCATAGAGCACCACCGTGCTACCCACGGCGAGGGCCGACACCAACCAGTTCCACATCATCCAACCGCAGGTGGTGTAGTAGAACAGCCGATCCTCGGGCCCGAGGTCGACGTGCAGGCCGTGTTCCTTGACGTGTTGCAGCAGCACGCCACCGGTGCCATGGACGATGCATTTCGGCACGCCGGTCGTGCCGCTGGAATACAGGATGTACAGCGGGTGGTCGAAGGGCACGCTGACGAACGCCGGTTCGCCACCGCTTTGATAAAAGTCATTCCACAACGCGACAGCGGCCGGGGTCTTGAAGTCCTCGACGCGGGCGTCAGGCTGGGCATAAGGCAGTACGATCAATTGCTGCAATGACGGCAAACGTTCAAGGATTTCGTTGACCTTGGTTCGCTGGTCGATGACCTTGCCCGCGTAGCGATAACCGGCGCAGGTGATCAGCACCTTGGGTTCGATCTGGCCGAAGCGGTCGATGACCCCTTGGGTGCCGAAGTCCGGTGACGAGCACGACCAGATGGCCCCCAGGCTGGTGGTGGCGAGCATACCCACCAGGGTCTGCCAGGTGTTGGGCATGCAAGCGGCGACTCGATCTCCCTGGGTGACGCCGGCGGCTTTCAAGCTTGTTTGCAGGCCAGCGACATGGGCGGCGAGTTCGGCCCAGGTCAGTTGTTCCTGGCTGCCGTTTTCGTCGAGCGCCACCACCGCGACGGTGTCATCGCGGCGGCGCAGCAGGTGCTCGGCGAAGTTCAGGGTGGCCCCAGGGAACCACTGGGCGCTGGGCATCTGCGAACCTTCCACCAACACCGCGTCGGGCGCTTGGTGAAAGCGAATCTCGAAAAAATCGACAATGGCCTGCCAGAAGGCTTCGCGCTGGTCGATGCTCCAGGTATGCAGGGCCGGGTAGTCGTGCAGTTGCAGGTGATGTCGCGCGTTGACGAACTGGCGAAAGGCGTTCATGCGCGACTGGGCGATGCGTTCGGGGCTGGGTTGCCAGAGGATGTCGGACATGGGGTGCCTCTTGTTTTCTTATGTACACACTATAGAGCGACCCAATCCTGTGGCGAGGGGATTTATCCCCGTTGGGCTGCGAAGCAGCCCTCAAGCTGCAGACTCAATTTGCCTGACAGATCGAGGTGCCAGGTTTTAGGGTCGCTGCGCAACCCAGCGGGGATAAATCCCCTCGCCACAAGGAGTCGCAGGACCTTACTGAGCCAGCCACCCACCATCAATATTCCACGCCGCGCCGCGTACCTGGCTGCCGGCTTCGCTGCATAGGAAAAGCACCAGTTCCCCCAGTTGCGGCGGGGTGACGAATTCCAGGGACGGCTGTTTCTCGGCCAACAGGTCATGCTGCGCCTGTTGCGGATCGACGCCGGCGGCAATGCGATCATCGATCTGTTTTTGCACCAGTGGCGTCAGCACCCAGCCCGGGCAGATGGCGTTGCAGGTCACGTTGCTGGTGGCGGTTTCCAGGCCGACCACCTTGGTCAGGCCAATCACCCCATGCTTGGCCGCGACATACGCCGCCTTGCCCACCGAGCCGACCTGGCCGTGCACCGAGGCGACGTTGATAATCCGCCCCCAGCCCTTGGCCCGCATGCCCGGCAGGCTCAGGCGGGTGGCGTGGAACACCGAGGACAGGTTGATAGCAATGATCGAGTCCCAGCGCTCCACGGGGAAATCTTCCACGGCGGCCACGTGCTGGATCCCGGCGTTGTTCACCAGAATGTCCACGCCGCCGAACTCGCGCTCGGCGTAGGCGAGCATGTCGGCGATCTGCGCCGGGTCGCTGACATCGGCCGGATGATGACCGACCTTGCCGCCGAACTGTTGCACCTCGGCGATCACCGCCGAGGCATCGCCAAAGCCGTTGAGGATCAGGTTGGCGCCGGCCTTGGCCAGGCTCAGGGCGATGCCCAGGCCGATGCCGCTGGTAGAACCGGTGACCAGGGCGGTCTTGCCCGAAAGAGGGGATGTCATGGGAACCTCACACAATGCCAGTGGCGTAGAACACAGCGATCACGAAGAACACCGCGAGGGTCTTGATCAGCGTAATGCAGAAAATGTCTTTGTAGGCTTCGCGGTGGGTCAGCCCGGTCACCGCCAGCAGGGTAATCACCGCGCCGTTGTGGGGCAGGGTGTCCATGCCGCCGCTGGCCATGGCGGCCACCCGGTGCAGCACTTCCAGGGGAATGTTGGCGGCGTGGGCGGCGCTGATAAAGCTTTCAGACATTGCCGCCAAAGCGATGCTCATGCCGCCCGAGGCGGAACCGGTGATGCCCGCCAACAGCGTGACCGTCACGGCTTCGTTGACCAACGGGTTGGGGATGCTCTTGAGCCAGTCGGCCAGTACCAGGAAGCCCGGCAAGGAGGCGATGACCGCACCGAAGCCGTATTCCGACGCAGTGTTCATTGCCGCCAGCAATGCACCGCCCACGGCGCTCTTGCTGCCTTCGGCCAATTTGCTGCGGATAGCCCGGAAGCCGAACAGCAGGACCATGATGATGCCCACCAGCAACGCCGCCTGCACGGCCCAGATCGCGGTGAGCTTGGCGATGTCACTGGTCACTGGCGTCGCCATGCCCGGCAGCGCCAGGCTGTGGGTCTTGCCGTACCACTGGGGGATCCACTGGGTGAACAGCAGGTTCATGATGCCCACCGCCAGCAGTGGCGAAACGGCGATCCAGGGGTTGGGCAGCTTGATGTCCTCGGCGGTTTCCGGTTCGTTGCGCAGTTCGGTGCCGTAACCTTCGCCCACACGCTGGGCCTTGTTGCGCTGGCGTTGCAAAAACAGCATGCCGAGGCTGAACACGAAGAGCGTACCGATCACACCCAGCCAAGGTGCGGCCCAGGCGGTGGTGTTGAAGAACGTGCTGGGGATGATGTTCTGGATCTGCGGCGTGCCGGGCAGGGCGTCCATGGTGAACGAGAACGCGCCGAGGGCGATGGTGGCCGGGATCAAGCGCTTGGGAATATTACTCTGGCGGAACATCTCGGCGGCGAACGGGTACACCGCGAACACCACCACGAACAGCGACACGCCGCCATAGGTGAGCAAGGCGCAGACCAGCACGATCACCAACATGGCCTGGCGCGTCCCCAGCAAGCGAATCGCCGCGGCGACGATGGAGCGGGAGAACCCCGACAGCTCGATCAGCTTGCCAAACACCGCGCCGAGCAGGAACACGGGGAAATACAGTTTGATGAAGCCGACCATTTTCTCCATGAACACCCCGGTGAATGCGGGGGCGACGGCAGACGGGTCGGTGAGCAGGACGGCACCGAGGGCGGCGATGGGGGCAAAGAGGATAACGCTGTAGCCACGGTAGGCGGCGACCATCAGCAGCGCGAGGGCTGCCAAGGCAATGATCACACTCATGGTGTGTCTCCTGGATTGTTATTGTTGTGATGAAGCTGTGGGAGGGCTTTAGCGAGTTTTGTGCCAGGTATGTAACTGACTGAAATATAAGGAAATTAATTGAGGTTGTGGGATGCGAATGAGAGGTATGTCTCTGTTTTGAGAATTTTGTGGAGTGTGCAGGACCTCATCGCGAGCAAGCTCGCTCCCACAGTTGACCGTGTACTTAAGAAGAACACCTATCCCTGTGGGAGCGAGCTTGCTCGCGATGAGTGCAAAGCGCTCCAAAGCTAAAAGTCTATATTTTGAGAATTAAGTCTCTTTATTGAGACTCTGCAATCCCCAGCGCCACCATCTTCTTGTACAACGTCGACCTCCCCAACCCCAACCGCTCGGCCGCTTCCACCACCTTGCCCCCGCATTGCGCGAGGGTGGTTTCGATCAGGTGCCGGTCGAAGCGTGCCCGGGCCTGGCTGAAAGTTTCTTGCGGCAACGGTTCCAGGCTCGGGCTTGTCGTGTGGGTTACCGGTATGAACGTACCGATGGCCGCGCGGATGTCCGCCGCCGTGAGCACCAGGTCGTCGCTGAGCAACGCGGCGCGTTCCAGCACGTTGCGCAGTTCGCGGATGTTGCCCGGCCAGGCGTGTTGCCGCAGCAGGGCGAGGGCGGTGGGGTTCAGTTCATGCTGGCTGCGCAACTCTTCCAGGATCGCTTCGCTCAGGGCCGGCAAATCATCCAGGCGTTCACGCAAGGGCGGAACGTGGATCGGCAGCACATTGAGGCGGTAATACAGGTCGGCGCGAAACTCTCCGCGCTTGATCGCCGCCTCCAGGTCCATGGAAGTGGCGGCGATCACCCGCACGTCGCTTTGCAGCACCTCATTGGAACCCACCGGTTCGTATTCCTTTTCCTGAAGCACCCGCAGCAGCTTGCTTTGCAGCGGCAGCGGCATGTCGCCGATCTCGTCGAGGAACAGCGTACCGCCCTGGGCGATCTGCAGTTTACCGGCGCGGCCCTTGCGGTCGGCCCCGGTAAACGCCCCTGGCGCGGTGCCGAAGAATTCAGCTTCCAGCAGCGATTCAGGAATCGCCGCGCTGTTGATGCTGACGAACGCCTTGTGCGCCCGCGGCGAAGCACTGTGGATGGCCTGGGCCAGCAGTTCCTTGCCGGTGCCGGTTTCGCCGAGCAACAGCACCGGCGAATCGGCGCTGGCGCTGCGCCGGGCACGACGCTTGACCTCAAGGCCGGCGTTGCTGGTGCCAATGAAATGGGCAAAGTTGTACTTGGTCTGCCGCGCCCGCAGCAGCGAGCGGGTGGAGGCCAGTTCTTCCTGCATGCTCAGGTAGCGCTTGAGCATCGGCGACAGGCTGCGCAACTCATCGAACAAGGCAAAGCCGATGGCACCGATCACCGCACCCGCGCTGTCGTGGATCGGCAGGCGCATCACCACCAGCGGCTCCTTGGGCGTGTCTTGCATGTCCAGCAAGATCGGGCGCCCGGTGCGCACAACCTCCCGCAACAGGCTGCCGGGAATCACGCTTTCGCACGCCCGGCCAATCGCCTCCTGCGCCGAGTTCAGGCCGAAACGCCGGGCGTAGCGTTCGTTCATCCAGACGATATTCGCGTCACGGTCGACAATCACCGTGCCTTCGCTGGACTGCTCGATGATCTCGAACAACGAACGGATCGCCAGCGTGCGCACGCGCTTGTAATCCTTGAGGCTTTCGGTGGGGTTCATCGGGCATTTCCAGAGAGGAGGGATTTGCCGGCAGCCATGGACGGATGCCAAGAGCCGCATTATGCCGGGGGAAATCCCAGGATCGAAGCGCCGCCGCTACTTTCCAGCTAACTTGTACGGTTAGAAACTCTCCAAATGGATGGCCCCGGCCAAGCTGCCCGGAGCAATCAAATGTTTATCCGCCCGTGCGGTCGCCACCACCGTGCGCGGCGATGAACATGGCGACGGCCGCCCGGCAATAGGATTCGATTTCGTTGTCGTCCTTTGCCCTGGCCTCATCGAAGCGGGCGATCATCAGGAGATCAGATCCTTTGAACAGCGCGGCAAACAAGCGGGCGGATCCCAGGGGGTCGGGCACGTTCAGGACCGCCTTCGAGTGCAACTGACGCAACAGGGCCTCGATCTGGGCGATGACATAGGCGGGGCCGGCTTCGTAATGGCGCTTGCTTAACGATTTTTGATTCGTCTTGTCGGCCATGATCATGGCTTCGACACTGCGCACGTCGGGGCTCAACAACGTGTGCAGCAGGGATGTTCCCACTGCCATGAGTTGATCTGCCGCCGAACCGCCGACGCCTTCAATAAGGGCCTGCGGTGCAAATTGATGGCAGTGGGCCGCGATGGCCGCACTGAACAGCGCCTCCTTGTTCTCGAAGTGCCGATAGATGCTGAGCTTGGAGATCTTCGCCCGCTGGGCGACCTTGTCCATGGTCGTCGCTTGAAAACCCAACTCCACAAAAAGTTCGCCCGCAGCGTCGACTATAGTTTGGCCAAGGGCCTCGTTGGCAGGACGGCCGCGCCGGGTCTGGTTGTTTTCGGTCATAAAAAATTCCAGTACTTGACAGTATTCTAATTCTTGAATTACGGTACTTCAAAGTATCTTAAAGTTGCAAGCCAATCTTCCTTCATCCATACGCGGAGCCCATCACCATGAATGACGTCATCATCATCGGCGGCAGCTTTGCCGGGCTCGCCGCCGCCCTGCAGCTCGGCCGTGCCCGCCGCAAGGTCATCGTTCTCGATACCGGCCTGCCGCGCAATCGCTTCGCCGACCACTCCCATGGCGTGCTCGGCCACGACCACAAGCCACCGCTGGAGATCTTGGTCGAGGCGCGGCAGCAGCTGGCGCGCTATCCCACGATCCAGATGGTCAATGCCCGGGCCGAGAGTGTCTCCGGCGCCATCGATGATTTCTCCGTCCTCACGGGCGAGGGCGAAACTCTCAGGGCGCGCCGCCTGATCCTGAGCTATGGCGTTGCCGACCAGATGCCTGAAATTCCTGGCTTTGCCGAAGGCTGGGGCACCTCCATCGTGCCCTGCCCCTATTGCGACGGCTTTGAAGTTGCCGGCCGGCATTGGGGGCTCGTCTGGTCCGGCCCGGCGTCGCACAACTACGTCAGGCTGTACCATGACTGGACCGATACGCTGACAGTCTTCGCCAATGGTCACGACATTTCACCCGACATCCGGGCCGATCTGGCGCGCCGCGGCATCCCTGTCGTCGATGGCCGGATCACCGAAATCGACCATGACGAGAGCCATAACGCCACCGTCAGGTTCGACGTCGGTCCCGCTGTCGCGGTCGACATCCTGTTCGCGCATCCGCGCAACAAGCCGTCCGCACGCCTGCATGAATCGCTGGGCCTCGCCACGGTCGATACGCCCCAGGGCATCGCCCTCAAGGTCGACGAGCGCCGCGAAACCAGCGTGCCCGGCATCTATGCCGCCGGCGACCTCGCCAACCCCGCAATGCCCTCGGTCACCACGGCATCATGGCAGGGCGCAACGGCGGGTATCTTCGCGCAGCAGTCGATGCTGGTTTGAGAGCAATCAGCATCGATCACCCCAGTTTCAATTGCGCAATAGACAGGAGCGCCACCATGCCCGCCGTAAAACCATTCAAACCTCTAGACGAGAAATTTCCATTTGACCGCCAACTCGGTATCGCGGCCGCGCCTCTCGTGCTGATCAATCTCTTCACGGTCGTCGATCCCGCCGATGAAGCGGGCTTCCTGGACGCTTTCAAGGCAGCTGCCGAAGTCATAACGAAGCAACCGGGCTTCATTTCCATGCAACTGCATCGAGCGATCGGCGATAGCCCGACTTACCTGAACTATGTGGTGTGGGAATCCACCGAGGCGGTCCGCGCCGCCTTCACTGATCCCGCGTTCCTCGCGAAACTTCCTGCATATCCGTCATCCGTCGTGGCCAGCCCGCACCTGTTCCAGAAGGTCGCCGTCCCCGGCTTTTGCGTGGCCTGAAGAACGACTCAAGACGAGGAGATGTCATGACAGAGCAAAATGCCCATCAAGTCGCCGACTGGAATGGCCAAAGCGGAGAGTACTGGGCCGCCAACCAGGCTCGGCTCGACGCCATGTTTGCGGTGTTCGGCCGGGCCGCGATCGAAGCCGCCGCGCCCGCCATGGGCGAACGCGTGCTGGACATCGGCTGCGGCGCGGGCGCGTCGAGTCTGGCTCTGGCCTCCCGCGTCGGCGCGGGCGGCCATGTGCTGGGCGTGGACATATCCGAACCGCTGATCGGTCGAGCGCGCGCACTGGCGCCACAGGATACGCCGGCCCAGTTCCGGGTAGCCGACGCCAGCAGCGCCGAGCTGCCCGAGGGTGCGTTCGACATCCTGTTCTCGCGCTTCGGAGTCATGTTCTTCGACGATCCCACAGGGGCCTTCACCCATATGCGACGCGCGCTGCGGCCGGGCGGGCGGGTCGCTTTCGTCTGCTGGCGTGGCGTGGCCGAGAACGATTGGGTGCGCCTGCCGATGGCCGCAATCAAGGACATCGTCCCGCTACCCGCGCCGCCCGGTCCCGAAGCACCCGGCCCGTTCTCGTTCGGCGACCGGGGGCGGCTGACACGCATCCTGACGACGGCTGGCTTCACCGATATCGCTATCGCGCCCTTTGATGCTTCTATCCCGTTCGGTGAGGGCGGGACGCGGGACGAAGCGATCGACGACGCGGTGAAGATGGCGTTCGAGGGCGGCCCATTGTCGCTTGTGTTGGCTGATCAGTCCGACGACATCCGCGCCCGCGCCTGGGCCGCCGTTCGTGCCGTCTTCGCGGGTCTCCCTGGCGAGCGGTCGGTGATGATGGACGGCGCGGCGTGGATCGTCACGGCACGCAATCCTGCAAGCTGACAGGATTACCCGGGATGCGCCGCCGCCAACAGCTCCTTGGTGTAGGGATGCTGGGGTGAGTCGAACACGTCATGGCTGGCGCCTTGCTCGACCACTTTACCGTCCTTGATCACGATCATGTCGTGGGCCAGGGCGCGAATTACCGCCAGGTCGTGGCTGATGAACAGGTAGGTCAAGCCGTACTTTTCCTGGAGCTGACGGAGCAGGGCGACCACTTGCTTTTGCACCGTGCGGTCCAGGGCCGAAGTCGGTTCGTCCAGCAGAATCAACGCCGGCTTGAGCACCAACGCCCGGGCAATGGCGATGCGTTGGCGCTGGCCGCCGGAGAATTCGTGGGGGTAGCGATGGCGGCTCTGCGGGTCGAGGCCGACTTCCTTGAGCGCCTGGATCACCTGGGCTTCGCATTCTTCAGGGCTGGACGGGCTGTGCACCTCCAGGCCTTCGCTGATGATCTGCTGCACCGACATCCGTGGGCTGAGGCTGCCGAACGGGTCCTGGAACACCACCTGCATCTGCTTGCGCCACGGCCGCAGGGCTTTTTGCGACAGATGATCGAGGGCCTGGCCCTGGAAACGAATGCTGCCTTCGGACTCGATCAGCCGCAGGATTGCCTGGCCGAGGGTGGACTTGCCGGAGCCGGATTCGCCGACGATGCCCAGGGTCTTGCCGCGCTGGATGCTCAGGCTGATACCGTCCACGGCGTGCAGGTATTCCTTGCGCCGGAACAGCCCACCGGCCAGGGGAAAACTCACGCGCAGGTCTTGCACTTGCAACACCTCCTCGCGGTCGTCCCGGGGCAGGGCCTCGCCTTCCGGTTCGGCGTGCAGCAGCTCGCAGCTGTAGGGATGTTTTGGTGCGCTGAACAGGGTTTCGCACGGCGCCTGCTCGACGATTTCCCCGGCCTTCATCACGCACACACGCTGGGCGATGCTGCGTACCAGGTTGAGGTCGTGGCTGATCAACAGCAAGGACATGCCGAGCCGTTGTTGCAAGGACTTGAGCAGCAGCAGGATCTTGCGCTGCACGGTCACGTCCAGCGCGGTGGTCGGTTCGTCGGCGATCAACAGCTCCGGCTCGCAGGCGAGCGCCATGGCGATCATCACTCGTTGCCGCTGGCCGCCGGACAGTTGGTGGGGATAGGCCTTGAGCCGCTCGGCGGGTTTCTGGATGCCCACCAGGGCCAGCAGTTCCAGAATGCGCTGGCGCGCCGCTTTGCCGCCCAGGCCCCGGTGCAGCATCAGGGTTTCACCGATCTGCTTCTCGACGCTGTGCAGCGGGTTCAGCGAGGTCATCGGCTCCTGGAAGATCATCGCGATGCGATTGCCGCGCAACTCCCGCAGGGCCATGGGATCGGCCCCCAGCAGTTCCTGGCCGCGGTAGCGAATGCTGCCGGTGGTGCGGGCCTCTGTCTCGGGGAGCAATTGCAGGATCGAGTGGGCTGTCACTGACTTGCCGGAGCCGGACTCGCCCACCAGGGCCAGGCACTCGCCGGGGCGGATGTCCAGGCACAGGTTGCGTACCACCGTCTGGTCGTTGAAGGCCACGCTCAAGTCGCGGATTTCGATCAGGTTGTCGCTCATCTCAAGGTTTCGCTTCATGGCTGTTTTCAAGAGCGTGGGTCGAACGCGTCTCGCAACGCCTCGCCGATAAACACCAACAGGGAAAGAATCAGGGCCAGGGTAAAAAACGCCGTCAGCCCCAGCCACGGCGCTTGCAGGTTTTGCTTGCCTTGGGCGATCAGTTCCCCCAGCGACGCGCTGCCGGCGGGCATGCCGAAGCCGAGGAAATCCAGGGCGGTGAGGGTCGAGATTGCCCCGGTGAGGATGAAGGGCAAGTAACTCAGGGTGGCGTTCATCGCGTTGGGCAGGATGTGCCGCACGATCACCTTGCGATCACTGAGCCCCAGGGCCCTGGCCGCCTTGACGTATTCCAGGTTGCGCCCGCGCAGGAACTCGGCACGGACCACGTCCACCAGGGCCAGCCAGGAAAACAGCGCCATGATCCCCAGCAGCCACCAGAAGTTCGGCTCCACGAAGCCGGACAAGATGATCAGCAAGTAGAGCACCGGCAGCCCGGACCAGACTTCCAGCAAGCGTTGCCCGAGCAAATCCACCCAACCACCGTAATACCCCTGCAACGCACCGGCGGCGATACCGATCAGCGTGCTGATGGCGGTCAGTGCCAGGGCGAACAGGATCGACACTCGCGCACCGAAGATCACCCGGGCCAGCACGTCCCGGGATTGGTCATCGGTGCCCAGCCAGTTCACGGTCGAGGGTGGGCTCGGGGCCGGCTGGTTGAGGTCGTAATTGGGTGTGTCGTCGCTGAACGGGATCGGTGGGAACCACAGCCAGCCGCCGTCCTTGTGGATCAGGTTCTGCACGTAGCTGCTGCGGTAGTCGGCCTGGAACGGTAGCTGCCCACCAAATTCCTGTTCGGTATGGCGTTTGAACACCGGGAAATACAGCGAGCCTTGGTAGCTCACCACCAGCGGCTTGTCATTGGCGATCAGTTCGCCGCCCAGGGTCAGGATGAACAGGCCGATGAACAGCCACAGCGACCAGCAGCCCCGACGGTTTTTCTTGAAACGCTCGAAGCGCCGGCGACCCAAGGGTGAAAACTTGAACATCAGGCGTTCCTCGCGGCGAAGTCGATGCGCGGGTCCACCAGGGTGTAGCAGAGGTCGCCGACGAGTTTGATCAGCAGGCCGAACAGCGTAAAGATGAACAACGAGCCGAACACCACCGGATAATCCCGGGAGACTGCGGCCTCGTAGCTCATGCGTCCCAGGCCGTCGAGGGAAAAAATCACCTCGATCAGCAGCGAGCCGGCAAAGAACACGCTGATGAACGCCTGGGGAATACCCGATACCACCAGCAGCATCGCGTTGCGGAACACATGGCCGTACAGCACCCGGCGTTCGCTCATGCCCTTGGCTCGCGCGGTGACCACGTACTGGCGGGTGATTTCATTGAGGAACGAATTCTTGGTCAGGATCGTCAGGGTGGCGAAGCCGCCGATCACCAGCGACGTGACCGGCAGCACCAAGTGCCAGAAGTAGTCGGCGATCTTGCCCAGTGTCGACAGCGACTCGAAGTTATCCGACACCAGCCCGCGCACCGGAAACCAGTTCAACGACGTACCGCCGGCAAACACCACGATCAGGAACATCGCGAAGAGGAACGCCGGCATCGCATAACCAATGATGATCGCCGTGCTGCTCCACACATCGAATGCCGAGCCGTGATGCACCGCCTTGCGGATGCCCAGGGGGATCGACACCAGATAGGTGATCAATGTTGCCCAGAGCCCAAGGGAAATGGTCACTGGCATCTTTTCCAGGATCAGGTCGGTAACCGTGGCGCCGCGGAAGAAACTCTTGCCGAAGTCGAGGCGGGCATAGCTGCTGAGCATCAGCCACAGACGTTCATGGGCCGGTTTATCGAAGCCGTATTGTTTCTCGATGTCCTTGATCAGTTGCGGATCCAGGCCGCGACTGGCGCGGGAGCTGTTGGTCATGGTGTTGCCTGAACCGCCGACGCTGGCGCCGCCGATGCCTTGCAGGTGGGCGATGGCTTGTTCCACCGGCCCGCCGGGTGCGGCCTGCACGATGACGAAGTTCACCAGCAGGATAATCACCAGCGTGGGGACGATCAGCAGCAGGCGCCGTGCAATATAGGCCCACATCAATGCCGCCCTCCGGGTGTGCCACGCCTGATGAGTTCGGCGCGCATCTGCTCGTTGGTCAAGGGTGTGGGGCTCACTTCCCACCAGCTTTCGATGGCTTCGTCATTACTGGCCTGTACTTTCGGGATGCCGAAGCGGTTCCACCACACGGTCGAGCTGCCCGGCGGGTAATAGTTGGGAATCCAGTAGTGATTCCATTGCAGCACCCGGTCCAGGGCGTGGGCATGGCGCAGCATGTCGGCTTGGGTGCTGGCCTTGACCAAGCCGTCGATCAGCGCGTCCACCGCCGGGTCCTTCAAGGCCATGTAGTTGTTGGCCCCTGGATCATTGGCGGCCGCCGAACCGAAGTAGTTGTAGAGTTCCATGCCCGGCGAGGTGCTGACGGGGTAGCCGGTGATGATCATGTCGTAGTCGCGACTCATCAGGCGATTGACGTACTGGGAGGCGTCGATGCGGCGAATGCTCATGTCGATGCCGATTTGCGCCAGGGTACGTTTGTAGGGCAGCAGCAGGCGGTCGATACCGTTCTGGCTGTTCAGGAAGGTGAAGCTCAGCGGCTCGCCCTCGGCATTCACCAGGCGGTCGCCGTCCGGTTTCCAGCCGGCCTGTTCCAACAAGGCGAGGGCTTGCAGTTGTTTGTCGCGGATCACGCCACTGCCGTCGGTTTTCGGGGCCTGGAAGACTTGGGTGAAGACTTCGTCGGGAATCTTGCCGCGTAACGGCTCGAGGATCGCCAGTTCGCCGGCATCGGGCAGTTCTCGAGCGGCGAGGTCGGTGTTGGAAAAGTAACTCTGCTGACGCACATAGACGTTGCGCATCATCTGGCGATTGCTCCATTCGAAATCCCAGAGCATCGCCAGGGCCTGGCGCACACGACGGTCCTGGAACTGCGGTTTCTGCAGGTTGAACACGAAGCCCTGGGCGGTCTGGGGAGCCTGGGTGGCCAAGTGAGCCTTTTGCAGGCGACCGTCGTGCAGGGCCGGGCTGTCATAGCCGATGGCATAACCGGTGGCGGAGAACTCGCGATTGTAGTCATAGGCGCCACCGCGCAGCACCTGGCGGGCCACATCGGTGTCGCCAAAATACTCGATGCTGAAATGGTCGAAATTGTAGAGGCCGCGACTGACCGGCAGATCCTTGCCCCACCAGTCGGCATTACGTTCGAAGGTAATGCTGCGCCCGGAATCGACTTTGCTGACCCGGTAGGGGCCACTGCCCAGCGGGGGCTCGTAGCCGCCGCCGTTAGCGAAATCGCGGGTCTTCCACCAATGTTCGGGAAAGACCGGCAAAGTGGCGATGTCCAGGGGCAGGGTACGGCTTTCGTTGTTCTTGAAGTTGAAGCGCACGGTGCGTTCGTCCTCGACCACGACGTCCTTGACCGCTACGAACTGGGTGCGATAGCGCAGGCTGCCTTGGCTCATCAACAGCTCGAAGCTGTAGCGCACGTCCTGGGCGGTGATGGGCTTGCCGTCGGCGAAGCGGGCCTTGGGGTTCAGGTAGAAGCGCAGCGACAGGCCATCGTCGGCCCGCTCCATTTTCTGCGCCACCAGGCCATAGACGGTATAGGGCTCATCCAGCGAGCGCTGGGCCAGTGGCGAGTAGAGCATCCCGTCGATCTGGCTGACCCCGATGCCTTTGTCGATGTAGGGCAGGATATGGTCGAAGTGGCCGATCTCGACGGCCGAGCGGCGCATGGTCCCGCCTTTGGGGGCCTGGGGATTGGTGTAGGCGAAGTGGCCGAAACCTTCGGCATATTTGGCCGGTTCGCCATAGACGGTCAGGGCATGTTGCGGTGCTGCATCGACGCCGACGGCGCCTGTCAGCAGGGCCACGGCAGTCAATAGCAGGGAAGGGAACGCCAGTCGCATTGTCAGCCTTAAAGCCGGGTGATCGATGACACGATTTGTACGCGAGCGGCGCCTGGATCGCCAGCCCCGTGTGACCCAAACACAACGGCCCACCGAAGGGCGGGCCGTCATGTCGATAAATCGGGATCAGTCCTGGCGACTGGTCACTTCCAGCAGGTGATAGCCGAACTGGGTCTTGACCGGGCCCTGGACCACATTGATCGGGGCACTGAATACCACGGTGTCGAATTCCTTGACCATCTGGCCCGGGCCGAACGAACCCAGGTCGCCGCCTTGACGGCTGGATGGGCAGGAGGAGTTGGCCTTGGCCACTTCGGCGAAATCGGCGCCGGCTTCGATCTGGGCCTTGAGTTCGTTGCACTTGTCTTCGGTGGAAACCAGGATGTGGCGGGCAGTGGCTTTGGCCATGGGGGAAATTCCTTTCGCTGTATTTAAAGGTGTTGAGCCTACCGGATTCATGAACGGGTTGTTGTCAAAATTGCGTCAAAACCTTGGGCCCGGCGATCAAAGGCCGGCTTTGCGCAGGCGCTCGGCGTGACGCAGGTAAAGCTCTGTGGGGGCTGTACCCTTGCGTGATGTGCCGACTCCTGGGCTGATGGCCTCCATATGGTCCATTGGATAGTCGGAGCGAATGACCTTGCCCAGGTGCGAACTGAAGCGTCCGACCAGGCCGTCGTTCTGCTCGGCTTCGGTGATGAAGTAGTCGGAGAAGGCGCGGCAGAAACCCTGCAAAGGCTCCGATGCTTCCCCCGTAGCCTCGCGCAACGTACCGCTCCATGAGTAGTAGCGCACGCCATTGACCCGGTCCGGGCCGTTCCCGCCCCAGTTCTTCGGCAGGCCTTGGGGGTATTTGTCGTTGAAGGCGCCCACGGCCTCTGTGGTCAACGTTGCCAGCGCCGCGACGGCGCTGGGCGATAGCTGCGCCTGCCCGTCAAGCCGTGAGATGAAATCGACGAACAGTGTGGCGACGCCTCTTGCCACATGCCCTGGCAAACGTCCGGGGGTCAGGGCCTTGCGCAGGAAATCGGCCAGTTCGGAACCATGGTTGGGGCCGCTGACCGACGTGACCGAGGCAACTTTGTCGGGTGCCAGCGCGGCGGCATACCGGGCGGCCAGCGCACCCTGGCTGTGGCCGATCAGGTTGACCCGGGCGGCACCGGTGCCGGCCAGGACCCGATCGATTTGCGCCAGTAGTTGTTCGCCCCTGGCCTCGTTGCAATGGGAGGCCGACAGGTGTGGGATGAACACCCGGGCACCGCCTGCGCGTAGGGCTTGTTTGATGCCATGGAAAAGTTCGAAGCCGCCGATCTTGTCAAACCCGAACAACCCATGGACCAACAGGATGGGGAATTGAGTGGTTGCATTCCGTTGCATGTTCGTACCTTTTTCGAAGAGGTTCACGATGAATTTGCGACTTCACTCTAATCCAGGCCTGTAAGGGACGGTGTAGGAAGAAACCGCGCTGACGCGGGGAAACCGGAATAGAAAAAGTGGGAAGAATGGGAAATAGCCCGGCGCTGGCTAAAGGTGTAGGAGGTCTCCTATAACCGGAGTCGTTCGCAGCTACAGCTTTGAGCGCCAGGGACCACCGCTGTTGTCGTCTTGTCTGGCTGTGCGTTTGCCGCGAGCAGGTTTTAATGGCTCCATCGAGCGCCGTTATGCAAACGGTGCCTTCATCCAAGGACTGGAGCCTGCACATGATCACTTACCCCTCTCTTCAACGATCCCGTTCAACTTCAGGAGCAAGGCTGCCGCCACCGATCCTGGCAGCGGCCAGGGACGGGGTGATCGACCCCGCTTGGCGCAAGGCCGTCGTTACCGTCAAGCCTTATCCCATGATGGCGTGCGGGGATGAGGTGCTGCTGCGTTGGCATGGGCTCAACAACGAGGGAGAGCCTTATCGACATGAGGTGGCCGGGTTCGTCACGGAGCGGCAAGTAGGGCGCGACGTCGTGTTCGTCGTGCGCGAACCACACATCGCCGAGTTGGACGGTGGCTCGCTGGAGCTCTCCTACCAGGTGATGGGCAAACAGTTGCCGGCCATCCTGGTTTCGCAACACCTGCAACTGGACATCGGCGATGTATCGCCGCGACTGCTGCCTGCCGTTGCCAACGATGCGGTCGGTGGCAGCCTTGATCCAAGTCGGGTGCCCGATGGAACGTGGGTGACGATTCGGCCCTACGCCAGGATGGCGGTCGGCGATCGATTGATCCTGACGGCCAGCAAGGACTCCAACGCGCTTTGGCGCGATGTGCTGGAGATAGAAGCCCATGCTGTCGGTCGTGAGCTGTCGCTCTGGATCGATCATTCGCTGATCGCTCCCCATGTAGGACACGACCTGGCCTTGGCCTATGTCGTCAGGCGTGGACATTCGGTGCGCCGCGCCGAGCCCTTGTCGTTGCACATCGGTCCTCTGCTGCGTCCTGCGTTGAAGGCGCCCAGGATTCGGGAGATGAACGACGGGTGGCTGGATGTCGACGATTTGCAAGAAGGGGTGACGATTGTTATCGATGATCCCGGGCTTGAGGCGGGCGAGCTGGTCTGGTTGCAGTGCAACGGAAACTCGTCTTATGTGCGTGAACGCGAAATCACCGAGGCCACGGCAGGCCAACCGCTCGCTTTTTTGATTCCTGCGGTGTATTGGCAGGATCAAGGCGGCAGGTCGGTGGGCGTGTTCTATCAGGTCGAGCGTCTGGATGACGTCAGCCAGCGTTCCGAGTGGGTGACGGTCCGGGTGCGTTCCGGCGCGCCAGGCTGAGCGAAGCCCGGCACAACCTCTGTGGGAGCGCCGCCCCTGGCTCCAGGGGACGGCGCGTTCGAGGCTCAGGCTGGCAATTGCAGCTTGCGATGGGCTTCGCGCAGCAGCCGTTCGGTGGACTCCCAGCCCAGGCAGCCGTCGGTGACCGAGACGCCGTAGCGCATCGATGGGCCCAGCGGTTGGCAGCCTTCGAACAGATGGCTTTCGAGCATCATGCCGATCAGGGTGCGGTTGCCTTGCAGGCGTTGTTCCAGCACGTCATTGAACACCTGCGGTTGGCGCAACGGGTCTTTGCCGCTGTTGGCGTGGCTGCAGTCCACCATGATCCGGGCCGGTATCTTGAGGCGGGTCAGGTCGTGGTGTATCTGCGTGACGCTCTGTTGGTCGTAGTTCGGCCCGCGATGACCACCGCGCAGCACCAGGTGGGTGTCGGGGTTGCCTGGCGTCTGGATGATCGCCGGATGCCCCTGGCTGTCTACGCCGAAATGCCGATGGGGATGGGCGGCAGAACGCATGGCATCGCAGGCGATGCCGACCCCGCCGTCGGTGCCGTTCTTGAACCCTACGGGCATGCCCAGGCCGCTGGCCATTTCCCGATGGATCTGCGATTCGGTGGTGCGTGCGCCGATGGCGACCCAACTGAGCAGGTCATCGAAGTAGCTGGCGGCCATGGGTTGCAGCAGTTCGGTGGCGACAGGCAAACCAAGCTGCAACATCTCTCGCATCAGTTCCCGGGACAAGGTCAGGCCCGCGGCCATGTCATCGCTGCCATCCAGGCCAGGATCGTAGGCCAGGCCTTTCCAGCCTACGGTCGTGCGGGGCTTTTCCACGTAGGCGCGCATGACCAGCAGCATGCTGTCGCTCACTTCATGGGCCACGCGGGCCAGGTTGGCGGCGTATTCAAGGGCGGATTTCGGGTCGTGGATCGAGCAGGGGCCGACGATGACCAGCAGGCGGGAGTCCTCACCGTCGAGGATCGCGCGGATGGCCTGGCGATGGGCGCTCACTTGCTGGCTCAACGCGGTGCTGAGCGGTAATTGGTGCTTGAGTTGCAACGAGCTCGGCAGACGCAGGGTCAGGGCTTCGTTGGCAGGGTTGAGCGTGGACAGCGGCAAAGCGGAGACGGACGAATTCATGATCTGGCTTCCTGGACGGGCGGCGGGTTCGTTCCCGCGCGCCGGTCCTAGTGGGGTGTTCGACAATTGGCCGGATTGGCCCGCAATTGAGGCTTGCCACCGGTAGGTGACCGATCGGAGGCGGCAGGCTGTCCCGAGCGGTGGCTGGTAAATCGCCAGGCGGAAAAACTGTCGTAACGGTAATAAGTGGCGTAGTTCATGGCTCAATCCTCAAGTTGTCTGGTGTCGCAAATGTGTGGGGCCTGAAAAAACAAAACCCCCGGTCGGGAGGCCGACCGGGGGTTTGGAAAACTCTGGAAGGCGACCCGTTTAAAGTGGGCGCCGGTTGGGTATCAGGCGCGCCAGTGGCTAAACCAATACCCAAAATAAAAGCTGACCGGAGTTTGAACACTGTTCGCCCAGGCAGCCGCAACCGAGCGCGGGGCGCTGGCGGTTTGAAGCGATGAGAGGGCGTTGAACATGGTCTGTCTCCGATGAATGGCCCTGAGCTTACTAGAGGGCGGGGCGGCGGTTCAATCAGAAAATTCTATCGAGGGCATGCAATTGTTCGTCCCGGCTTGAGTCCGCTGGGCTTTATGACAAACTTCAGGTTTGCAGCGCCTCCCAAGGATGATCCATGACCGCTCCAGCCTTCGCCGCCGCCCAGTCGATCTCCATCGCGGGGGATGTACGCGCCAACCTCCTGCGTCATCAGCATTTCATGCAGGCGGCTGCTGAACAGGGTGTGCAGTTGCTAGTGTTTCCTGAGCTGTCACTCACCGGCTACGAAGGCGGCCTGGCGGCGGATCTGGCCATCCTGCCAGAGAATGCCATATTGCAACCGCTGCGCGACCTGGCCCGCGAGCTCGGCCTGACAGCGGTGGTGGGCATGCCGATTCGCCTGTCGGCGGACGCCTCGGTGTTGATCGGCGCGCTGGTCTTCGGTGCCGACGGCTCCCTCGGGGTCTACAGCAAGCAGCATCTGCACCCGGGGGAAGAAGTTGCCTTCGCCCCGGGGCATGGTGGCTCGATGCTGACAATGGGGCAGGATTGCATCGCCCTGGCGGTATGCGCCGATTTTTCCCACGCCAGCCATTCTGCCGCGGTAGCTGGGCAGGGCGCTACGCTTTATGCGGCGGGGGTGTTGATCACCGAGGCTGGCTACGTGTCCGATACGGCATTGCTGCAAGGATATGCCCGGCAGCATGCCATGACCGTGCTGATGGCCAATCATGGCGGCGCCAC
This sequence comes from Pseudomonas sp. NFACC16-2, assembly GCF_900119205.1. Lineage (NCBI taxonomy): Bacteria > Pseudomonadati > Pseudomonadota > Gammaproteobacteria > Pseudomonadales > Pseudomonadaceae > Pseudomonas > Pseudomonas sp. NFACC16-2. Next base: position 32,177 of record NZ_FPIX01000030.1, on the reverse strand, counting down.
CGGAGGCTGGGAATCGGCTGGTCGCAGTGCCATCTGGGGGCCGGACGGTTCGCTGCTCGCGGCAGCGCCCGGCGCTGGCGAGCTGTTGGTGATCGCCCGACGCGAAGTCAACAGCTGGGCAGGACAAGTCGTGCCGGTGGCAGTGCTTGGATGAGGTGTTCATGAGCTTCGAGTGGCGTGCGGCAACGGCAGGGGACATTGACTTCGCCCGGCAGCTGACCTGCGACAACATGCTTGCTTATTACCTCAAGCATGATTTGCTCTGGCAGGATGAAGCGTTCGACTTGGCCTGGATCATTCGCCAGAACTGGATAATCAGTCGTGCTGGCCAGGCACTGGGCTTTGTCAGTCTCAGTCGTGATGCCCGGGCGTTGTATATCCGGGAGCTGCAGATCGACGAGGCGTTTCGCGGGCAGGGCGCCGGAACCTGGGCGATCGGACAGGTTTGGGACCTCGTGGGCCTGGAGCGTCGCCCGGCGCTGCGCCTGACGGTGTTCAAGGAAAATCCGGCCAGGGCGTTGTACGAACGCATGGGCCTGCGCGTCGTGGGCGAAGACGAATATTTCCTGAGGATGCAGCGAGACGCCGGTGCTTGAAGCCTCGGACGTTGTGCCAATAAAGATGTGTTGTAACTTTTATCTGTTCCTTTGCGCTAGGTCTGCCGGACGCTTTTTGCTAAGGTGTTGTGCAACCCAAATAAGACCAAATCGTGAGGTGTCTGCTTGATTAGGGTGTTAGTGGTCGATGACCATGATCTCGTCCGTACGGGCATTACACGAATGCTGGCTGACATCGATGGCCTGCAGGTAGTTGGCCAAGCTGAGTCCGGGGAAGAATCCCTGATCAAAGCGCGCGAATTGAAGCCCGACGTGGTGTTGATGGACGTCAAGATGCCTGGCATCGGCGGCCTTGAGGCCACGCGCAAACTGCTGCGCAGTCACCCGGACATCAAGGTGGTCGCGGTAACCGTCTGCGAAGAGGACCCATTCCCCACCCGGCTGTTGCAAGCGGGCGCGGCGGGCTACCTTACCAAGGGCGCTGGCTTGAACGAAATGGTCCAGGCCATTCGTCTGGTTTTTGCCGGGCAACGCTACATCAGCCCGCAAATCGCCCAGCAGTTGGCGATCAAGTCGTTCCAGCCGACCAATGATTCGCCTTTCGATGCGCTGTCGGAACGGGAAATCCAGATTGCCCTGATGATTGTTGGTTGCCAGAAGGTACAGATCATCTCCGACAAGCTGTGCCTGTCCCCCAAAACCGTCAACACCTACCGATACCGTATCTTCGAGAAGCTTTCGATCAGCAGTGACGTCGAATTGACACTGTTGGCGGTGCGCCACGGCATGGTCGATGCCAGCGCCTGAAAATGACTGAATTGTTTGATCCCAGCGCGTTCCTCTCCACCTGCAGCGGTCGCCCCGGCGTGTACCGCATGTTCGACAGCGAGGCGCGCCTGCTTTATGTCGGCAAGGCCAAGAACCTCAAGAAACGCCTGGCCAGCTACTTTCGCAAGACCGGCCTGGCCCCGAAGACCTCTGCCCTGGTGGGGCGCATCGCGCAAATCGAAACGACGATCACCGCCAATGAAACCGAGGCCCTGCTGCTCGAACAGACGCTGATCAAGGAATGGCGCCCGCCGTACAACATCCTGTTGCGCGACGACAAATCCTACCCCTACGTGTTTCTGTCCGACGGGGCGTTTCCGCGCCTGAGCATTCATCGGGGCGCCAAGAAGGCCAAGGGCAGGTATTTCGGCCCTTATCCCAGCGCCGGGGCGATTCGTGAAAGCCTCAGCCTGCTGCAGAAGACCTTCTTCGTTCGCCAATGTGAAGACAGCTACTACAAAAATCGCACCCGGCCCTGCCTGCAGTACCAGATCAAGCGCTGCAAGGCGCCTTGCGTGGGGTTTGTCGAGCCGCAGGTCTACGCCGAGGACGTGCGTCACTCGGTGATGTTCCTGGAGGGCCGCAGCAATGCGCTGACCGACGAGCTATCAGCAGCCATGGAGGACGCGGCGGTCAACCTTGAATTCGAACGGGCCGCCGAGCTGCGCGACCAGATCGGCCTGCTGCGCCGCGTGCAAGACCAGCAAAGCATGGAAGGCGGCAGTGGCGATGTCGATGTGGTTGCCGCGTTCATCAACCCGGGCGGCGCCTGCGTGCACTTGATCAGTGTGCGCGGCGGTCGGGTGCTGGGCAGCAAGAACTTCTTTCCTCAAGTGGGCATCGAAGAAGACGTGTCCGAGGTCATGGCGGCGTTTCTGGGCCAGTACTACATCAGCAGTCCGGAACGCGACTTGCCTGCCGAGTTGATCGTCAACGTGGTCCATGAAGATTTCCCGGCCCTGATCGAAGCCATCGACAAGCTCCGCGGTCGTGAACTGACCATCAGCCACCGTGTTCGCGGCACCCGCGCCCGTTGGCAACAACTGGCCGTGACCAACGCCGAACAGGCCCTGGGCGCGCGCCTGGCCAACCGCCAACACGTGGCGGCGCGGTTCGATGCCCTGGCCGAAGTGCTGAACCTGGACGAGCCGCCGCAGCGGCTGGAGTGCTACGACATCAGCCATTCCAGCGGCGAGGCGACCGTGGCGTCCTGCGTGGTGTTCGGTCCGGAAGGCCCGATCAAGTCCGACTACCGCCGTTACAACATCGAAGGCGTCACGCCGGGCGATGACTATGCGGCGATGCATCAGGCGTTGATGCGGCGCTTCGGCAAGCTGAAGGACGGGGAGGGCAAGTTGCCGGACATCCTCCTGGTGGACGGCGGCAAAGGCCAGTTGTCCATGGCCCGCGATGTGCTCAATGAGTTGATGGTCCCGGACCTGATCCTGCTGGGCGTGGCCAAGGGCGCGACGCGCAAGGCCGGTTTCGAGACCTTGTACCTGAACGATGCGGCCCATGAATTCACCCTCAAGGGCGATTCGCCAGCGCTGCACCTGATCCAACAGATTCGCGACGAAGCCCACCGTTTCGCCATCACCGGACACCGTGCCCGCCGTGGCAAGACGCGCCGGACGTCTACACTGGAAGGTGTGGCAGGCGTCGGCCCGATGCGACGCCGCGACTTGTTGAAACATTTTGGTGGATTGCAGGAACTGTCTCGTGCCAGCATCGAGGAGATAGCCAAAGCACCCGGTATCAGTAAAAAGCTCGCAGAGTCGATTTATGCAAACCTGCATAGCGAGTAGAATGCCCGTCAACCTCGTAGCCAGTTGTGCCGATGAATATCCCAAACCTGATTACCGTTCTACGCGTCCTGCTCATCCCGATCTTCATATTGCTGTTCTATTTGCCGTACCACTGGAGCTACGTGGCCTCCGCCTCGGTCTTCGCCTTCGCCGCCGCGACGGACTGGCTGGATGGTTACCTGGCCCGACGCCTTGAGCAGAGCACGCCGTTCGGTGCCTTTCTCGACCCGGTGGCCGACAAGCTGATGGTCGCGGTGGCCCTGGTGCTGCTGGTGCAGGAACATGGCAACCTTTGGCTCACCTTGCCGGCGGCGGTGATCATTGGGCGCGAAATCGTCGTCTCGGCGCTCCGTGAATGGATGGCTGAACTGGGCGCTCGTGCCCAGGTTGCCGTGTCGAACCTCGGCAAATGGAAAACCGCGGCGCAGATGCTCGCGCTGGTGATCCTGCTGGCCAACCCGTCGGACTTCAGCTTCTGGGTGCTGTTGGGCTATGCGCTGCTGCTGGTTTCCGCTGGGCTGACGTTGTGGTCAATGGTCCAATACCTGCGCGCCGCCTGGCCGCATCTGCGGACGGATGTAGAGCCGAAATAAAACTTTTTTGAATCAAAGGGTTGACGGCGTAATCTGAATCTATAGAATGCGCCACACCAAGACGCGGGAATAGCTCAGTTGGTAGAGCACGACCTTGCCAAGGTCGGGGTCGCGAGTTCGAGTCTCGTTTCCCGCTCCAAGATTCAGAAAAAAGCCACTCAGATGAGTGGCTTTTTTTTTGCGTGCGCCAGGCATGGCGCGTTGCGCGTAAGCGCAACCAGCTTGGTCGTGGTGGCCACGCTGGTGACTTGGAGGTGAAAGTCCTCTACACACCCGGCAAGGGGAAGTGTTAGCCAGAGGCAAGGGTGTCGCGGGTGACTGCGAATCCGAAGGAAGCCCGAGGCAAAATGCTGGCCTGACGAACAGGAAGCGGATTAGGCGGCGCAGCGGGGTAAGACGGCCGTAATCGTTAAAGCCCAGTACTTGCACGGAATGCTGTGACGTAGATCCGACAGGCATAAGCAGGAAGGTCGCGCGAATTACCCTGGGAGATCTGTACGCTTGCCAGTGTGCTACCGAGCGTCGAGAGGCGACGGGATGAGCGTGCAGAAGTCAGCTGAAGCCGTAGTAATCACCGAAACCGGGTCGATGAAGGGTCGAACAGGTTATGCCGCCAGTAGGCGTCAGAGTCTCGTCGAATGTCCGAAAAGCAGAAATCTCTCCACAAGAGGGCTGTAACCCCAAGTGCTGGACGGAATCCAGGGCTTGCGGCTGGCAGTGCGCAGGCATCGGCGGCGTCTGTGACGTGGACGAACGCGGAGCCGGACACGCTGATGGAGCGGGTGCTTGCACCCGCCAACCTGCGGCGTGCGTATCAACGGGGGGTCAGCAACAAGGGCGCACCGGGTGCCGATGGCATGACGGTGGAGCAATTGGCGGACTACACGAATCAGTATTGGCCGATCCTCAAGGCTCGGTTGCTGGCCGGCGAGTATCACCCGCAAGGTGTGCGCGCCGTCGAAACTCCTAAACCCAAAGGTGGAACACGGCGGTTGGGTATCCCCTGTGTCGTGGATCGACTGATCCAACAAGCTCTACTGCAACAGCTCACGCCGATCTTCGACCCTCTGTTTTCGGACTATAGCTATGGCTTTCGCCCGAACAGAAGCGCTCACCAAGCCATCGAAACAGCCCGCGCCCATGTGGCGGCGGGCCACCGTTGGTGCGTGGAACTCGATCTGGAAAAGTTCTTTGATCGGGTTAACCACGATGTATTGATGGCCTACGTCGAGCGCCAAATCGAAGACAAGCGGCGTTTGAAACTAACGCTGAATCGGGAAAAGAGCCGCGTGGCGCGGCCTTGGGTCTGTGACTACCTGGGCTATGGGAGGACCTGGCACCAACATCCGAGAATGAAAGTGGCGAGCCTGAGCTTGCATCGTCTACGCGACCGGCTCAGAGAGCTGTTGCGCGGAGCGCGGGGCCAAAAGATGGCGGGCGTCATCGAGCGGATAAACCCGATGCTGCGTGGCTGGGCAGGCTATTTCAAACTCAGCCAAAGCAGGAAGGCACTTGAAGAGCTGGATGGCTGGGTACGACGCAAACTTCGATGCATCCTTTGGCGTCAATGGAAGCAGCCCTCAACGAGGGCACGTAACCTGATGCGCCGGGGGCTCAAAGAAGAGCGGGCCTGCAAGTCAGCGTTCAATGGCCGAGGCCCATGGTGGAACTCGGGGGCGTCGCATATGAATCAGGCGTTGCCGAAGAAACTGTGGGATCAGCTCGGACTGGTCTCGATACTGGATACGATCAACGGCTTATCTGCATAACCTGAACCGCCGTATACGGAACCGTACGTACGGTGGTGTGAGAGGACGGCGGATGCAAATCCGCCTCCTACTCGATCTCTAGAAGAATACCGATGCTGGCGCGGTATCGGCATATTCCTTCATTAGCTGAATTTTTCCCTCCTTGACGATAAACAGGAAGTGGTATTCGTTCGTGTAAATTTGGCCATTGCTTAGTTGCGCCTCACCCGTAGCTTCGACGGCCAGGCGGCCGTCCTGCTCTGTGATTCCATGCAATGTAAAAACCATGCTCTTGATCATGGGACCTACCTGCTCGAAAAACGCCTCCAGTTGAGCCTTGTTAAGCGTTCCAGGTCCAGGCATCCAGAATGTCGCATCATCACTGGCCAGTCTGAGAGCAGCACCTGTGTCACCCGCTTCCATGTGTTTGAGGTACAGCAACACCACATAGAGGTCTTTAGAGTTTTCCATTCCAAGACCTCACCGGCGCCGCGGCAGCAGCATACTGATCAGAAAAGTGGCAAGTCGAAAGTTGAGCAAACGCAAACCGCCGCGCATTTCTTCGGGACGCAACTGGGCAACAATCGGCATGGCGCCGAAGGCAGTACCTTTGAGCAGCAGCAGGTCACCGTCGCGCTCAAGGGATTGGATCTGCATCAGTTCGCTACCATCAGGAGAGTAAAGTTTCATCACGCCACCTTGCTGAATAGGCTGAAGTTCATTTTCAAGTCATCGAACATGCGCATGGCCGTTGCTCGCCCGGCACCAAAGACGCCGCCACCTGGGTGCTGAAATGGGCCGACGAGGTAGAAACGATCAACGCCAGGTACTGTATTTCGACCTAGTTCAGGTGTAGGCCGATGAGCACCGAACTGATGTTGGTATCCGGCAATACCATGCAAATCACCCCGTTGGAAACTGGGTGATGTCCGTTGCATGTCGAGTGGCGAATCGATATGGCGGTCGATAATCAAGTTGCTATCAAGGTTGCGGAAATAGGGGCTCATTCGATCAATCAGTTGCTCTGCGTATTCATCCTTGAAGTCGTCCCAATATTCAGGGGTGCGGCCTTCCAATTGAAAAGGGACATACGCCCATGCATGCATCGTGGCCTTGCCTGAAGGTGCGCGAGTCGGATCGATGTTGGTGGGAGACGCGAGCGCTAGCAGCGGGTCTTTGGGGAGTTCGCCATATCGCACGTCGTCGAAAGACCTGCGGAAACGTGGCAGGCTCATTGGCAGAAGTTCGATGAAGGCCGCCTTGTCCACGTGATCGCCAGCCACAAAACGAAGCTTCTCATTGAGTGCAGCATGAATCGTAATGCATGCGCAGGGTGAATTAAGCGTTCGTTCGGCGCGCTCGAAAACTTGTGGTTCGACCCCCGCTTCGTCCAGGTAGCCGCGCAACAGATGCGGGTGAATTCCCCCGATCACGGCGTCGGTTGCTTCAAAAACGCGCCCGTCATGAGTTCGCACAGACCGTGCGCGACCACCGGAAACAGTGATTTTGGCAACATCGACATCGGCGAGCACTTCACCGCCGTGGTCGCGAATGCAGCGGATCAGCGACTCTGTCAGTGCACCGCTGCCGCCCACTGGAATACCAATGCCGTACTTCTCCATGAAGCCCAGGAACATGAACAGACTGATACCTGAGCCGAGTTCTTCTGGACTGGCAAGGTTTTCCCCAACCATTCGAGCAAAGTGCAGCCGTACTTTTTCGTGTTCAAACCACTCGGTGATAATGTCCCAACTGCTTCTCATCATCGTGGCGAACATTTCACGGCCCGGCTGGCTCTGGTCCATCATTGCGAATTGCGCACCCATTGGCACGGGTGCCGAATACAAAGTACCCAGCAACATCGGAAGATAATGTGCAGCGATATCGGAGAATTTCAGATAGGCCTCAGCGTCCTTGCGTGAGTACTTTGCCAATTCTTCATAATTCTTCTGGCGGTCGCGGTACAGGCTGAGCGTCGTTTCGTCGTCGAATACGGTGATCAGCGGCACCTCAGGATAAATGTACTTCAAGCCATATTTGCTTAGCAGGCCGAGCTCGTCGTTGCGAATCAGCGGATTGGCTTGAATAAAAATGTGGCCGACCGAGTGTTGGTCGTGACGGAAGCCAGGCACCGTCAGTTCCCGGGTCACTACACCTCCACCAAACCAGGCGTTTCGTTCCAGTACCAGCACTTTTTTTCCGGCCGCAGCCAGGTAAGCGGCTGCAACCAAGCCATTGTGGCCGGAGCCGATAGCGACGATATCGTAAGCGGATGTCATGTCATACTTCCTATTGTTCTTGTGAGGCTAGGTAAGCTCAGCCTTGATGCTAGGAAGAGGGGACGACGGTGACACCTATCCATCGATAGCGAGTAGCGCGAAGCCTGTCGGAAACGGCTCCGACAGGCTGTTTCGAGTCAGCTCAAGATGCCCAGTTGTCGGGCTCGTTCAGCGGCCTGGGAACGGCGGCGTACGCCAATCTTGTCGTAAATTTGCTGGAGGTACCATTTGACTGAGCCTTCAGTCATGCCGAGTTTCATGCCTATTTCCCTGTTCAAAAGCCCGACGGCTACCATCTCCAGGATGTCGAGTTCACGGCTGTTCAGCGCGCCGCATACGGGCGAGCCTTCCGGTTGCGGGTGGCTTACCGAGTTGGCCGACGCGCCGGATCGCCCCGCTTGCAGTCGGTTCAGCAAGTCGGCAGCGAAAGTGTCATTTTGCTCGCCTTCAAGCGCGGTGTCCTGAAGTTGGTCGATGAGGAGCCCCTGGAGCCAGGCGCCTTCATCCAGAAACACCCGAATGAAACCACAGGGTGCCGCGTAGGACATTGTCTTGCGCAACATTCTCATCGCTGCACGCTGGTCTGCGGCGAGCACCGACAGATGGGCGATGATGATGCCCCAACGAACCATGCTCCTGACCGCTTCAGCTTTTTCAAGATGGCGGTGCCAAAGCCTGGCGAGATTGATCGCATCGGGCAGGCGATCTTCAGCTTGGGCGACTCTGACCCAAGCTAAGGCTCTGGCCTCGTCGCGAGTGGTGATACGGGTATGAGGCGAGACGTCGCTCGCCTCGCAGCGCAGTCCATGCTTGCGTCCCAGACGAATGACTTCATCCGTTTCACCTTGGCGCAATAACCATTTGAGCCGTTCGGCGAGCGTATAAAGGCGAAGTCGTTCGAATTCATGCTCGGTTGCAAACACATCGGCTTCGTCAAGCATGCGCAAAGCCCCGGCTTTATCGCCGTCCAGCATCGCCAGGCGAGCCCGGGTCAGCCAGCCGGCGATCGCTTGGTCAACGAAGCCGATATAACCGGCCTGGGATAGATGTTCGTCCAGAAGCGCCCGTGCCTGACTGAGTTCATCACGTTCATAGTGAGCTTTGGCCAGGTGAACCGCGACCATGGCGGCCAGCGGCGAGCGTCGTCCCGCCAGCCGTTCGGCTGAGCGCAGCGCGGTGGTCAGTGCTTGAATTGCGGCATGAGTACGTCCGGCCATTAACCTGGATGGACCAAGAATCGCATTGTGAAACACTTGACCGAGGTCATTCGGCAAGCGTTGAAGGTATTCCGAAGCCTGGGTATTGAAACGCTCCACTTCCTCGAGTTTGTAATGCTCGCGGCGGGCATACATCAGAGCGGTGTAAAGGCTGGCACGTACCAGGGGGTGGGCGTCGTCATAGGTTTCTATCAGGCGCTGTGCCTGTGTTTGCACTTGGGGCATGTCGTCGCCGAGCATGTTCAGCATCAACTCGCGATGCTCAAGTATGTGCCGCAAATTCTTCAAACGAAGCTCAGGCAATAGCTGGTCATGCTCCAGCTGTTGGATACGTTGGCGGGCAATGCCCATCAATTTTTTGCAGGTTTCGAATTGCCAGAGCAGTTCCAACTGCCATACCAGCGCAAGCAGGATATTGGGGAATCGATTGATGATTTCGCCAGGCAGTTTTTCTGCCAATAACCATGCGTTTTCGTGAGTGCCAAAAATATCTTCACAGTAGGTATCCATGATTTCAGCGGCACGCAGCATGTCCTTGCCTGCCATGGCTTGGTTGAACGCTTCCATGTGATCGCCGCTCTGGCAAAACCAATCACTGGCTTGAGCGTGAAGGTGCATTAACTGCCCTTCATTTTTCTGCCGTAGTTCCCGGCGCAGGAACTCAGCAAACAGTGGGTGATACCGATACCAGGTCCTGTCGTCATCCATTGGCATCAAGAACAGGCCACGGCTCTCGCATTCGCGCAGCAGGTCCTGGCAGTTCTGTTGTTCTGTCAGCACATTGCACAGCGGTGCTGTCAGACGGTCCAGTACGGATGTCTGCAGCAGAAACTGGCTCAAGTGTTCGGGCTGCTGAGCCAGGACGTCTTGCAGGAAGAAGTCCGAGAATTGACGACGTTCTCCAGAGAAGTTCGCCAGATCCTGAATTTGCTCGGGATCGCGCTTGAGTAGCATGGCGGCAAGCGTCAGCCCTCCAACCCAGCCCTCAAGTCGTTGATGCAAGGCTTGGATGCGGCTCTCATCAATCGCGTCGACCCCGTGCTTTTCAAGAAGGCTGACAACTTCAGCCTCTTGGAAACACAGATCCCGCACGCCAAAATCTGAAACCTGTCCGTGCATCCGTTGCCGGGCAACGGAGAGACAGGGCTCGCCGCGAAACCCGAGTACAAAGTGCAAATTGGGCGGGGCATGCTCGATCAACATCGACAGCACCCTGACTGAATCACTGCCGGCCAGGTGATGTACTTCGTCGAGGAAGAGATACAGGGGGGGCGAGTCTGGCTTGCCTGACACGATGCTCAGGAGGCTGCTTAACGCCACGCTCAGTTTGGTTTCACCACCCCGACTCAGATGACCGTTCGGCGGCCCATCTTGATCGCCCAGCTCCAACACAGCTTTCAGATAGGCGACGAAGGTCGCCAGATCGCGATCGCTGGGGTCGATGGTGAGCCATGCGACGTAGCTGCCAGCAGCCAACAGATGCTGGTAGTACTGCATGAGCAAGCTGGTTTTGCCGTAGCCCGGCGGGGACTGGATCAGCACGAGTGGGATGAGGGCCGCGTCTTCGAGCCGCTTCAGCAGGCGCGGCCGGGGTATCAAATGCCCCGCGAGATGGGGTGGCTGCAGCTTCGACAAGTGCAAAAATATTTGCAGTGGATTATGTTGTTCACGGACAGGTTTATCGCTAAGGCTGCGCATCGTCGCGGAACTCCAGAAAGTACGGGCCGATGGTTCGGCCTCTTGTTGATCTCATTGGTCTGGCGATGGAAATGATCTGGTGCACGCCATCTTACCGCTTAGGTCCTGGCCTATGTCTACTTCAGCGCTACTGCGTCCGATGCAATGCGAAGATTTCGTTAGACGGATCGCCATGGACCGGATAGCGCTGGCAGACCAGAGGATCGTGGCCCGGCACCAAATGCGCGGATGACTCGGCCAACGCGAGCAGGCGGCGGTAGCCATCGAGCATGTCGCCGACGTTCAGGACTACCGGGAACGGCGACTCTTCGATGAAATTGTCGTAGTAATGGCTGGCGTCCGAAGCCAGGACTACCCAGCCCCGTTGAGTGTGCACCCGAACTGCCTGGAGGCCCTGGGTATGCCCACCGACAAGGATCAACTCGAGCCCCGGAGCGAGGGTTGTATCTCCTTTGTGAAAGACGACTTTTTCCTGATAGACGCCGCGCACGATGTTGACCACGTCTTCAACATTGAACGGTTTGCGCAGTGGCTTGTAGGCCATGTAGCGACCCGTCGCGTATTGCATCTCCGATTCTTGCAGATGAAAGCGCGAGTACGGCAGCAGGTCGACGTTGCCGGCATGGTCGTAATGCATGTGGGTGATGATGACGTCGGCGATGTTTTCGGGGCGCAGGTCGAGTGCTTCCAGCGCTTTGATCGGGCATCGAAGCAGCTTCCGGCCGCGAGCGTCGGCGGCAGCCTGGTTGAAGCCGGTATCGACCAGGACAGTGCGGCCCGCTCCCTGGATGACCCAGATAAAGTAATCCATGGGCATTGGCAGGTCGTGGGCGTCATGGGTTTCCATGAAGTTTTCGTGGCGTTGGCGGGCGACCTGAGCATAGCGCAGGGCAAACACTTGATAATTTGGCAGGCGATCCATGGTGGACACTCAGGCTATTTGAGGAGGACGGCGGACCGGGCACAGCCGCGCTGAACAGCCAATGCGCGCGCCGAATCGCGGCAGGACACCTTAGTAAAGTGAGCCTGGCTGTGCATCGGGGCGGCATTGGCAGGGCCTCAGGCGTGCTCGTTTTCCCAGACTTTGATCGCTTCACTCGCGACTCTGAAACCGGCCAGCGCCAGCGGTACGCCGCAGTAGATGGCTGCCTGCATCAGCACCGCACGAATTTCTTCCTTGGTCACGCCGTTGGTCAACGCTCCTTTCACATGAACCGCCAGTTCGTGGTGCTGGCTCATGGCTGTGAGCATCGCCAGGTTGACGATACTGCGAGTTTTGAAGGGGAGGGTGTCATCCCCCCAAACCTCACCCCAGCAGTACTCGGTCACCAGTTGTTGCATCGGCTTGTTGAAGTCGTCAGCCGCTGCCCATGACCTCTCAACGTGAGCACTTCCCAGAACCGCTTTGCGATTGGCAAAACCTTTGTCGAACGTCGCTTGATTGCTCATGTGCATTCCTTATTGTCTGGGTGGGCAAACGGGCACTTCGACGCCAGCCCATTGTTCTATCAGGCAAACGATGCGTGTGAAGTCTGCGTTGTCGCCGAACGCGGCGCGGGTCATATTCAGTACCTGGCGAACGGCGCTGCCGACGGGCATCGGAATGCCCATGGCTTCGGCTTCGTCCAGGCACAAACGGGTGTCTTTGAGCGACAGTGCGGTGGAAAAACCGAAATCAAAGGTGCGGGGCAGGACAGCCCGAGGCAGCTTGTCGGACGTGGCGCTGTTACGACCGCTGCCGGAGTTGAAAACGTCCAACATCACCTGGGGGGAGAGGCCCGCCTTGACCCCCATCACCAATGCTTCGGATGAGACTGCCAATGCAGTGACCGAAACCAGGTTGTTAACCAGTTTCATTGTTTGGCCCAGCCCTGGTTCTTCGCCACAGAGAATCACTTTGCCGAGGTTGCCGAGGATGGGCAGAAGCTCGTCACAGGTCGCAGCAGGACACGACACCATCAGAGCCAAGGTCCCTTTGTGGGCGCCTACCGCACCGCCACTGACCGGGCAGTCGACGGTGATGATGTTGTTTTTTTCCAGTGCTGCACCGACCAGTTTGGCAACCCGCGGGCCGGTAGTGGAGAGGTCAACGAAGACTCGCACCTTGGAGCCCTGGATCACACCGTCTTCACCCAGCACAACCTTCTGAACGACATCTGGAGTCGGGAGACTGGCGAACACAATTTCGGCTTGTGAGGCAACGTCCATTGGAGTGGTCGCCTGGAGTGCCCCGTGCTGTTTGAGCCGATCGACTGCGGCCTCGTTCAAGTCGAATACAGTCAGTTCATATCCGGCCTTGGCCAAACGTACAGCCATGGGTTCGCCCATGGTTCCCAGACCGATGAAGCCGATACTCGGTTTTGACATTATCTACTCCAGTGATTATTCAGTTGGCCAGCCAGCCGCCATCCAGCGGCAGCATGGTGCCGGTGATGTCGGTGCCGGCGGCGCCACACAAAAAAGTGATCAGTTCTCCCACATGTTCCGCCTGGTTGAAACGTCCCGACGGCTGTTTGCCCTCAAGGAAACGCTGTACGGCCTCTTCATCGCTCAGGCCTTCGCTTTCTTTCAGAGCCTCGACACGCACCGCAATCGATGGGGTCAGCGTCGAGCCAGGGGAGATTGCGTTACAGGTAATGCCGAAGTTGAGGTTTTCCAGCGCGACCACTCGGGTCAGCCCCAGAAGGGCGCTTTTTGTGGTGACGTAGTCGACCCGGTTGGGTGTGCCACGCGAACCATAAATCGAGGTCATGTTGAAAACTCGACCCCAACCCCGTTCGCGCATGCCAGGGAGCACCAGACGCACAGCATGGAATACTGCCGAAAGATTCACTGCCAACGCTTTATCCCAATCTTCAACGCCCAATTCATGCACGGGTGCGAAGCTGCGAGTGACGGCGTTGTTAACCAGGATATCGATGCCGCCCAAAGTGCTGATTGCGTCCTCAACCAACTCGGTGACCCCTTCGGTGGTGCTCAGGTCCGCGTTGAGGTAGCTGACAGAAGTGGCGTACTTATCGCTGAGGGTTAAGCACGTCGCGGCCATGCTTTCTACCGATGCCCGGCCGTGCAGGACAACCGAACATCCAACGCTGGCCAATGACTCGCCAATGACCAGGCCAAGCCCGGCGGTCGAGCCGGTAATCAGCGCACGTTTGCCTGCCAACACGCTCATGCGCGACCTCCGCTCAGGCTTGGCTGGCCAGTGCTTGGACCATTGAGCAAGGGTTGTAACAGCGCGCGGCCCAAGGCGATTTCCTCATCGTTGACCTCGTGCGCCAAACCGGGATAAACCCGCAGCTGAACCGCGGCCCCCATGGCCCGAAAGACTTCCAGGGTTTGTTCAGTGCGGGAGAGGGGCACCCAGGCATCGGCATCGCTGTTGGCGAGCAGTACGGGGGTATCGGCAAGTGTGCCGTTCAGTGCCCATTGAGTCCCCTCGGGGCCGATCAGTCCGCCGGTGTAAGCAATCAACGCGCCCCATCGCTGCGGGTATCGATAGACATATTCACTGGCCAGGCAAGCACCTTGGGAAAAACCAAGCAATGCGATACGTTCGCGCGGTATACCACGCGCCTCAAGGTCATGAATCAACCGATCAATACGCGCCACTGCGTGATCGAGCAGCGGTTGGTTGTTGGCCAGCGGCGCCATGAATTTGTCCGGGTACCAGGATTTTTCGAAGGCTTCGACGGCCTGGTAAGCCATACCGGGTAGGGCCAGGCGCTCAGCGATGGCGAACATGTCCGCGGGCCCCTGAGTCCGGCCATGGATGAGCAGGGTCACTGTCCCGACGTCCTCGGGCGCAGGGCCCGAGGCGTGGACAGGCATGTTCAGATGGACGTTATCGTTCATCACTCGGCCTCAATATTTCAGTGGCTCGAGATACGCCGCTATCTCTTGTGCGCGAGCGCCCAATTGCGGCGGGATCTGGATCGTCTTGCCGAGGTCTTCGAAGGCCTCATCGACCAGAAAACCTTCAGGCTTGGAGACGGTTGCCTCGAACAGCGCGCCGCCCGGTGTGCGCACATACACCGAGTCGAAATAGCCACGGTCTTTGCGGTCGGACACGTCGGTATAACCCAACCCTTCAAGGTGCAACTTGACGCTGCGCTGCACGTCCAGATCGGTCACTTCGAACGCGCAATGGTGCACGGTGCCTTCGCCATAGGCCCAAGAACCTTGCACCAGATCGGGTTCGTGCTGGAAGTCGATGATCGCGCCCGAGCCGCCATTGCCCACTTCATAGCGGCTGAACGCGCCATCGGTGTCTTTCAGTTTGCCGCTCCAACCGTAGTGCATGAACTCGGCGGAGTTCTCCATGTCACGTACCGATACGGTGATGCCGTGAGTACCGCGAATACCGAACTCCGAAGGCACCACACCGTTGGAGTAGGGTTTACGATCATCATCCGCAATGCCGACCAATTCATATTCGATGCCACACGGATGGGCAAAATGCAGTAGCTGTTCGCCGAAACGCTCATGGAACTCGGGTTTGAAACCGTGGTTCTCCAAGTGCCTGGCCCAGAAGGCCAGGGAAGAAACCGGGACGGACAACGCCAGCGTTTTGACCTGGCCACTGCCGCGACGAGCCATGCGGCCGGATTGGCGCATCGGGAAGCAGGTAATCAGTGTGCTTTCTTCGCCGATGTCATTACCGTAGTAGAAGTGGTAAATCGGGTCGGTGCCGTCGTACAGGCCGGTTTTCTTGACGCTCTTGAGGCCAAGCACCTTGGTGTGGAAGTCGTAGTCCTCCTGAGCACCACCGACGTTCAAAGTGATGTGGTGGTGGCGAAGGATATGCGGGTTGAGTTCCATGGTCGTTCTCCTGTTGTCGTTTTTGACGATCGACTGCGGTGGGTCAAGGACGATTGCCGGCATACGCGTTGGCGAGCAGTTCGCCAATGGCGCCAGGTTCGATAGGGCGGGGATTCCAATACGGTGAGGCGCAGGCGATTTGAGTCGCGCGGGCGACATCACTCTGTTTCATACCGATCTGTGCAAGGCTGGTGGGTACGCCTAGGCTTTTCGCCAGGTCGAACAAGCCTTGTGCTGCGTTTTCTGTTCCAAGTGCGCGGGCGATGCGCGCTATGGCTTGTGGCGCGGCTTCGGCGTTGTAGGCCACCGCGTGGGGCAGCACCACGGTATGGGTCTGCGCGTGGGGCAGGTCGAAGCTGCCACCAAGGGTGTGGCAAAGTTTGTGGTGGATCGACATGCCGACCGCGCCCAGACACGTGCCGCAGGCCCAGGCGCCGAACAGCGCGTCGGAGCGCGCTTCAACGTCACCCGGGTTCAGGTGAATGCGTGGCAGCGCGCAGGCAATGGCGGCAATGCCTTGTTCGGCGAGCATCGAGATCAGCGGGTTGGCATCTTTTGAATACAGCGCTTCTACGGCGTGGGCGATGGCGTTGAGGCCGCTGGTCACGGTCATTTCCGCAGGTAGCGACAGGGTCAGCTCGACGTCGTAAATGATCACTTCCGGCAGCACTTTGAGTGTGCGTTGGGTGGTCTTCAGGCCGTTTTCGGTCTGACCGATAATCGGTGTTGCTTCGGAGCCGGCATAGGTCGTCGGGATGACGATTTGCGGCAGGTCAGTATTCAGTGCAATGGCTTTGCCGAGGCCGATGGTCGAGCCGCCACCCAAGGCGATCACGCAGTCTGCGCGGCAACGCTCGACGGTCGCCAAGGCGTCGCGGGTGACGTCGATGGGTGTGTGCATCGTGGCGTTGGCATAGACGCCCACCGCCAGATCGCCCAATTGCTCCAGTAATTGCTCGCCGGCGCTACGCTGCTGTGGCGTAGTCAGCACCAAGGCTCTGGAACAACCCATTGCTCGCAGTTCATCCGCGGCCTGAGCGAGTGTGCCTGCACCAAAAATGACGCGTGACGGCAACGCGTTGTAGACAAAGGGTTGCATGCGGATCTCCTGTTCGACGGCGCAGAGTCGAGGGGGCCTGGCCTGCGCGCCTTTTTATGATGAAATCAGCATCCGGCATCTGCCTCACACCAATCACCTGCCGAAAGATAGTCAGAGGTCGGTCTGTGTTTAGCTTTCTTTGGATAGGAGCTTCGCCATGTGGGCGCAACTGCGCCGTCTACATTTGCGATTTCACTTCAGGAATTTGACTATCGCTCGCCGGGCATCGGCCGATTCATCCAAGACCAGATGACCGGCGTCGTCGAATACATGCAGGTCTGAGCCGGGTAGCAATCGCTGCCAGAACGGTGCCTGACCCGGCGGCACGATGCGATCCTGTTGTCCCCAGATCAGTTGTACCGGCACGTTGATCCGCTCGAGCAGGGCAGGCATCTGCGGGTTGACGAGGTGTCCGCCCCTGAGCATCTTGCCCACCGTGCCACCCTCACGCATACGCATTGCGTCAAACTCTTCGTCCGGCCCGGTGGGCAGGTAAGGCAGCAGCGTTTTCAGGTCGTTCACCAGATAACCGACGATGTCCTCGGGCGCAATGGTCATGAAATCCGGCTGCGGGTGTTCGGGCACATCCAGTCCTGCCGGTGCTACCAACACCAGTTTTTCCACTCGGTCGCCATGTCCCGCGGCGAACTCCGCTGCCAGGCGACCGCCAAACGAAAAACCCACCAGGTTCACGCTGTTCAAGCCCATGGCATCGAACAGCTTTGCATAGTGCTCGACGTAATTGGCCATGGATGAAATGCGCGGATTGTCGCCGGAGGATCCAAACCCTGGATGGTACGGAAGGATGACTTCAAAGTGATCGCTCCAGCCTTCGGCAAACGCCAGGCCATGCCAGGTTCCACCGCCATGCAGATATACCAGGGGGGCGCCTGTGCCGGCTCGGAAGACTGTTGTTTCACAGCCGTCGATCAGGTAGTTCTGGCGGTGATAGCCGGTATGTTCAACGCGACGATCACCGCAGGGTTGTTGTGACATGGGAGGCTCCTGTGTTTTTTTGGATAGGCCTCTGCCGGGAAAGCGGCAGCTTTTACCCAGCCTTCCTCTATTCGTGTGGATGGTCACCTATCGTTGGATAGCGTTGGATGTTTCGGTCCGGCAGGGTCAAGTCAGTCGGTTGGACGTTGGTTTTGCGTTGGGGCAGCCCGGCTTGAGCACCTGATTTCCCAATCTCTCTCGCGATAGTCATGACTCTATCTTTGGATAGGTGTTCGCCTGTCGCGGGCTCTTTAGTTTGAGCCTACAGCCAACCTTGCTGGCTGATGGGAAATGACTAACGGGCGTGCGCCCTTCGGGCAATCTTCACGAAGGTCGACTCAACAAGACCGGAGAACAACAATAATGAAATCCGAAGCAGGCGTTGTCCGCGCATCCGCGGCTGTGCTTAACCCAGCTGTACCTTTCTGCAAAAAAGCGGCTCTGGGCATTGCAGTCGCCGCAGGCCTTGGGATCGGTTGCGCTCAGGCCGATCAATTCAAGATAGGTGAGGAGATCGACGCGACCTGGAGCAACACGATCAAGTATTCCCTCGGGTCACGGCTCAGTTCTCCTAACGATCACAACCTGGCGAACGCCAACACGGACGATGCGGATCGAAACTTTGATCGCGGTTCGATCATGATGAATCGCTTCGATTTCCTCAGCGAATTCAACGCGCGTTATCAAAACTTCGGTTTGAGCTTGAGCGCCGCCGCCTGGTATGACCAGGCGTACATGTCGCATAACGACAATGACTCGCCTGGCACCTTCAACCCTTATTCAGTCGATCACGACGAATTCACTTCAGAAACCAAACAATGGGCGGGGCGCAACATCGAGGTGATGAACGCGTTTGTCTCCGGACAATTTACCCCGGGCGACATACCGGTGAGCGTGCGACTTGGACAGCACACACTGCTTTGGGGGGAGAGTCTGTTCTTTACCGATAACGGCATTGCGGCGGCCATGGCGCCGGTGGATGCCTACAAAGCCCTGACGGTACCGAATACCAAGGCTCAGGAATTGTTTCTGCCCACGAAGCAAATTTCCGGAAGCATGTTGTTAGGCAACGCCTGGACTATCGAGGGTTTCTACCAGTTCGAGTGGGATAAGACGCGTATTCCTCCAGTAGGCAGTTATATGTCTTCGGTAGATATTCTGGACCAAGGGGGGGAACGAATCATCGCGGCCCCCGGCACGTATCTCTACCATGGCAAGGACGAACATCCGGACGCCGGACAGTTCGGTCTTTCGGCACGCTGGCGCCCGGAGGATCTGAATCTCGACCTTGGCTTTTATGCGATTCGCTACAACGACAAGACGCCTCAAGTCGTGACCGAACTGTCCGGCGGTTTCGATCCGCAGTCGGGTTCTATAGGTTCCTACCACCTGCGATACCAGGAAAAAATCGAGCTGTATGGCATGAGCGCCAACATGACTTTCGGCCAGCTTAATGTCGGGGCCGAAATGTCTTATCGCCATGGTGTTGCACTGCGTGCCGCCAGCAACGTGCTGGATCCTGATGTCACCGGTGACACCCTGCATGCGCAGCTCTCAGCGATCTATGTGGGCAGTGCCGGTCCGCTGTGGGACAACGTATCGCTGGCCGGAGAGTTGGCCGGTCACAAGTTGATGAGGACCTTGCGCAACGGCGACCAGCGCGATCAAAGCCTGGATGACATCGCCTATGGCATGCGCGGTGTCGCGACCTTCGATTACTACCAGGTCACGCCGGGGCTCGACCTGCAAGTGCCGATTGGCCTGGGCTACAACTTTAAGGGGGAATCACCCGTCGCCGCCGCGTTTAACAACTATGGCTCGAACCAGGGCGGCGACGTTTCGGTGGGTATCGTGGGGATTTACCAACAGGACTGGAAGATCGGCCTGAATGCCACCCATTTCTTTGGCAGTGAGGGGGACAACTATTACACCGGTCGTGACTTCGTGATGGCGTCTGTGACTCGAACCTTCTAACTGGATGGGTATTAAACCGTGAACAAGAATAAAACCATGCGTGTGATGGCGGTGATTTCCCTGGCTCAAGCGCTCTGCGCCATGCCAGTCTGGTCCGCCGTAAGTCCCGAGCAGGCTGCCGAGCTTGGCAAGCGCCTGACACCGGTGGGGGCAGAGCAAGCCGCCAACGCCGATGGCAGTATCCCGGCGTGGACGGGTGGCCTTACTCAAGCACCACCTGATCACAAGAAAGGCAAGATGGACATCGACCCGTTTCCAAATGAGAAGCCGGTCGTGACGATCGATGCGAAGAACATGGAGCAGTACAAGGGCCGGTTGACTGAAAGCGTCCAGCGCCTGATGACCACCTATCCCAATTTCAATATCGAAGTTTATCCCACTCACCGGACGGCTTCGGCACCTAAGTGGTTTTACGACTACACCGCCAAAAATGCGCTCTCGGCACAGCTGAGTCCTGATGTGAAAACTGTTTCCGGGGCCTATGGTGGCACACCTTTCCCGATTCCAAAAACTGGAGGAGAGGTCCTCTGGAACCACTTCCTGTCCTGGAAAGGCACGGCGATCGAACAACAGATCAGCCTCTACATGGTGGACGGTAGTGGCCGTCGTTCGCTGACCTCGTCGATTCAGATCGATGATCTGTATCGCTACCACCTGCCCGGCGGCGAGAAAGACTTTGACGGCTTCTGGCAATGGCACCGCGCGTTGACGACGGCTCCTGGACGTAGTGCGGGCGAGGCGTTGGTCGGGATCTGGCCAACGGATTTCCAAAAGAATCAGCCAGGATCGTGGCAGTACATGCCAGGCCAGCGTCGCGTGCGCAAACTGCCGAACGTCCAGTTCGATACGCCGAACTTCTACGTCTCGGGCATGATGCAGTTCGATGAGGCGTATGGTTTCTTCGGTTCCCCGGAGCAATACGATTGGAAGCTTGTCGGCAAAAAAGAGCTCTACATCCCTTACAACACCAACAAGTTGCTGGCCGCCAAACCTGAAGATGCGTTCGGCCCCGGCTTCGTCAATCCAAAACTGGTTCGTTGGGAACTGCATCGGGTCTGGGAAGTGGAGGGGACGCTGCGCCCGGGCGTACGTAACGCTGTGCCACGTCGCAAGCTTTACATGGACGAAGACAGCTGGAACATCGTGATGACCGATCTGTGGGACTCGCAGAACAAACTCTATCGCGGTGCGATGGCATACACCGGGATCAATTACGACCTGCCTGGCGTGCTGGCGTTGCCTTTCAACAACACCGACTTCCAGCAGCAGGCCTACACCATCGGTAGCTTTATCGACCATTACACCCCGGTGGAGCCGAAACCACGCTCCTTCTTTTCTGCTGAATCGCTGACCCAAAGCGCACTGCGCTGACGTGAGCAGTGGTCGACCGGCACTTTCCGGTCGACCCGGGCAGAGTTTCCATTGGAGTGTGATTTATGTTCTCGAATCGAATCATGGCGGTTTTAAGGGGCATGGTGGCGAGTGCGAGCGTGGTGGCTTTTTTCGCTCATGCGCAATCCCCAAGACCGGCAGTACTGGATCGACCTGCCTTGCCGATTGCCCATCCCGAACATGCTTACTTATTGGGCGCTGCATTGGCCGGTAGTCGATGGGTATCGGTGGGAGAAAACGGATTGGTCATCTTTTCCGACAACCAGGGCACCAGCTGGCGCCAGGGCCAGGTTCCGGTCAGCGTGCTGTTGACGGCCGTGGCGTTTGCCGATGCCAGGGAAGGCTGGGCGATTGGTCACCTGGGTGTGGTCCTGCATACCCGTGATGGTGGTGAAACCTGGACCCGCCAACTCGATGGCGTGGAGGCCGCTGACTTGGTCTTGCAGGACGCCAAGGAGCGCGTTGTAAAGGATGCTGATGAGGCCGCACAAAAGGCCCTGGTACAAGCCCAGAACCTGGTCGCGGACGGACCTGACAAGCCCTTTTTGTCTCTGGCCATCGAAGGTCCGGGGCGACTGTTGGTGTTGGGGGCATTCGGCGCCGCATTTCGTAGCGAAGATGGTGGTCAGCACTGGCGCGTAGCAGGCCAGGCGTTTGCCAATCCAACGGGGCTGCATTACTACGGCGTCAGTCGCAGCGACAGCTCCACAATGGCCGTGGGCGAGCAAGGCCTGGCGCTACATTCTTTGGACGAAGGCGATTTCACGTCGGTCGAGCAACCCTATGAGGGCACCTTGTTTGGTGTTCAGGCATTGCACGACGGTGCATTCGTCGCATACGGCTTGCGTGGCAATGTCGTGCGCAGCCTCGATCAAGGACGCACCTGGACCCTGTCGACCAGCCCTGTCTCGGCGTCTATCCAGGCTGGGACGGTATTGGAGGACGGCACGTTGATACTGGCCGCCGAGAATGGTCAGTTGATCAGCAGCCGCGATGCAGGTGAGACCTTCACGCTGCTTGAACAACGCGCGCTACCTGCCGCCGCCATTGTGCCGGTATCGGCTCGCGACATTCTGGTCGTCGGCCCGCAGGGCGCGCAAGTCGTCAGCCTTGGGAAAAGGACAGAGTCGTGAAAGTCGATACTCAGCCAAGCAAACCTTCCGAATTTGATCCGCAAGCAGGCACCTTGCTGGAGCGGTTGCTCTTCAATAACCGTGGACTGGTGGTGCTGATTTGCCTGATCGCCACACTTTTTCTCGGGTACCAGGCACGTCACCTGGATCTGAACGCCAGTTTCAAGGCCGTCATTCCTAACGCCCATCCTTATATCCGGAATTACCTGGCTCACGAAGGTGAGTTGCAAGGTCTGGGTAACACCTTGCGCGTGGTGGTGGCGACCCAGGGGCCGACCATTCTTTCGCCGCATTACCTGGATGTACTGCGCCGTGTCAGTGACGAGCTATTCACGGTGCCCGGTGTCGAGCGCCCTTACATGCAGTCGTTGTGGACTCGCAGTACGCGCTGGCTAGCCGTGACCGAGGAGGGCATCGACGGGGGACCGGTCATGCCCGACAGTTTTGACGGCAGCACAGGCAGCCTTGAACAACTGCGCCTGAATATTCTTCGCTCCGGTGAGATCGGGCGCCTGGTTGCATCGGACTTCAAGTCATCGGTGGTCGTGGTACCGCTGCTCGATTACGACGCCCAGGCTCGGCAGGCGCTCGACTACGGCACGCTATCCAAGCAACTTGAAACCATTCGTGCGAAGTACGAAACCGAAGGTGTAGACATCCGTATCGTCGGGTTCGCCAAGGTCATGGGCGACCTGATTGACGGCCTGACCCAGATCCTGTTGTTCTTTGGCGTGTCGGTGCTGATCGCGGCAGTGATGGTCTACTGGTTTACCCGTTGCTTGCGCAGCACCTTGCTGGTGGTGGCCTGTTCATTGATTGCCGTGGTGTGGCAGTTGGGTATCCTGCCGATGATCGGTTTTCGGCTCGATCCCTATTCGATCCTGGTGCCGTTTCTGATCTTCGCCATCGGCATGAGCCATGGTGCGCAGAAAATGAATGGCGTCATGCAGGATATCGGTCGCGGCATGCATCGCACTTACGCCGCGCGCAACACCTTTCGACGCTTGTTCATGGCGGGTTTTACCGCGCTTGTCTGTGATGCTGTCGGGTTCGCGGTGCTGTTCATGGTGAACATCCAGGCGATCCGTGAGCTGGCGATCACGGCCAGTATCGGTGTTGCCATCCTGATCTTCACCAACTTGATTCTGTTGCCGGTGTTGCTGACGTTTACCGGCGTCAGCCCGTCGGCTGCACAGCGTGCGCTACGCCAGGAACAGGATGCGTTGTCCGGCAACAGTGGTCTGCTGTGGAAAATCCTTGATCTGTTCACCCGTCCACGCTGGGCGGCAGGGGCAATTATCACGGCATTGATACTGGCGGGCGGCGGTCTGATCATTGCTTCGCACCTGCAAGTGGGCGATCTGGACGCGGGTGCGCCAGAGCTGCGGGCGGACTCCCGGTACAACCAGGACAACGCCTATCTGACCTCCAACTACGCGACCAGCAGCGATGTGCTGGCGGTAATGGTGACGACGCCGCCGGATCAGTGCGCGAATTATGAAACCCTTACCAAGGTCCGTGACTTGCAAACTCAGCTTGGGCAAGTCCCGGGAGTCGAGGCCAGCAGTTCATTTGCCAACCTCGCGCGACAGATGGGGTCGGCATTCAATGAAGGCAGCATGAAATGGGCAGAGATTGTGCCTAATCAGAGCGTGCTGAATTCAATCATGACTCAGGCGCCGCGAGGGATGTTCAACGCCGACTGCAATCTCTTGACCGTCTATGCCTACCTGACTGACCACAAGGCCGCCACCTTGCAGCGGACGGTGGAAACGATCGAGGCGTTCGCCGCTAAAAACAATACCGACGAGGTCAGGTTCTTGCTGGCGGCGGGTAATGCCGGCATCGAGGCGGCGACCAATCAGGTGGTTAAACACAACAATTACCTGATGCTGTTTGGCGTGTACATCGCGGTCATTCTGCTCAGCCTGTTGGCGTTCCGTTCCTGGCGAGCGGTATTGGTGGCGATCCTGCCACTGATGCTCACCAGTATTCTGGCGGAAGCGCTGATGGTGATCTTCGGCATTGGCTTGAAGGTCGCTACGTTGCCCGTGACTGCACTCGGTGTTGGCATCGGCATTGATTACGCGCTGTACATCTTGAGTGTAATGCTTGCCTGGATGCGCCTGGGCGGTTCGCTTTCGGAAGCCTTCCACCGATCCCTTTTGTTTGTCGGGCGAGTGGTGATGTTGACCGGACTGACGTTGGCTGCCGGCGTGGCCACCTGGATGTTTTCCCCCATCAAATTCCAGGCCGACATGGGCCTGCTATTGGCCTTCATGTTCGTGGTCAACATGTTTGGCGCGCTGATTCTGCTGCCTGGCCTGGCAACCTTTCTGCTGAAAAGTGCGAAAGCCGATGATCCAGGCTTGTCACGAGAAGACCCTGCGTACCAGGCAACCCATCGCCCCGATACACAGCGCCCCGAAAGGTGCCTTGCTGAATCAGGCATCTAGCTGAAGTTGGCCGGCTATTCCGGCCAACCGTTACCAGGAGACAGAGGATGAGAATAAAAAAAATGATCCTGACTTTCCTTGCCTTGGCGGTCCTTGCTTTCCCTTTCTGGGTCGCAAGTCAGGAGCCACGGCAAAACGTTTCGTACCTGGCGAGCTGTCAAGAAATCAACGTACCCTGTTTCCTTCCTGTTGGCTTCAAGGGGTGGCCGCAATAGAGCCACGATGGTCATGACATTCGAACGATAGGGCTTCAGAGCCCAGAGTGGTGAAGCAGGCATCATGCTATGCGCGGACCTGGTGTTGCAGGTCTGCGCATTTTCATTTTCCAACTGGGCTGAGCCCAAGAGACCGGATCATCAAGGTATGGATGACGGCGGGAGCAGTTGGGCGGGCGCACGCAGGGCTTTTGCCTGTGTCGTTCAAACACAGCGGTAACGCTTGAGGGATAGCCAGTGATGTTGTGAACGGTGGACTGTTCGGGGTGATCCCCGTATCAGTCCCGGATGAGGCCTGAAGGACCTCCGGCGTGTGACGACGGAGGTTCGCAGCTCAAGGCTTTTGAGGTGATTCAGGTGGTTTTTTTTGCAGGTAACGAGTCAACGTTTCCAGCTCGGCATCGCTGATTTCAGTCTTGCGAAAGAACGGCATCACTGAAATGCCGTGACGGACGAAGTAGGTAACCATCGCAGGTGACAGATCCTGGCGGTCTTCAAGAGCGGCAGGAATCGCCCCCTTGTATTTTGCATTCAACGCCAGTGTGCCGGGTGTCTGATCACCGGGCGCGTGGCAGGCTGCGCACCATTTATCGAACACCTTTTTGCCTTGTTGGTCCTGATCAGCCCAGGCAGCACCCACGACGCAACCGAGCGTGATGCAAAGCAGTGTTTGCCTGAGACACTTCATTGCGCGGCCCTCTTCTTGTTGTTGCGCAAGTTCTTCGGCCAGATGCCGTATCGGCCGGGCGAAATAATTCCGTTAGGGTCAATCGCATCCTTGAGCGTCTCGTGAAACTTCAACAGGACATGGTCATTGAAGGAATAGGTATCCATGACGTCACCCTGAAACGAGGCGGCGGTACGGTATTCCCCCCAGCCATGTTCAGCGGCAATCCTGATGATTTTGCGGAACGCATCGCGGGACTTTTTATTGGTGGCTTTGTCCTTTGACATCATGAACGGAATGATGAATACAAATGAGCGCTCCCAGGACGGCACCGGAACGTTCATGGCGAAAATCATCGGGATACCCAACTCTTTCGCAGCTTTGCCCAGCACCTCATTGATCTTCAGGATGGCTTCGCCAGAGCGGGGGATAATCGGTGAGAACCAGGCATGACCGTCAGAAGGCGGTGCCGGGTTCCACGCCGAGCGGGCGCCAATGGCAAAGGTCCGCAGGTTCGGAATACCGAATTGTGCCGGGTATTGAATCTTTTTCTTTTGCTCTTCATCGAGGGGAAGGGTGTAGAACTCTTTTTCCTCGAAGCTTGCGTCGGGCGTCACCGCCCGATAGCGCTCCTGGACATGTTCCCATTGAGCACGGATAACCTTCTCCGGGCCATAGAAAGTAAAGGCGCAACTCCAGAACGGGATCTTGTTACGTAGGCCGTAGTCTTCATATTCTTCTGGCTTGGCTCCTCGTTGCAGCAGGCCCATGTACTCCGCGTCTCGTGGTTCCGGGCCATGCACCAGAAAGTCATGCAGCCCGGCCAGGCTGGGCGTTCCCAGGACCGGGCTGTTGATATCAGGGTAGCCGGTGAAAACCTTGCTGTTTTCCAGGTGAGTCATGGTGTCCACCAGTGGAATCAAGTCTTTGTACCGTGGCAAGTGCACCAACCCTTTGAGGAACGCTTCAGGCTCGGGCATCAACCAGAATCCCATCTTGGTCACTACGCCGAAATTTGATTGGCTGAAAATGCCATCGATCCATGGACCAAATCCTGACTTGTACATCTGCCAGGTTTCCGAGCCCGGCATTGCGCCCATCCCGGTACGCATCAGTTCGCCGTTGGCCAACACCACTTCCATACCGCAGTGAGCATCAAAGTGGTTACGAAATTGCGAGGAGGTATAGCCTGCGCCTCGGTCCATGGCATTGCCCAGCATGCTGCCCCAGCCTGGGTCAGGAACGTCGATCCACAGCTTGATGCCGTTCTCTTGAAGGTATTGGTACATGTCAAAGTAACTGACACCAGGCTCGACGACGCAGTAAGCCTGTTTTTCGTTTACCTCAAGGATACGGTTCATGCGCTTGAGATCCAGCACGACTGAACCTGAATAGACGGGTGCAGACCCGCCGTAACCGAGATTTTTTCCGGTAGAGATCGGATACACCGGGATTTTGTAGTGGTTGGCGATGCGCATGACTTGCTGTACTTGCTCGGTTGAGGAGGGCGCCACCGCCGCTGAGGCGATGCGTTCTTCAGGCTCCCCCCAGTACGGCGAGTAAGCGTCACGGTACAGGTCGAGGTCCTCGTCACGGGTGAAGACCCACTCCTGGCCGACCGTTGCGACGAAATCCTTGATGGCTTTTGCGAAATCCTGACTACTGATGCCGAGTGGCGTTCGCATGTAGGTTCCTCTTCAAGCGAAATGTTTTTATGGTTATTGATGCGGTCAAGCAAAGGCGGGGGCGATGACCCAGCTCACCAACGGGACGCTGAGGAGGGGAGTGCTCTGGGCCATTTGGACGTTACGTTCGATACAAGGCCCCTGGCCGCGTCGCCATGAGCATGAGGTGCTCAGTCTGGCCAGGCGCCCGCTCCAGTCCTGAGGGTTGGCTATCAGTTCGGCAAGTGATTCGATTTGGGAGGCGGGCGCCTGAATCAGGTGACGAATCGAACCTGTGTCGGACGGAGCATGCTCGACGCGCAGCACCACCCGCAGTCCGTAGCCGTGTGCCAGTTGCTCGATACAGAACAATGGCTGGCGAGCGGTCATTCCCGCAATGACAGCAGGTGACGTGCGCCACTCACGATTGAGCTTTTCCCAGAGCGCCGTTACATCCCCATCGATCGGTAGATGTCGAGCGCCGCTGCTGACGGCTTGGGCGCCATAGCGACGACTGGCTTCAAAGCGTTGATCGGATATTACCCAGCGAGGTTGCATCCCGGCCCAGCCGGTGAATGTCGATGCAATCGCCGCGGAGTCGAACTGGGCTATCAGCGGCAGTGAAGAGCCGGCAATGCCGGCCTTCAAAAAGTTTCGGCGGTTCACGGTGCTGATTCCTTTCAATGCTTTGCAGGAATGTTCACA
This sequence comes from Pseudomonas sp. NFACC16-2, assembly GCF_900119205.1. Classification (NCBI taxonomy): domain Bacteria; kingdom Pseudomonadati; phylum Pseudomonadota; class Gammaproteobacteria; order Pseudomonadales; family Pseudomonadaceae; genus Pseudomonas; species Pseudomonas sp. NFACC16-2. The sequence goes on along the minus strand of NZ_FPIX01000030.1, from coordinate 4,330 downwards.
CCACCATGTGCACCCGCCGCAGGACCTTTTCCGGCTTTGTCTTGCACGAGAAGCGTGGTGCGCCAGTCTTCCTGGTAAGGCCGCCCGGAGAGATGAAATACAGAGGTCATGGCCTGGCGGCACATCTCTCGGTTCGCCATCAACGCAAAAAAATTCGCCTCGTCTTCCATGCGTTTGGCTGGGTCCGCTTCCTGAGTACGGCGTTTCATTTCGATCGCTGTGGGGTTGGCAATTTCGAGGAAGCAGCGACGACGCTCATAGGCGTACCAGTCCAGTGCATCGTCGCCAACGGTGCCATTGATCACGCCACCAAGGGTTCTGATCAGCATGCTGGCGTCCTGGATGCCCGAGGTGAAACCCATGCCGCCAATCGGGTTGGTGGCATGTGCGGCGTCACCTACCAGGAACACCCGGCCTTCGCGGTAGCTGCTGGCAGAACGTTGATGAACCTTGTACGAATTGGCCAGGATCACCTCACAGTGAGCATCCGGATCGGGAAGGATATGCTTGAATCTTGCCAGGATCCTGGCGATGCGTTCCTCTTCGGTCGCGTTTGCATCTTCGCCATAGGCGACGCGCCACAGGCCGTTGTCATTGATCTTGGCGACAACGCTCCAATGGTCAGGGTCCGCGACCATGGTCGACGGCACATACCCATATTTCTCGAAGTCGTACAGGACATTGGTGGCCATGAAGACATCATTCCAGGTGAAGCCTTCGAACTCGACGCTCATTGCTTTACGTACGCCCGACCGGGCGCCATCGCAGCCGATGAGCCAGTCTGCATCCAGACGATGGTGACCTTGCGGATCGGTAATACTTACCTGGACGGCATCGGTGGACTGTTCGAAACCAGTGAATTGGGTTTCCCAACGGATCTGCGCACCGGGCAATTCAAGGAAATGCTTGAGGATGATGTCGGCGAGAATGTCCTGGCCGAAATGCAGGTTATAGGCGTAAGGCGTCAGGTCGTCGATCCAGTGATAATCGAGGCGGCCAATATTTCCGGTCAGAGGGAAGCGAAGGTTGTATTCATAGCTCCAGGACGCAACCGCCTTGGCATCGTCGAGCAAGCCCAGCTCATCGATGGCTTTAATGGTGGAGGGCAGATAAACCATGGCACGGGGAGACCGGACAATGTCACGCTCCTGGTCAATCACCGTAACCCGTGCACCCTGGCGCGCTAAACCCAGCGCTGTCACCAGACCTGCAGGGCCGGCACCGACGACGACAACACGCTTTCCTGTAACCATTTCAGACTCCGGACGCTGATTGTTTTTATGTCTGGCCGAGGTACCAGGCTCGCTCAAAGGCACCAGGCAGAACCTGTAGCGTCATTGTCGGAGTGGGAGCAGGAGAGGAACACCTACCAAAAGATAGTGGGGTCTGCTGGACCGTGATCCGGTCTTTTACTGTCTTTTGGTAGGTGTTCTCCCTGAGCGGGATGCCATTGTTGGGTCACCCCGTCTTCAGGAGCGATTCACATGATATTTACCGTGGCTCAGGTTCAGTCGCCAAGCGAAGTGATATTCGATCCGGATTGCGCAGAGTTGAGCATCCTCTTCAGCAATGCCCATCGCGCGAGTGCAGGACGGCAGATGCTGGTGCGTTTCGACCGGCAAGCATTGCGCGAATTGGTCAGCGAGATTCGTCGCCTGGAGGCGTTGAGCAACCGGCCGCTGGATCGGCTGTTCAGTGACCTGGAGAGTGGTATGACGTGATCATCGCGATGATGCTGTTCACTTCCCGCTATCTTTAGGCAGGTGCCGCTCTCCGCCGGCTCGCGGAACATGGGTGAAAACTTTATCGGTTTTCCCTTTTCCGAAAATCGGCGATTGAGCGGGGACACAGCAATGACTGACATCGACATGCAAGTACCAGCCCTGACGCGACAGTTATCCGAGTTCATCGAGTGCGCCTGTTGGTCAGATATCCCTGAGCCAGTTCGGCATGAGGCAAAACGTGCATTGGTCAATTACTTCGCGGTTTGCATGGCCGGGGCAGGCGATCCTGATATCGATAAGGCCGCCGCTGTGTTCGAGCGTTTCAGTGCTGCCAATCAAGCGAGTGTAATAGGTCGTACCCTGCGGACGGACATGCTCAATGCCGCCTCACTCAACGCAATGAGCGCCAATGTCTATGATTATGACGACACTCATATCCCCACCATCATTCATCCCTCCGCGCCGATTGCCGCGACACTGTTTGCCTTGGCAGAGACTCAACAGATAACAGGAGAGCAATTACTGCTCGCCTTTATTTTAGGGGTGGAAGTCGCATGCCGGCTGGGCGTGGCCATTTCGCCCGGGCATTACCAGCGTGGTTGGCATATCACCTCGACGTGCGGCGTATTCGGCGCCGCAGCGGCAGCGGCTAAACTGCTTGGACTGGACTCACAACGCGTGGGATGGGCGCTGGGCAATGCAAGTGCACAATCCTCAGGATTGGTCGAGACCTTGGGGAGCATGTCGAAAAGCCTCGGTGTCGGAAACGCCGCGCGTAATGGTTTGTTGTCCGCATTGTTGGCCAAGGAAGGGTTTTCCGGACCCGAGCAGCCCATTGAAGGCGAGCGCGGTTTTCTACGGGTAATGGGGGATAACCCGGATTTTACAGGGGTTATCAATTCCTTAGGCCAGCGCTGGGAACTCCTGGCCAATACTTACAAACCCTATCCTTGCGGCGTTGTGCTCAATCCAGTGATCGAGGCGTGTATTGCTCTTTATCATGATCGGGATTGGTCGATCGATGATTTATCCCGCATCGAGGTGACCGGGCATCCGTTGCTGCGTGAGCGAACGGATCGTCCAGACATTCGTTCCGGGCGTGAATCACAGGTAAGCGCGCAACATGCAGTCGCGGTCACCCTGACGACGGGTAAGGCAGGGCTCCCTCAATTCAGTGACGCCGCTGTCTCTGACCTAGAGGTTCGGTCGCTGTACCGCAAGCTCGTGTTCCTGGATGACATGGACTATTCGGTGCAGTCAGCACAGATCCGCATTTTCCTTGAATCCGGCCAGACGAAGGTCTGTAGGGTAGAGGTAGCACACGGTAGCCTGGCGGCTCCACTGAGCGATAATGAGCTTGAAATCAAACTATGCGAACTCGGCGAATATGGCCGTTCGGGCTGTGATACCAGGATGCTCATAGATGCCCTGTGGTCATTCGAGCACGCTTTGGATGCTGGTGCTTTGATGAAACTCACCGTTCGAGCGTAAGCATTGCGAAGCAAGCACGCGGCGTGCGCCTGTACTGGGGTTTTCAACGCAACGTGACCGATTGCCCTTACTCAGCCACCATCAACAACGACTGCGGCACCGCACTCTGCGGATGCTGCGATTCCTGCAACCCAGCCAGCCTTGACCATCAGCAGGCGGCAGACACTCATCAACGGCTGCTGCCGCATCTGGATCTGGCGTTGTTGACTCTGGATGAGGAGCAAGCACCTGAGCGCAGGCGGCAAATACACGCGGGAGAACGGTGTCTACGCCTCCAACTACGTCTACGGCGCAAATGGCGACGCCCGTATCGGCCGCCTCTATTCGCCGCTGGACCAGGAAACCCTCAGCGCCGTCACCGGGCTGCGCGGCGAACTCGCCACCGGGCCGGTCAGCCACCGTATCAACCTGGCCGCCAACGGTATCTGGCAGGAGAAGCGCAACGCGTTCGAGAACACCGCGGCGGGCAGTCGCGGCTTTGGCAATCTGTACGAGGGCCAGCCCGTCGCCGAGCCGCCGGCCACCAGCGTCTCCGGCGATATCCACGACCCGGACACCACCGCCAAGGTGCAGAACCGTAGCCTGGCGGTGTCCGATACCCTGGGCTTGCTTGACGACCGCGTGCTGCTGACCCTTGGCGTGCGCCGCCAATCCATCGGCGCCGACGCCTGGAGCGCGGCCAGCGGTGCCCGCACCTCCAACTATCAGGAAAGTATCACCACGCCGGCCTATGGCCTGGTGATCAAGCCCACCGAGTACCTGTCGCTCTATGCCAACCGCGTCGAGTCGCTGCAACAGGGCCCGACCGCGCCGGCCGCCGCGCTCAACAACGGCGAGATGTTCGCGCCCTATCGCTCCAAGCAGACCGAGGTGGGCGCCAAGCTCGACTGGGGCACCTTCGGCGGCAGCCTCAGCCTGTTCCGCATCGAGCAGCCGCAAGGCGTGCTCGGTGGCGACGGCTACTACCGGGTGGATGCCGAGCAGCGCAATCGCGGCGTGGAATTGAGCCTGTTCGGTGAACCGCTGGACGGCCTGCGCCTGCTGAGCGGCGCCACCTGGACCAAAGCCGAACTTAGCGGCACCACCGGCGGTCGCGACGATGGTAACCAGGCGGT
>NZ_FPIX01000052.1:0-38604 GCF_900119205.1 Pseudomonas sp. NFACC16-2 | reverse complement strand
TGAGCGATACCCTTTAATCAGCCAGTCGTGGCGCAAAAACTGGGCGAGAGTCATCCCTCTGTTCGATTATCCACCGGAGATCCGGAGGGTGATTTACACCACCAACGCCATCGAGTCGATCAACATGAGTCTGCGCAAGGTCACCAAAAGCAGGGCCTCATTCCCGACCGATGATGCGGTAATGAAGCTCTTTTATCTGGCGCTGAATAACATCAGCAAGAAGTGGACGATGCCAATCAGGGACTGGGCGGGGGCTCTAAACAGGTTCAGCATCCAGTTCGAAGACAGGCTTTTGCAGGATTAACAGCAACCCCGTTTACACAAAATTCAGTACACCCCCGCCCTTACGGCGTGTCACTTTTGGCAAACGCCCCAAAAGTAACCAAAAGGTCTTGCCCCACCACTCGGCACCTCGCCTAGGCTCGGTGTGCCCTCACTCCGGCATTGCTCCGTGGGCCGCCGCGAAGGGCCATCCATGGCCCAGCGCGGCTACCTCGGCATCCATGCCGAGGTGCCCACTACGCAATGCCTGCGTTCGGCCAGCGTGGTTAACGGGGCCCCCAGATCAAAAGCCAGCGCGAGGCGGCCTGCCAGCCGGCCTGGCTCTCACTGTCGTGCTCCGATCCAACTGTGGGAGCGGGCTTGCTCGCGAAGGCGGCCTGCCAGCCGACCTGGTTCTCACGGTCGTGCTCCGATCCCATTGTACGAGGCGCGTTGCCCTCCCTTCCAAGCGGGTGGCGCGTTGCCCTAGATTCTTGATATCGATCAATTGCAACTCGATCGTTTGGCCGTACTCTCCACTGCATATTGTGTTTGTACGAATCAAAAAGCCTATATGTAGTGTCTGGAGCCAAAATGCAGAGCACGTTGATCTCAGTAGGGTGTAACCGCTTGCACAAGCGCGATGGCAGTGTGGTCGCCTTTGATGCGGACAAGATCCGCCAGGCGCTGATCGCCGCTGGCAAGGCCACTGGCGAATACGCCGAAGCCGAGGCCGAGGCGTTGCTGGAGGCGGTGTTGGCGCGGTTGGAAGGGCAGACGCGGTTGAACGTCGAGCAGATCCAGGACCGTGTCGAGCGGGTGTTGATGGACGCCGGGTTCTTCCTTTCCATGCGCGCCTACATCGTCTATCGCGAGCAACACGGACGCCTGCGTCGGGATCGCCGTACGCTGGTGGAAGTCGCCACCTCGATGAACGAATACCTGGACCGCGAAGATTGGCGCGTGCAGGCCAATGCCAACCAGGGCTATTCCCTCGGTGGGCTGATCCTCAACGTATCGGGCAAGGTCACTGCCAACTATTGGCTCGACGAAGTCTACAGCCAGGCCATCGGCCAGGCGCACCGCGAGGCTGACCTGCATATCCACGACCTGGACATGCTCGCCGGCTATTGTGCCGGCTGGTCCTTGCGCACCCTCTTGCACGAAGGCCTCAATGGCGTGCCAGGGCGGGTCGAGGCCGGGCCGCCCAAGCACCTGAGCAGTGCCCTGGGACAGATGGTGAATTTCCTCGGCACCCTGCAGAACGAATGGGCCGGCGCCCAGGCGTTCAGCTCGTTCGACACGTACCTGGCACCTTATGTGCGCAAGGACCAGCTCAGCTACGACGAGGTCCGGCAGTCGTTGCAGGAGTTCATCTACAACCTCAACGTACCGTCGCGCTGGGGCACGCAAACTCCGTTCACCAACCTGACGTTCGACTGGGTCTGCCCACAGGACTTGCGTGAACAGATCCCAATCATCGGTGGCGAAGAGATGCCGTTCGCCTACGGTGACCTGCAAGCGGAAATGGAACTGATCAACCGCGCCTACATCGAGGTGATGCAGGCCGGCGATGCGAAAGGGCGGGTGTTCACCTTCCCGATCCCGACCTACAACATCACCCACGACTTCCCGTGGGACAGCGAGAACGCCGACCGGCTGTTCGAAATGACCGCCCGTTACGGTTTGCCGTATTTCCAGAATTTCCTCAACTCGGACATGCAACCCAATCAGGTGCGGTCGATGTGCTGCCGCTTGCAGCTGGACGTGCGCGAGTTGCTCAAGCGCGGCGGTGGCCTGTTCGGTTCGGCGGAGCAGACCGGGTCCCTGGGCGTGGTGACGATCAACTGCGCGCGCCTGGGTTATCTGTACAAAGGCGACACCAGCGGGTTACTGCAACGCATCGATACCCTGATGGAGCTGGCGATGGAGAGCCTGGAGGTCAAGCGCAAGGTCATCCAGCATCACATGGATGCCGGTTTGTATCCTTACACCAAGCGCTACCTGGGCACCTTGCGCAATCACTTCTCCACCATCGGCGTGAATGGCCTGCACGAAATGCTGCGCAATTTCACCGATGACCAACAAGGCCTGCACACCGAGCAGGGCCGGGCATTCGCCCTGAAACTGTTGGATCACGTGCGGGCCACGCTGCTGCGATTCCAGGAAGAGACCGGCCACCTCTACAACCTCGAAGCCACGCCCGCCGAGGGCACCACCTACCGCTTCGCCAAGGAAGACCTCAAGCGCTATCCGGATATCTTGCAGGCCGGCAGCCCGATCGCACCGTACTACACCAACTCGTCGCAACTGCCGGTGGGCTTCACCGAGGATCCGTTCGAAGCCCTGGAGCTGCAAGACGAACTGCAATGCAAATACACCGGCGGTACCGTGTTGCACCTGTACATGGCAGAGCAGATTTCCTCCACACAGGCTTGCAAGCAACTGGTGCGCAAGGCCCTGGGCCGTTTCCGCCTGCCGTACCTGACCATCACGCCGACCTTTTCCATCTGTCCGGTGCACGGTTACTTGGCCGGCGAACATGAGTTTTGCCCGAAATGTGACGAGGCCTTGCTGCTGCAACAGCAGTTGGCAGGCAGCGTTCACTGATCCGATCCATCGACCGCAAGGAGCTTCACCCATGAATGCATCGCAAAGCCTTCCACAAGCACAGCGTCAACGTTGCGAAGTCTGGACCCGAGTGATGGGTTATCACCGCCCGGTGGCGGCCTTCAATCCAGGTAAGCAGTCCGAGCATCGCGAGCGGGTGCACTTCACCGAACGTGCGGCTGGGCGTCCATGAGTCGAGTGCTACGGGTCGGGGGCATGGTGCCCCTGACCACCCTCGATTATCCGGGCCAACTGGCGTGCGTACTGTTTTGCCAGGGCTGTGCCTGGCGTTGTCGTTATTGCCATAACCCGCAACTGATCTCGCCGCGCGGTAGCGAGGAGGTGGATTGGTGCCGGGTGTTGGCGTTCCTGCAGCGTCGTCAGGATCTGCTCGACGCCGTGGTGTTCAGTGGCGGTGAGCCTACCTTGCAGGACGGACTGGCGCCGGCCATGGAGGAAGTGCGGCAGATGGGCTTTCGCATCGGCCTGCACAGCGCCGGCATCAAGCCGGCGGCCTTCGCCAAAGTGGTCGGGCTTGCCGACTGGGTCGGTTTCGACGTCAAGGCCTTGCCCGAAGATGCCCTGGACGTGACCCGTGTCGAAGGCAGCGGCGCCGCCAACTGGCGCAGCCTCGACCACCTGCTGTCCAGTGGCGTGGACTATGAATGTCGCACAACGGTGCACTGGCATCTGTTCGACCCCGAGCGGTTGCTGAACCTGGCCCGACGCTTGAGCGAACGCGGCGTCACGCGGTTCGCGGTGCAACTGGTGCGCACTGCGCGGATGCTCGATCCCCACCTTTCCAGCGTTTCGGCACACGCCTTGCAGCCTGAGTTGTGGGCCGCCATGCGCGAGTTGTTCCCCTCGTTCGTCTTACGCAGTTGAGCGAGCGCCGGGATGAACGACCGACAGCGGCCCGAGATGACCGGGCCACACTTTTTTAGGTTTTCAAATGCGCTGCCAACCGGCAGGTAGTTGAACAGGGAGCATTTGATATGACCAGACTCACCACCGCCCAACGCATCGTGATCGGCTTTGCCATCGCGCCACTGGCCTTGATTGCCTTGGCGCTTTACGCCTTGAGCGACCTGGCGATGCTGCGCGACCAGGCCGAGCAGATCGTCAGGCAGGATTGGCCGAAGATCGACCCGATCATGGTGATCGCCACGGGCGTGCGCGATAACGCCAGGAATACCCGGGATTTGTTGATCGACAAGAACAATGCGCAAGTCCAGCAATCCATCGACGCCACCCGACAACGGATTACCCAGGCCTTCGCCACGCTGGAGCCGCTGTTCGATCAGCCTGAAGGCAAGGCCGCGTATGCCGAGTTGAAGAAACGTCGCGAGGCCTACGTGGCGGCGTTCGTCCAGGTGCAGGCGTTGATCCGCCAGGGCGCGACGGACGAGGCGATGACGCAGCTCAAGCAGGGCGTGATTCCGGCGGAGCTTGAGGTGTACAAAAGCCTCGAAGGGATGATGGCGATGCAGGGCAAGGTCTTTGTCGAACGTGAGCACTTGGCCCAGGCACGTTACAACGATGCGCGGCGCAACATGCTGGCGTTGGTGCTGGCTTGCCTGGCCCTGGTGACGACCGTGGCGGTCCTGGTGACCCGCAGCGTGACCCGTCCCCTGGGAGGTGAACCCAATGACGCGGCGCGGGTGCTTAACCTCATCGCCCAGGGCGACCTGACGATCCGCGTCCCCGTGGGTGTCGGTGCCAATGACAGCGTGATGAGCAACATGCACGACATGCAGCAGAGTCTCAACAGCATGGTCCGGCACATTGCGGCCTCGGTGGATCGGGTGGCCAGTTCCTCCGAAGAACTGAGCGCGGTGAGCAGCCAGACCAGCAGTACCTTGCAGTTGCAGGGACATGAAATCGAACAGGCTGCCGCGGCCGTGAACCAGATGACCGCCGCGGTGGACGAAGTGGCGCGCAATGCGGTGAGCACCAGCGAAGCCTCGCGGGTGTCCGAGCAAACGGCCCAGCGTGGTCGTGAACAGGTCCAGGAAACGGTGGCTTCCATTACCGCGCTGGCCGAAGGTGTGACGGACAGTTCCGGCCGAATCCAGCAATTGGCCGGGCGGGTACAGGACATCAGTTCGGTGCTGGATGTGATCCGCAGCATTGCCGAGCAGACCAATCTCCTGGCACTGAACGCCGCCATCGAAGCCGCCCGCGCCGGTGATGCCGGACGTGGTTTTGCGGTGGTGGCCGATGAAGTCCGGGCGTTGGCTCATCGGACCCAGGATTCGACTCGGGAAATCGAGGGCATGATCGGTAATATCCGCCTGGACAGCGGGCATGCGGTGAGCTCCATGCAGAACAACAGCGAACTGGTGCAAGCCACGCTGCTAGTGGCCCAGCGCTCCGGCGAGGCCCTGGATGAAATCGCCCATTCGATCTCGCAGATCAACGAGCGCAACCTGATGATCGCCAGCGCCACGGAACAGCAGGCGCTGGTGGCGCGAGAGGTGGATCGTAACCTGGTGGACATTCGCAACCTGTCCGAACAGGTCATGCTGGGCGCGCGGCACACCGATACGGCGGGCCAGGACCTGGCGCAGATGGCCGGGTCACTGCATGAGACGGTGGCGCGGTTCAAGGTCTAGGCCGATCAATGTCAGGGCCTCACTCCCACAATCCCTTGTGGGAGTGAGCTTGCTCGCGATAGCGGTGGGTCTGTTTGTGGTGATGTTGGCTGTGCCGATGTCATCGCGAGCAAGCTCGCTCCCACAGGGGAAACGCGGTCCTACCAAGAGCCAGGTCGGCTGTCAGGCCGCCTCGCGGTGGACGTTGATCTCGGCGCCCCGTTAACCACGATGGCCGAACGCAGGCATTGCGCAGTGGGCAACCCGGCATGGATGCCGGGTTAGCCGCGCTGGGCCATGGATGGCCCTTCGCTGCGGCCCACGGAGCAATGCCGGAGTGAGGGCACACCGAGCCTAGGCGAGGTGCCGAGTGGTGGGGCAAAGCGTTTTTGCTTACTTTTGGCGCTCTTCCAAAAGTGAGCCGCCGTAAGGGCGGAACCCTAAGCCGCCGTTACCTAAATAACGGATATACACACCTAGTCAGGAGTTCCCAGCGACCGGTTCAGAAGCACCCAATCGCGGCCCGGTCGAATAACGAATCACACTAAGAACCGCCAGCGTCGCAACCACCAACCCAGGAGACGTCGCCAGCAATACGGCCGTGGTCCCACCCCCTGCCGCCAGGATCTGTCCGGCAGCCAGCGGCCCGGCCACCGACCCCAGGCGTCCGATGGCCACCGCTGCACCAACCCCCGTCGCACGTACGGAGGTAGGGTAGGAGGGCGGTGCCAAGGCATAGAGGACCAATTGCGCAGCCATGACAAACAACCCAGCGGCGAACCCGGCGATGGCCATCGGCACGATACCGACCGAAAACCCGACCCCGGCCAGGGCGCTCAGCAGTCCGGCATAGACGAACAGCACCACCTTGATGCCATTGCAACGGTCCAGCAACAGGCCTCCGAGCAACGAACCCAGCGCTCCGCCGATGTTGAACAGCATTTGCACCAGGCCGGCCTGGGGTTTGCTGAAGCCCTGTTCCAGCAGCAACGACGGCAGCCAGTTGAGCAACATGTACATCACCGTCAGGGTGAAGAAATAACTTAGCCACAGCGCCAAGGTGGTACGGCCGCGACCTTCACCAAACAGCGCCTGGGTGGTGGAGCCGCGCGCTGTGCCGCCATCCAGCGCCTGGCGAAAGGCGCTGGATTCGGGGAGCCACAAGAGCATCAGCGGGACCACCAACAGGGGCGCCAACCCGCCGATGAAAAACGTCATCTGCCAGTGTTCGCCAAACAACATGGCGACCACTGCCGCCAACGCACCACCCAACGGAACGCCGGCATACATCACGCTGATGGCCGTGCCCCGGCGTTGCTCGCCCACGGCTTCGGCGCACAGGGCGATGAGGTTGGGCAGGGCGGCGCCCAAGCCCAGGCCGGTCATGAAGCGCACCAGCAAGAGGCTGGAGAAGTGTTCGACATAAGCGGTGCTGAGGGAAAACACGCCGAACAGCAAGACAGCGGCGATGAGAATTTTCTTGCGACCGATGCGATCAGCGATCCAGCCGCCAAAGAACGCACCTGGCAACAGCCCGACGATTCCGGCGCTGAATACCCAACCCATCATTTTCGGGTTGAGGGCAAACGTCTGTCGCAGCCCTGCGGCTGCGGTACCGGCTGACTGAAGGTCGAAACCCTCGATCAACGCGACGATGAAACACAAGGCGATAGTCAGCGTCACGCGATGCGCCGGACGGTTCATGGCAAATCCTCTTATTGTTTTTGTGAGGGACACCGGCTCGGAGGATAACCGGCAGGCGTATTTAAGATTAACAAAGCTAACTAAAAAATGAAGGATGCCAAGGAGGAGTCATAAACGGGCCAGATCATTATGAAAATCATGGGCTTGGTACGAATATTCAAGTCAGTTGGTAAATTAGTTAATGATATTAATGTTCGATTATCGGTCAGTATTGATTGACGAAGGGCCCTCGCGGTTTCCATTCTTGGTTCCCACGGCCCCTATCACCAAGGCAGGGCCGATCAAAACAACAACAATAAGTGGATATCGAACATGCCAAACCTTGCCCGGGACGCCTCGATGGCGCGCCCTGTTTTCTCGCTCGCCAGTCTGCTGGCCTGCCTCGGGCTGAGCCTGGGTTCTCCTGCCTTGCGGGCGGAGGGCTTCATCGACGACAGCCACGGCACCCTGACCCTGCGCAATTACTACATGGACCGCGACTACAAGGACGACGGCGCCAAGACCGCGGCCAGGGAGTGGGCTCAAGGTGTGTTCATGAACGTCGAGTCGGGGTTTACCCCAGGGACGGTTGGGTTCGGTCTCGATGTGAGGGGATTGCTGGGCATCAAGCTCGACTCGTCGCCTGACCGAAGTGGTACCGAACTGTTGCCGGTATCGAGCAGCGACAAGCGCGCGGCGGATGAGTATTCGCGCCTGGGCGTGACCGGCAAGCTGCGTTTCGCGCAAACCACGGTGAAGACCGGCGATGTGTCGATCTTCCTGCCGTTTGCCTTTGCCAGCCCATCGCGGCTGCTGCCGCAGACTTTTCGCGGGACGACCCTCAGTTCCAAGGACATCGACGGCTTGACGTTGAACACCGGTTATATCGATCGCATCGCCCGGCGCGATTCCACCGACTACCAACCGATGAGCATCGCCTCGCCCAACCGTCGTTTCAACGGTGCGGCGACTTCTTCCCATATGGCTTATGGGGGCGGCGACTACCAGGTCAACAAAGACCTCAGCCTGCGGGCTTACCACGCCGAAGTGGCGGATTTGTATCAGCAGAACACCCTGGCGTTATTGCATAACCTGTCCTTGGGCGATGGCGTCCTGACCACTGACCTGCGCAGTTTTTTCAGCGACGAAGACGGCGCGGCCAAGGCAGGCAAAGTGGATAACCGCAACGTTTCGGCGCTGGTCGGCTATCGCCTGGGCGGCCATCGCGTGAGCCTGGGCTACATGCATTCCAGTGGTGATACGGCCACGCCTTATGTGTCCGGCACCGAGCTGATGGGCTTGAGCGAAATGACCATGAGCTCGGATTTCCTCAATGCCAAGGAACGTACCTGGCAGGCGATCCATGACTACGACTTCGCCGCCGTGGGCGTGCCGGGCCTGCGCAGTCGACTGCGTTATGTGCGAGGTGATCACATCGAGCTGGCGGCCCTCAATGCCGAGGATCGCAAGGAGCGCGAGTTCCAGATGGAGCTGGGGTACGTGATCCAGGGCGGCCCGCTGAAAAACGTCGGGCTGCTGGCACGCAAATCGATCTATCGCAACAACTTCCCGGGTACGGCGGCGTTTCGCGACGAGAACCAGACCCGGTTCCTGGTGACGTACAGCGTGCCGATCTGGTGATGCATTGCTGGGCGAAGGGAGCTCTGTTCGGAGCGGGGACATAATGGCTCTTGTGGCGAGGGGATTTATCCCCGTTGGACTGCGCAGCAGTCCCCCAAACGGCTACCTCGGTATTTCATATTGATCGAGGTGTCTGGAGTAGGGCTGCTATGCAGCCCAGCGGGGATAAATCCCCTCACCACAGGGGGAGCGTTGGCCTTACTGTTGGTAAACCTTCTTCAACAACCGCAGCAACTCTTCACGCTCAGCCCCTGAAAGGGTCGCCGTGGAATCAAGGTCACTCTGGACGGCGATTTGCTTGAGTTCCTTGAGCAACGTTTCCCCGGTCTTGCTCAGGAAAATCCCGTAGGAGCGTTTATCCGGCTTGCACCGCACGCGCACGGCCAGGGCCCGGCTTTCCAACTTGTTCAGCAGCGGCACCACTTGCGGTGGCTCGATCGTCAGGGCCTTGGCCAGGTCAGCCTGCATCAGGCCGGGATTCTGGTCGATGATTGCCAGGGCCGAGAACTGGGCAGGGCGCAGATCGTGGACCGCGAGCCGGCCAATCAGGTTCTGGAACAGTTTCAACTGGGCGCGGCGCAGGGCGTAACCGATCAGGTCATCCAGCGCGGAGTCCAGCGGCGCTTGCGCGTCGGTACCGGCGGCCAGGGGCTCGGCGGGTTCGGCGGGTTCGGCAAGCTTGGAAGACTTGGCCATCGAAGTGAACTTCCTCAAGGTAAGTGGTTAACAAGGCTATCCAGTTTGCCGGGGTTGCGGCGCCCTGGCTATGGGCTTGCACAGATTCGAGATTTGTAACCTTCGATCCAGGCCCGAGAAAAGACAGATAAACAGATTAATAGTTAATTGACATAACTAAATTTCCGGTTTAGTTTTTGATCATCTTCAGCCAAGAACAAGAGAGCACGCATCATGAGCAATTACGAAGGTCGCTGGAAAACGGTCAAGGTCGATATCGAGGAAGGCATCGCCTGGGTCACCCTCAATCGCCCGGAAAAACGCAACGCGATGAGCCCGACCCTCAACCGCGAGATGATCGACGTGCTCGAGACCTTGGAGCAGGATCCGGCCGCTGGCGTATTGGTGCTGACCGGGGCCGGTGACGCCTGGACCGCTGGCATGGACCTCAAGGAATATTTCCGCGAAGTGGATGCCGGGCCGGAAATCCTCCAGGAAAAAATCCGTCGCGAAGCGTCGCAATGGCAGTGGAAGCTGCTGCGCATGTACGCCAAGCCAACCATTGCCATGGTCAACGGCTGGTGCTTTGGTGGCGGTTTCAGTCCGCTGGTGGCGTGTGACCTGGCGATCTGCGCCGACGAAGCGACCTTCGGTCTCTCGGAAATCAACTGGGGCATCCCGCCGGGCAACCTCGTCAGCAAGGCCATGGCCGATACCGTGGGCCATCGCCAATCGCTGTACTACATCATGACCGGCAAGACCTTCGGCGGGCAAAAAGCCGCCGAAATGGGCCTGGTCAACGAAAGCGTGCCCCTGGCGCAACTGCGTGAAGTCACCGTGGCGCTGGCGCGCAACCTGCTGGAGAAAAACCCGGTGGTGCTGCGGGCCGCCAAGCATGGTTTCAAGCGCTGCCGCGAACTGACCTGGGAGCAGAACGAGGATTACCTGTACGCCAAGCTCGATCAGTCGCGCCTGCTCGACACCGAAGGTGGCCGCGAGCAGGGCATGAAGCAGTTCCTGGACGACAAGAGCATCAAGCCTGGCTTGCAAACCTATAAGCGCTGAGTCGACCGGCGAATGGCGGGCCGCATCCCGCTGTTCGCTGCGCCGCCCTGGCGCTACTGTTACACCGCTGCGATGTATTCCCGATAAAGACAATAAAGAGGAATCACCATGCTGGACGTGCCCCTGTTGATTGGCGGCCAGTCGTGCCCTGCCCGTGACGGCCGGACCTTCGAACGCTGCAACCCGGTGACGGGTGAGGTGGTGTCCCGCGTGGCCGCCGCCACTCTGGAAGATGCCGACGCCGCGGTAGCTGCTGCCCAAGCGGCGTTTCCCGCCTGGGCCGCATTGGCGCCTAACGAACGCCGGACGCGGCTGTTGCGTGCGGCCGAGCAGTTGCAGGCCCGCAGCAGTGAATTCGTCGCTGCTGCCGGCGAGACCGGTGCCATGGCCAATTGGTACGGTTTCAACGTGCACCTGGCGGCGAACATGCTGCGCGAAGCCGCTTCCATGACCACCCAGATCAATGGCGAAATCATTCCTTCGGACGTGCCTGGCAGTTTCGCCATGGCCCTGCGTCAGCCTTGCGGCGTGGTGCTGGGCATCGCCCCTTGGAACGCTCCGGTGATTCTCGCCACCCGCGCCATCGCCATGCCCCTGGCTTGCGGTAACACCGTGGTGCTCAAGGCTTCTGAAATAAGCCCGGCAGTGCACCGGCTGATCGGCCAGGTGTTGCAGGACGCAGGGCTGGGTGACGGCGTGGTCAACGTAATCTGTAACGCACCGGCGGATGCGCCGGCCATTGTCGAGCGATTGATTGCCAACCCGGCGGTGCGCCGGGTCAATTTCACCGGTTCGACCCATGTCGGACGCATCGTCGGCGAACTGTCGGCGCGCCACCTCAAGCCGGCCTTGCTGGAACTGGGTGGCAAGGCGCCGCTGCTGGTGCTGGACGACGCCGACCTGGACGCCGCGGTGCAAGCGGCGGCCTTCGGCGCTTACTTCAACCAGGGCCAGATCTGCATGTCCACCGAGCGGCTGATCGTCGATGCCCGTGTGGCGGATGAGTTCATTGCCCGCTTGGCCGCCAAGCTCGCCACCCTGCGCGCTGGTGATCCGGCGGCAGGCGATTCGGTGCTGGGCTCGTTGGTTGACGTCAGTGCCGGCCAGCGCATCAAGGGGCTGATCGACGATGCCCTGGCCAAAGGCGCAACGCTGGTCACGGGAGGGCAGTTGGAAGGCAGCATCCTGCAGCCGACGTTGCTCGATGGCATCACCCCTCAGATGCGCCTGTACCGCGAAGAGTCCTTCGGGCCGGTGGCCGTGTTGTTGCGCGGTGACGGCGATGAAGAGCTGCTGCGCCTGGCCAACGATTCCGAGTTCGGCCTGTCGGCAGCCATTTTCAGCCGCGATACCACCCGTGCGCTGGCCTTGGCCCAGCGGGTGGAGTCGGGGATTTGCCACATCAACGGGCCGACCGTACACGACGAGGCGCAGATGCCCTTCGGTGGGGTCAAGTCCAGCGGTTACGGCAGCTTTGGCGGCAAGGCGTCCATCGAGCATTTCACCCAGCTGCGTTGGGTGACTTTGCAGAACGGTCCCCGGCATTACCCGATCTGAAACCCGTCGCATCGCGGGCGGTCGAGCCTTGAACGCCGTCGCCCCGATGCAGGCCAGAATAATAATGACAAGGCCGCAGCCTGGTGCTGCCACGCTCCGCTCGCATCGCGACCCGAGTGTGCCTTGGTGGAGGAAATGTACGTGAGTTCCGAGTCCAGATCGTCCTCCCGACCCGAGGCCGGGCGGTATCGCCAGGTATCGATTGGTCATCCTGCCGTGGAAGTCCGGGAAGAGCGTGGCATCTTGCACATGCGCTCCCTGGAGCCCCTGGCCCCGCTGCCGGCGCGGTTGCTCGAGCGCCTGGTGCACTGGGCCAAGGTGCGCCCGGAGCAGACGTTTATCGCCGCCCGTGAAGCCGGCGGTGACTGGCGTCGAGTCAGTTATGCCCAAATGCTCGACAGTGTCCGAGCCATCGCCCAAAGCCTGCTCGGTTACGGTTTATCGGCGGAAAAACCCTTGGCGCTGCTCTCTGGCAACGACATCGAGCACCTGCAAATGGCCCTCGGCGCGATGTACGCCGGTATTCCCTATTGCCCGGTTTCGCCGGCCTATTCATTGCTGTCCCAGGATTTCGCCAAGCTGCGTCATGTCTGCGATCTGTTGCAGCCGGGGCTGGTGTTCGTCAGTGAAGCCGCACCGTTCGAGCGCGCGATCACTGCCGTATTGCCGGCGGACGTGCCCTTGATCACCGTGCGTGGCGAGATAGCCGGCCGATCGAGGACAAGCTTCGCCAGCCTGCTGGTCCAACCCGGCGGCGCCGAGGCCGAGCAGGCGTTCGCTGCCACCGGCCCGGACAGCATCGCCAAGTTCCTGTTTACCTCAGGCTCCACCAAGCTGCCCAAGGCGGTGATCACCACCCAGCGTATGCTTTGCGCCAATCAGCAGATGCTGCTGCAGACTTTTCCGGTGTTCGGCGAGGCGCCGCCGGTGCTGGTGGACTGGTTGCCGTGGAACCACACGTTCGGTGGCAGCCACAACGTCGGCATCGTGTTGTACAACGGCGGCACGTTCTACCTGGACGACGGCAAACCCACCGCCCAGGGCTTCGCCGAAACCCTGCGCAACCTCAAGGAAATCTCGCCTACCGCCTACCTGACCGTGCCCAAGGGCTGGGAGGAACTGGTCAACGCCCTGGAGCAGGACGATGAGTTGCGCGAGCGATTCTTCAAACGCATCAGCTTGTTCTTCTTTGCGGCGGCGGGCTTGTCCCAAAGCACCTGGGACCGGCTCGACAAGGTCGCCGAACAGCATTGCGGCGAACGTATCCGCATGATGGCCGGTCTGGGCATGACCGAGGCGGCGCCGTCCTGCACCTTCACCACCGGGCCGTTGTCCATGGCGGGCTACATCGGCCTTCCAGCGCCTGGCTGCGAGGTGCGCCTGGTGCCGGTGGACGGCAAGTTCGAAGGGCGTTTTCGCGGGCCGCACATCATGCCCGGCTACTGGCGCTCGCCGCAGCAAACTGCCGAGGTATTCGACGAGGATGGTTTCTACTGTTCGGGGGATGCGATCAAGCTGGCCGACGCCAGCAATCCGCAACTGGGGCTGATGTTCGATGGGCGGATCGCCGAGGATTTCAAATTGTCTTCCGGTGTGTTCGTCAGTGTCGGGCCGTTGCGCAATCGGGCGGTGCTGGAGGGCACGCCCTACGTCCAGGACCTGGTGATTACCGCACCGGATCGCGAGTGCCTGGGGGCGCTGGTGTTCCCACGGCTTGCTGAATGCCGGCGCTTGTCAGGCCTGGGCGGGGACGCCAGTGACGCCCAGGTTCTTGCCAGCCCGACGGTGCGCCAATGGTTCGCCGACTGGCTGCGACGCCTGAACCGTGAAGCCAGCGGCAACGCCAGTCGCGTGGAGTGGATCGCCTTGCTCGATGAACCGGCGTCCATCGACCGCGGTGAAATCACTGACAAGGGCTCGATCAACCAACGGGCGGTGTTGCAGTGGCGGGCGGGGAAGGTGGAGGCGTTGTATCGCGGGGAGGATGCGTCGATTTTGCGGGCGGGACCTGTGGCTTAAAGCGAGACCTTGTGGATGTGGATGAATGGCAGACTCATCCACAAACTCCTGTGGGAGCGCTCGCGATAGTGGTGGCTTAGCAGCAGAGAGGTTGCCTGACACACCGTCATCGCGAGCAAGCTGGCTCGTCCATGAGGTTCGGGGGCTGGTTTGTGATGGTTAACGCCGTCCTAGCAACAAACCCACCACCAGCCCGAAACCGGCGGAAATCGCCACGGTCTGCCAGGGGTGGCCGCCAATATAGACTTCAGTGGCGTCGACCATGGGGCGGGTGCGCTCCCGTGCGCTGGCAACCGAATCAAGCGCTTGTTGCAGTTTCTGGGAGATCTGGCCGCGCAGGTTTTCAGCATCTTCGCCTACCAGCGAGGCACTGCTTTTGAGCAGCTTCTCCGATTCTTCGATCAATGCCTTCAGTTCGCTGAAGGCTTGATCCTTGATTTGCTCTCCATTCGCTTGCACGGTGCTTTTACGGGCCATTGAAGTACTCCTTGCTGATGATGGCATTGATCAATGGAGTGCTGCGCTTGTGCAAAAGTTGCAACGTTTGGCCTTGTCGGCGCAGCCCATCACAAATCGTGGTTAAGACGTTTCCCTGCAAGGTGTAAGATGGCGCCTATTTACGCAACAGGTAATTCCCATGAGCTTCAATCTGGCTGACAAGCCCCTGGCCGAGCGCGCCGCGCTGGAAGACGAAAAATCCCGACTTTTTGAACTGTGGCAAAACAACCTGGGCAAAGCCAAGGGCGATGCTGCCCGCTTGTTCGGCGAGCGCTCCAAACGCAAGGGCAAGTGGGCCGAGTGGGTGCGTGCCGAACTGGACGGCATGTCGCCGCCGGAGTACGCCAACATGGTACGCAGTGAAGTCAATCGACTGATGGCTGCCAACAAGTAAGCCTTAGGTGAATGTTGCCGTAATGGCCTCGCGAACCTTGAGCATTGTCGGCTCCATTTGCGTGTGGGTCCGCCAGCCCAGTTCGATGGGGTAGCGGGGCAAGGCCAGGGGGCAGGGCAGCAAGGCCAGGCCGCTGAGGTCGGCGATGGCCCGGGCGGCATGGGCCGGAATCGTCGCCACGGCCTGGCTGCCCTTGAGCAGGAACGGCAACGCGGCAAAGTGGGTGGTCGAGGCGCAGACTCGCCGGCTCAGGCCAAGCCCGGCCAGCCCTTCGTCGGTGATACCGATGAAACCACCTGAAGACACCAGCAGATGTTCACGGACCACGAACGCCTCCAGGCTGAGGGATTGTTGGCCCTGCGCCAGGCTCGCCGGGTCCAGGAGGCAGGCGTAATCGCCTTCGCCCAACACCTGGCGGCTGAGCAACCGCTGGGCGAAACCGCCCGCCGTGATCGCCAGGTCAAGGTCGCGCTCCATCAGGGCCCGGCCAACGATCTGGCTGTGGGTCTGGCGGAAAATCAAGCGCAGGCCCGGCGCTCGGTCGGCCACCTCTTCGATCAAGCGTCGCCCATGGGCAATCTCGAAATCGTCCGACAGGCCGACGATGACCGAGCGACCTTCGTAATGGCTGGCATCCGGGTCGACCATCGCCAGGCTCTGGCGGCATTTATCCAGTGCTTCGCTGATCACCGGCTTGAGCTGGTTGGCCCGCAGCGTCGGCGCCAGGCCCCGGCCGGTGCGCACGAATAATTGATCGTCATACAAACCGCGAAGCCTGCGCAGCGCTGCGCTGATGGCCGACTGGGTCACGCCCAGGCGTACGGCGGCGCGGCTGGCGCTGGATTCGTCATGCAGGGCTTCAAAGGTCTTGAGCAGATTGAGGTCGATGTCGACGATATTCATAAGACTCATATCATTTAGCAGTATTCGGGGCTTTATTCATGATCGGCCGCTGCTTGAGAATCGGCAACACCTGATGATCGAGGAGTTGAAAAACCATGCCAAAATCCATTGTGGCTGCCCTGCAGATCGGCTCGTTGCCTGGCGGCAAGGGCGAGACCCTGGCACAGATCCTTTCCTACGAAGAAGCCATTCGCGAGGCTGGCGCGCGCCTGGTGGTGATGCCTGAAGCGCTGCTGGGTGGCTATCCCAAGGGCGAAGCGTTCGGGACTCGACTGGGTTACCGGTTGCCGGAGGGGCGCGAGGCGTTTGCCCGCTATTTTGCCAATGCCATTGACGTGCCCGGCGTTGAAACCGAAGCGCTGGCCGGGCTATCGGCGCGTACGGGGGCGAGCCTGGTGCTGGGCGTCATCGAGCGTGTCGGCAGCACCTTGTATTGCACCGCGCTGTATTTCGAACCTGATGTGGGCCTGGTGGCCCGGCACCGCAAGTTGATGCCCACCGGCACCGAGCGGCTGATCTGGGGCAAGGGTGACGGCTCGACCTTGCCGGTGATCGACAGCCAGGTCGGTCGGGTCGGCGCGGCGGTGTGTTGGGAAAACATGATGCCGCTGCTGCGCACCGCGATGTACGCCAAAGGGGTGGAAGTCTGGTGTGCGCCGACGGTGGATGAGCGGGAGATGTGGCAGGTGACCATGCGCCATATCGCCCACGAAGGCCGCTGTTTTGTGGTCAGTGCCTGTCAGGTCCAGGCCTCGCCGCAGGCCCTGGGTATCGAGGTTGCGCACTGGCCGGCCGAGCGACCGCTGATTGCCGGAGGCAGCGTGATTGTCGGCCCCATGGGCGACGTACTCGCGGGGCCGCTGAAGGACACGGCAGGGCTACTGATTGCCGAAATCGACACCGATGAGCTGGTGCGGGCGCGTTACGACTATGACGTGGTGGGCCATTACGCCAGGCCAGATGTGTTCGAGTTGGTGGTGGACGAGCGCGCCAAGCCCGGGGTGCGTTTCACGGCGTGATTCACCAGTTGGCGGCGGAGCCCGGCAGGTCGAGGGTTCCGCGGTCAACGAAGCGCAGGGTGCCGAATACGCCGCCGGCGAGCTTGCCCTTGAGCACATAGGGCAGGTTGTCCAGGCGTTGGGTCTGGCTCAGGCCCAAGGTCTGGCGCAACACCGAAAACGCCGAAATGCTCACCGGGACACTGAGGATCGCCTCGGAAAAGCGCGGGATCGAACCGCTCTGGTCACTGACCCCCGTTGCCAGCGTACGGTCGTTGACCTCCAGGTCCAGCGCCACGCCGTTGTAGTCGATCGCGGTTTCGTTGGGGTTCTGCACGCGCAGTTTCACGGCGAAACGCACCTCCAGGCCCTGGTTGGGCAAGGGTTCGATGCCGACCACGTTGATGTTCAGCGGGTCACGGTGCGGGAAGAGGGCGCAGGCACTCAGGCTGAGCAGTATCAGGAAAACGGAAAAACCGAGGATTCTGCGCATGGATTGACTCTCAACGAATGAAAAAACGGAAGCGATTGAGCACGATACTCCACAGGTGCCCCATGGCAACCAACGAACCTTGTGGCGAGGGGATTTATCCCCGCTGGACTGCGAAGCAGTCCCAAAAACCTGAATCCCAAAACAGTCGGATTGGGTTAAATCATCTCTTCCAGGGGCCGCTTCGCGCCCCAGCGGGGATAAATCCCCTCGCCACAATGTCCGGTTCCGCTAGGTTGCCGGGCGAGCGTCGGCGTATGGCTCCTGACAGTTTCTGACACCAGCCTCTGCTAATCTTCGTCAACTTTTTTCTTCCGGATAGTCCATCGTGTCGCGTACCTCTCGGTTGCTCACTTTGCTGCAAGTCTTGCGGGGCAAGCGTTGCCCGGTCACCGCTGCGACATTGGCGGGAGAACTGAACGTTTCCGAGCGCACCTTGTACCGCGATATCGCCGAACTCACCGCCCTTGGTGCGCCGATCCAGGGCGAAGCGGGCATCGGTTATGTCTTGCGCAGCGGCCTGTTCCTGCCGCCACTGATGTTCACCGCCGATGAAATCGAGGCCATTGTGCTGGGCTTGCGCTACGTCGATCAGCGCGCCGACGAGGTGTTGGGCAAGGCAGCCGCCGACGCCCTGGCGAAGGTCGCTGCAGTGCTGGCCCCCGATGTGCGAGACGCTTTGCGCAACCCCACGGTGCTGCCCGGCCCACCGGGTTATGGCTATCCGCAGAACACGGTGGAACTGAATGTGTACCGCCAGGCCATTCGCGCCCAGGCCAAGCTGCACATCGATTACGCCGACGTCAACAAGACCCCGAGCCAACGCTTGATCTGGCCGCTGGCCCTGGGCTTTTTCAATGAGGCGCGGGTGGTGGTGGCCTGGTGCGAATTGCGCGGTGCCTATCGGACTTTTCGCACTGACCGGATTGCCTCTGCCACCGAGCAGGGCGAGCGCTATCCGGGCCGCCGCAGCGACTTGCTGCGCGACTGGTTCGCGCTGATGAAGCTGGACGAAAGCGGACGGTTCACTCCTGACAAAAACTGACACAACGCTGTTCTAGCATGGTGCCAGATCGATAAAACAAGGAGCCGTACCATGTCCAATCCCGTCTCTTCCCTGGCCCCGGCCATCGCCGGCTACATTGCGGCTGCCAATGCCCGTGACAGCTCGGCGGTGACGCGATTCTTCGCCGAGGATGCCAACGTATTCGATGAAGGCCAGCACCGTGTTGGCACCCAGGCCATCGCTCAATGGATGGAAGACACTGCCCGGCGCTTCCAGCCGCGTGTGGAAGTCCTCAATGTGCAGCAACGCACTGGCAAGGTGTTGGTGCAGAACCTGATCTCCGGGACATTCCCCGGCAGCCCGCTGGAGTTGCGCTACACCTTCCGGCTCGATGAGCAGGGCAAGATCAGCCGGTTGGATATCTCGATTTAGCAGTCTGCACCCTGTTATGTAAACACTATTGTGGCGAGGGGATTTATCCCCGCTGGACTGCGAAGCAGGCTCATATGGTTTGAGGCCTGGCGTCTGCTTCGCAGCCGAGCGGGGATAAATCCCCTCGCCACAGCCTGCACAGTTCTTCTGAGCGTTTCGCATGGCATACTCCCCACCTTCGTATTCCGGACCCGGGCCGTATGACTTTCGACTCCCCCTTGAGTGCCTGGCAGCATGCCATCGAACACCACGGCTTCGTCCAGGACGAGGCCCAGGAACTGGCCATCATGACACTGGAGCAATGCCACAAGGCGTTGCACGAAGGTCGCAAGGCGATCAAGGGCGTTTATCTCTGGGGCCCGGTGGGACGTGGCAAGACCTGGCTGATGGACCGCTTTTATGAAAGCCTCAAGGTGCCGGCCCGTCGACAGCACTTCCACCATTTCATGGCGTGGGTGCATCAGCGTTCGTTCCAGCTCACCGGAACGCCGGATCCTTTGCAGGCCCTGGCTCGGGAGTTGAGCGCCGAAGTACGGGTACTGTGTTTCGACGAACTGTTCGTCAACGACATCGGCGATGCAATTATCCTCGGACGCCTGTTCCAGGTGATGTTCGAGTTGGGGATGGTCATGGTCAGTACCTCCAACCTGCCGCCGGAGGAGCTCTATGCCAACGGCCACAACCGTGAGCGTTTCCTGCCGACGATCACCGCGATCAATCGATATATGCAGGTCGTGCCGGTGAACGGCTGGCAAGACCATCGTCAGCACCCAGGCCAATTACAGCAGCGTTATTGGCTGCGCGATTCCGGGCAACCTGATCCGCTGGGTGACGTCTTCAACCAGTTGACCTGCGGGCAAGCGTCGAGCAGTACGCCGATCGAGGTCGGTCATCGCCTGCTTGAACCGGTCCAGGCCAGCGACAGCGTGCTCTGGAGCCGTTACTCCGACCTGTGCGAGCAACCGTTCTCGGCGCTGGATTTCATGGCGCTGTGCGACCGTTTCAGCGTCATCCTGCTCAGTGACGTGCCGTGCCTGAGCGCCGAGCAGCGCGAAGGGCGCATTGCCCGTGGCACCGAAGACGGCGTCGAAAGGGTCGAGGCCGGTGATCGCGAATTGCCGCAGTTGTCGATCCATGACGATGGCGTACGGCGCTTCATCGCCCTGGTCGACGAATGTTATGACCGCAAGGTGCCGTTGTGCCTTTCGGCCCAGGTGCCGATGGATGAGTTGTATACCGAGGGCTATCTGCAATTCCCGTTTCGCCGTACCCTCAGCCGCCTCCAGGAAATGCAAATGCAACGTTTTGGTCAGCAAGCCTGACCTGTATCCCGCCGACGGCTTCGAGCCAGCGGCACTAACGAAGTGAGATGGAAGGTCATGGAAGAAGCCAAGGACATCCTTGTACTGCAAGCCAGCTACACCAACCCGGTCCACGCAGAAGCGATCTGTCATGTGCTCAATGGCTATGCGCAGGACCCGATGGGCGGGGGGCATCCCTTGCCGGCCGAGGTGCTGCTGCACCTGCCCGAGGAACTGGCCAAGCGCCCTCATGCCTTCAGCGTGTTGGCTTTCGTCAACGGCGAACCGGCGGGGCTGGTCAATTGTTTCGAAGGTTTTTCAACCTTTGCCTGCCGGCCGCTGGTGAATATCCACGACGTGGCGGTCATGAAGGATTTTCGCGGTCTCGGGTTGAGCCAGAAGATGTTGCAGAAGGTTGAGGACATCGCCCGCCAGCGTGGTTGCTGCAAGATTACCCTTGAAGTGCTGGAGGGCAATGCCGTGGCCCAGGCCAGCTATGCCAAGTTCGGCTTTGCCGCCGGCATGTTCGACCCGGCCCACGGGCCTATGGAGTTCTGGATCAAGCCCCTGTAAAAGCGGGCTTCTGATGGGTTTCGGTTATTTCTGCACGACTGCGGCCGCCGGTGCCTTGGGTTGCATCAGGCTGAAGTCGATCAGGGCCTTGCGTGGGGTTTGATAGGGGTCGCCGATCAACAGTGGGCGAGCCTTGAAGTCCGCGCTGACCAGGCTCTTGCTGTGGTCCAGCTCATCAAAACTCAAGCCTGCCAGGTCTGCCCAGGTGTGAATCAGATGCGAGCTGCTGTAGGGACGCGACAGGTCGCCGGCAAAGTTCCAGTCATGGCTTTCGCGCCACTTGGGCGAGGCCCAGGCCATGAAGGGGATGGTGTACATCGGCGCGGTCGGCTTGCCTTCGTTACGGCCCAGTGTGTCGTGGCCGGCGGAGTCGAACACGTCTTCACCATGGTCAGACAGGTACAGCAGGAAGCCGTTGGGGTCGGTCTTGGCGTAGTCCTTGATCAGGCTGGACACGACGAAGTCGTTGTACAGCACCGCGTTATCGTAGCTGTTGTAGGTCGGGACCTGATCATCACGCACGCCCGCCGGTACGCCTTGGCGGTCGGTGAACTTGTTGAAGGTCGGCGGATACCGGTACTGGTAGCTCATATGGGTGCCGAGCAGATGCACCACGATCAGCTTGCGCGGGGCGCTGTCGGCCAGGGCTTTGTTGAACGGCTCGATCACATCGCCATCGTACTGCGCGGCATTCTGATTGCGGTTGTTGTTCAGGTACACCTGCTCGTCGGCCTGCTGGGAAAACGTCGTGAGCATGGTGTTGCGCTTGGTCATGGTCTGCTGGTTGGTGATCCAGAAGGTCTTGTAGCCGGCCTGTTTCATCATGCTCACCAGCGACGGGGTGCTCAGGTACAGGTCCGGGTTCTGTTCGTCGGCGAACGTCAGCACCTGCTGCAGCGCTTCGATGGTGTAGGGGCGGGGGGTGATGACGTTGTCGAACACCGACAGCTGGTCCTTGAGCTTGTCCAGCTCAGGCGTGGTTTCCCGCGGGTAACCGTAGAGGCTCATGCGCTGGCGGTTGGTGGATTCACCGATCACCAGCACCAGAGTGGCCGGTTGGTCGGCCATGGCGTCCTTGAGGTTGCGCAGTGGCGCGATCTTGCTGGCGCTGTGGAGCATGCCTTGCATGTTCTCCAACTGCTCACCGTAGCGACGATAAGCCACGAGCATTTGCCATGGCACGGCTGGCTCGATGCGATCTTCGAATTTCTCCAGGCCACCGGCTAAGCTGCCGGTCCGCTGGGTCTGCTTGATCAGCGGATAGCCGACCACGGCCAAGACAATGGCGGCGGCTGCGACCATGGCCTGGCCCCGGGGCAGGTACACCGGGCGCAGACGTGTCCAGAGCCAATAGCCGACGGCGGTGTGGGCCAGGAACGCCGCCACCATCCACCAGGCAAAATACTGTGTCAGGTACTCGCCGGCTTCAGACACGTTCGATTCGAACATGATGAAGATGACGCTCTGGGAAAATTCTTGCTGGTAAATGAAGAAGTAGCCCAGGCTGGCCATGGAGCAGGCCCACAGCACCACGCCGATCAAGGCGGCGAGCACGCGCGTGCGGGCGGGGAAGAGCAGCAGGGGCGCCAACCACACCGCGCTCATCACGAACGCTTGGCGAAAGCCGGTGAAGCCAGAGGTGTCGCTCAACAGAATGAGCAGTTGGGTGATGCCAGAGAAGTACCAGAAGAACAGAAACAGCCAGCCAAGCCCGGCCCAGTCGAAACCTTTCGCAGTCGTTTTGCTGCGTTTGAACAAACTCATCAAGCGCTCCAGCCTTTGTCGACGAAGCTGTCGGCACCGGATTGGTGACCGCAGGCATGCGCCGAGCAACCTTAAAGGCGCAGAGTATTACGAGCCGGTTGTGAAAACTTTGTGAGTTTTTCGGATACAAAACGCACATGAGGTGCGAATGCACCTGTGGCAAGGGGATTTGTCTCTAGGGGCAGGACCTGTGGGAGCAAGGCTTGCCCGCGATAGCCAAGCCGCGGTCGTACAGCTGAACCGCGTTATCGTTCATCGCGGGCAAGCCTTGCTCCCACAGATAGAATTCTCGCCGCAAGTGGGCACGGCAGGACTACATGGAAGTGACACTGTTTGACCAGCGTCACTTCTTCAACCGTGCCTCTGGGGGCGGTTACCGGGCCAGGGACTGGCTCTGGTGGGGCAGCTGTGCATATTGCAACTGCATGCGCAACTGCGTCACTTCATCAAGCAGTAGATCGCGTTCTTCCTTGAGTAGGCGCAATTCATCGCGACGAATGGTCACATAAAGGGTTTGGGGAGGACGTGCGGTAACGACAGGGCCCATTGCTCACCTCGCAAATGGCGTACATCAACTATAGAGATGTCGCCAGTATTTGGTCGACACCTCTACTATCGGCGCCGATTCTGATTTCTTTTGCTTGTGATTGGAACTTTTTTATTTTTCATGGTCGCTGTGTCTTCGGCCGGATCTTGAGCGTTATCCCTTGTGATCGCTCGAATTACCCGGAAACTATGCAGCAATGCTCTGGACTAACCTCCACGTGTCGTACGAGCTAAACCTTTGACTTACCTTTATTTGTAGTAGGGAGCATCAGCACATGCAACTCGGGATCATTGGACTGGGCCGCATGGGCGGCAATATTGCGCGGCGCCTGATGCTCAATGGGCACACCACCGTTGTCTATGACCGCAATGCCGCTTTTGTCGAAAACCTGTGCCAGGATGGCGCCACGGGCGTCGCGGACCTGCCGGCACTGGTCGCCGGGCTGGAGAAACCACGGGCGGTCTGGGTCATGCTGCCGGCCGGCGCGCCCACCGAAGACACCATCAACGTCCTCAGCGAGCTGTTGGAGCCGGGCGATGTGATCATTGACGGCGGTAACACGTACTACAAAGACGACATCCGTCGCGCCCAGGCCCTGTCGGAAAAAGGCCTGAGCTACATCGATGTTGGCACCTCCGGCGGCGTTTGGGGCCTGGAGCGCGGTTACTGCATGATGATTGGCGGCGATGCCGAAGTGGTGAAGCGCCTGGACCCATTGTTCGACAGCCTGGCCCCAGGCATGGGCGACATCCCGCGCACCCGTGACCGCAAATCCGACGATGACCGCGCCGAACGTGGCTACATTCACGCGGGCCCGGCCGGTTCGGGGCATTTCGTGAAGATGATCCACAACGGCATCGAATACGGCATGATGCAGGCCTTCGCCGAGGGCTTTGACATCCTCAAGACCAAATCCAGCGAAAGCCTGCCAGCGGAGCAGCGCTTCGACCTGAACCTGGCCGATATCGCCGAAGTCTGGCGGCGCGGCAGCGTGGTGTCGTCCTGGTTGCTGGACTTGACCGCCGATGCGCTGGCCAGCGATCCGAAACTGGACGGCTTTTCCGGCGAAGTCGCCGACAGCGGTGAAGGACGCTGGACCATCGAGGCTGCCATCGAGCAAGCGGTGCCGGTTCCGGTCCTGTCCAGTTCGTTGTTTGCCCGTTTCCGCTCGCGCCAGCAAAGCACGTACGGTGACAAAATGCTCTCGGCCATGCGCTTCGGCTTTGGCGGCCACGTGGAGACGCCGAAAAAATGACCTCGATCGGCAGCAAATCCAAGGCAGAACCCGCGCCGCCGACCACGTTGTTTCTGTTCGGCGCCCATGGCGATCTGGTCAAGCGTCTGCTGATGCCGGCCCTTTACCACCTCAGTCGCGACGGTCTGCTGGGCGATGGGCTGCGCATCATCGGGGTTGACCACAACGCCATCAGCGATGTGGATTTTGCCAAGAAACTCGAGGACTTCATCCGTAACGAAGCGGCGAGCAAGGGCGGCGATGCCGATCGGGCGCTCGATCCGGTGCTCTGGGCCAAGCTGGCCAAGGGCATCAGCTACGTCCAGGGTGATTTCCTCGATGAGAGCACCTACCAGGCGCTGGCGGCGAAAATCGCCACCAGCGGCACCGGCAACGCGGTTTTCTATCTGGCGACCGCGCCGCGTTTTTTCAGTGAAGTGGTCAGCCGCCTCGGTGCGGCAGGGCTGCTTCAGGAGCAGGAAGGGGCCTTCCGTCGCGTGGTGATCGAAAAGCCGTTCGGCTCCGACCTGCACACTGCCGAAGCGCTGAACGCTTGCCTGCTCAAGGTCATGAGCGAGAAGCAGATCTATCGCATCGACCATTACCTGGGCAAGGAAACGGTGCAGAACATTCTGGTCAGCCGTTTCTCCAACAGCCTGTTCGAGGCGTTCTGGAACAACCACTACATCGACCACGTACAAATCACCGCCGCCGAAACGGTCGGCGTGGAAACCCGTGGCAGTTTTTATGAACACACCGGCGCCCTGCGGGACATGGTGCCCAATCATCTTTTCCAACTGCTGGCGATGGTGGCCATGGAGCCGCCAGCGGCGTTTGGTGCCGATGCCGTGCGTGGCGAAAAGGCCAAGGTCGTCGGGGCGATCCGGCCCTGGTCGGTGGAGCAGGCCCGGGCTAACTCGGTCCGCGGCCAGTACACAGCCGGTGAAGTTGGCGGCAAGGCGGTCAACGGTTATCGCCAGGAGGCCAACGTGGCGCCCGACAGCAGCACCGAGACCTACGTCGCCCTCAAGGTCATGATCGATAACTGGCGCTGGGTCGGCGTGCCGTTTTACCTGCGCACCGGCAAGCGCATGAGCGTGCGGGACACGGAGATCGTCATCTGCTTCAAGCCCGCGCCATACGCGCAGTTTCGCGACACTGAAGTCGACGAACTGCAACCTACGTACCTGAGAATCCAGATCCAGCCCAATGAAGGCATGTGGTTCGACCTGTTGGCCAAGCGGCCGGGGCCGGCGCTCGACATGGCCAATATCGAATTGGGATTTGCCTACAAGGACTTCTTCGAAATGCAGCCATCCACGGGTTACGAAACCCTGATCTACGATTGCCTGACCGGTGACCAGACGCTGTTCCAGCGCGCTGACAACATCGAAAACGGCTGGCGCGCCGTGCAGCCGTTCCTCGATGCCTGGCAGCAGGACGCGGCATTCCAGCCCTACAAGGCCGGTGAAGATGGCCCGGCGGCCGCCGATGAATTGCTTACTCGCGACAGCCGCGTCTGGCATGGCCTCGGATGAGTGATCAGTTGAAGCATCCCATCCGCTTTTTGCTCAGTGACATGGACGGCACGTTGTTGCTGCCCGACCATAGCCTCAACCAACGCACCATCGAAGCCGTTCGTTCATTGCGTGAAGCTGGCGTGCTGTTCAGCCTGGCCACCGGACGACCGCCCCGGGCCATGTTGCAGCAGATCGAGGCCCTGGGCGTCGACCTGCCCACGGCGGCATTCAATGGCGGTACGCTGGTGCATCCGGACGGCAGTTTCCTCGCCGTGCATTACCTTCCGCCTGAGGCCGCGCTGACCACGCTGGCGTTGTACGCCGATCAACCCGGTATCGAGGTCTGGGTATTCGCCGACGGCGACTGGCTGGTGCGTGACGCCAACGGTCCGATGGTGCCGGTGGAAACCCGCGGCCTGGGTTATCCGCCGGTGCAGGTCGACAGCTTCGAACCCTACCTGGAGCGGATCGACAAGATCGTCGCCACCAGCGCCAATACGGATCTGCTGGTTGAGCTGGAGGCTCGCTTGCACCCGCTGCTCAAGGGCCAGGCCCAGGTGTCGCGTTCACAACCGATCTACCTGGACGTGACGGCGATGCAGGCCAACAAGGGCGAAGCACTCTTGACCCTGGCGAAGTTCCTGGATGTGCCACTGGAGCAGACAGCGGCCATGGGCGACGGTGGCAACGATCCGGCGATGTTCCATCGCGCGGGCTTGTCGATTGCCATGGGGCAGGCGGAGGAGGCGATCAAGCGTCAGGCCGATGTCATCACTGCAGCCGTTACCGAAGACGGCGCGGCGCTGGCGATCGAGCGGTATATCCTGCCGCGATAGACCGCCCTGGCTTTTGTGGCGAGGGAGCTTGCTCCCGCTGGGGCGCGAAGCGCCCCCCTGTACTTGCCTGACACACCGCAGTGTCAATGCTTTCTTGGGGCTGCTGCGCAGCCCAGCGGGAGCAAGCTCCCTCGCCACGGGGTTTCTACAGCCAGTAAGTCACCGCATACCAGCCCAAGCCACCCATCACCACGGTGTAGGGCAGTGCCATCCAGACCATCCGGCCATAGGACAGGCGAATCAGCGGGGCGATCGCCGAGGTCAGCAGGAACAGGAATGCCGCCTGGCCGTTGGGTGTGGCGACGCTCGGCAGGTTGGTGCCGGTGTTGATGGCCACCGCCAGGGTCTCGAACTGTTCGCGGCTCATGTGGCCGGATACGAAGGCCTGTTTGACCTCAGTAATGTAGATGGTTGCCACGAACACGTTGTCGCTGATGGCCGACAGCAAGCCATTGGCAATGAACAGCATGCCGGGCTGCCGGTCGGCGGGCAGGGCCAGGACCCACTGGATCAGCGGCGTGAACAGCTGCTGGTCGTGAATGACCGCTACCACTGCAAAGAACACCACCAGCAGCGCGGTGAACGGCATGGCGTCCTTGAACGCATTGCCAAGCCTGTGCTCGTCGGTGATACCGGTGAAGGCGGTAATCAACACGATGACCATCAGGCCGATCAGGCCGACTTCGGCAATGTGCAGGGCCAGGCCCACGATCAGGATTAGCGCGGCAATACCCTGGACGATCAAGGCGGCGCGTTGCCGTGCGGTGCGTTCACGATTGTCCTGCTCGGCATAATCGGCCAGCACGGTGCGTACGTTGTCCGGTAGCAGCGTGCCGTAACCGAACCAGCGCAGTTTTTCCAGGGCTACGCAGGTCACCAGCCCGGCCACCAGCACCGGCAGCGACACTGGCGCGACTTTCAGGAAAAAATCGACAAAATGCCAGTCCATTTCATGGCCGATCAGCAGGTTCTGCGGTTCGCCTACCAAGGTGCAGACGCCGCCCAGCGCCGTGCCGACGGCACCATGCATCAGCAGGCTGCGTAGAAACGCCCGAAACTGATTAAGATCTTCATGATGACTCGACGGCAGATCGTGGTCTTCATCGACATTGCTGTCCTGGCGCGGATCGTTGCCCGACGCCACACGGTGATACACCGCATAGAAGCCCACGGCGGCGCTGATGATCACCGCGGTGACGGTCAATGCGTCAAGGAATGCAGACAGGAACGCCGAGAGAAAGCAGAACATCAAGGACAGCAGCGCCTTGGAGCGCACACCCAAAAGCAAGCGCGAGAACAGGAACAGCAGCAGATCCTTCATGAAATAGATCCCGGCCACCATGAACATCAGCAGCAGGATGACCGGAAAGTTGTGCAGCAGCTCATCGTATAGCGCCTTGGGCGTGGTCATGCCCATCACCAGCGCTTCGACCAGCAAAAGGCCGCCAGGCATCAGCGGATAGCATTTAAGGGCCATGGCGAGGGTGAAGATGAATTCCACCACCAGCATCCAACCGGCAACGACCGGGCCCAGGGTCCACAGCACCACGGCATTGAGGATCAGGAACGTGATGACGCACGCCTTGTACCAGCGTGGGGAATGCCCCAGAAAGTTATGTGCGAAAGCCTGAGCCATCGAACCGGACATTGGCTGCTCCTTTTATTTAGAAGCGCGCAACTTGCCGTAAGAAATGAGGAATATCAAGAGTAAGAATAAATACCGTTCACTCGCGATAATCCTGCTCAGGCCCAATACCGCGCAACCACCGCTCGATAATGCCCCTGGAGCGAATAGCCGCCTACCAGAATTCTTCCATCAGCCTGCATAGCCAGGGAAGTGGCGGTGTCCAGGCTATAGCCGAGCCGAGTGCGAACCCAGCCCTTGCCTTGGCCGAAATCCGGGTCGAGGCTGGCATCCGGCAGATGTCGGGCAAGTACGAAGTCGGCCTCGATACCGCCGATCGTTGCGCCGGCGGTCACCAGTTTTCCGTCCGCTTGAAGCTGGGCGGCGGTCCACTGACTGGCAGTGCGCCCGATCGCCATGAGTTGGCACTGACCCTGGTTGCAATGACTGTCCGGCTTGCCGTCGGGGCGCACTTTCAAGGACAGGCTATGCATCGGATCACGGCTGCTGCCGAACACCTGCAGATCACCGCTCGCATCCTGAACGATTTGGCTGACCATCACGCTGTGCCCCTGGGCCAGGATGGACAGGAAGCCGTTTTCGCCGAAGCTGTCATCGAGTTGGCCGCTGCTGTCATAACGGGCAATCAGGCCATGCTGGGGCAAGTCAATGGCGCCGCCGACGACAATATGACCGTCAGCCTGGAGCAGCAGGCAGCCGAGCCAGGTATTTTTCAACAAGCGTCGGACCATCACGAACCCGCGACCGTTGAACGAGCAATCCAATGTCCCGTCGGGCAAGAGCCGGATCAGTACGCCGACATGGTCGGAAAATTGATAGTGGTGATTGGCGAGCACAAGGATCCGGCCATCGGCCTGCACTTGCATGTCGCAAGCCTCAAGTCCCGGCACGCCGGGCGGTAGCCAGGGGTCGCGCAGCCCTTGGGAGAGATTGCCGCAAAGCCTGATGATGTGCCGGCCGGCATTGCCGAAGCTTTGAACGGCGCAACCTTGCTGGTCGAACAGCGCCAGGGCGGGAAGGGTGTGGTCGTTGCTTTCATAGTGCAGGCCGGACAGCAGGATATGCCCATTGGGCAACACGATCACCTTGCCCGCCGTCGCTTCGAAACCGTGTTCAAACGCGCCGATCACGTAGCCGCGGGTGCCGAACTCCGGGTCAATTTCACCGTCGTGGTTGAGTCGCGCCAGCCCGAACCGACTGCCGTGGGCCGTCTCGATCCTGGCTGCCACCAGGATTTGTCCGGCATGATCGAGCGTCAATCCGGTGGTCAGGCTCGAGGTACTGTTTTCGAAATGAACCCAGGCTTTGCCGTTGGTGGCAAAGCCTGGGTCGAGTTGTCCGGCGTGGGCCATGGCCCTGGGGGACACAAACGCGAACTGATCGAGCATGCCTGCCTCTCCTTGCGTGTCGAGCAGCCCGAAAGGGCGACGACTGCATGAGGGCAACATTCAATCCCTGAATGTGACAATGCACAACTGTCATGTTCTACGGATACAGCGGCAATTCGTGCCATAACGATGGCTTTACAACCCAGAGCCAAGCCTGCAATTGATAACAGGCTTTACCGGTGGTTATTCAGGCATCGACCAGGATTGCAATGTATAGCCTTCCTGGCTCAGTTCGGCACGGGCCTGTTTCAACAGATCGGCCAGTTGGACCGGGTCGGTATAGGCGCTGCTTGGAATTTGGGTGCGGCCAATATGGGTATTGGTGCGGTCGATGACGGTCAGGCTAAGTTCACCGTTACCGTCTTGTGGAGCCCAGGCCACGCATTGGAAAGGACGGAATGCGCGGTCGGCAATCAAAAGAGCTTCGTTGATACGGAGCGGGGCGTTCATGGCGTTTTCTCTTAAGTGTGCCCAAACAAATGATGTGCCGTCGGTTGGGCGTACCGTGCGGCTGGTTACTTGTACTGATGTCCCGAACCCGCAGGCGGGTCACACATTATTTAAATAAATTTCGATTTTCTTTCAGACCAGGCTTTCGGGCTTTTGTTTGAAAGCCCCTGAAACAAAACAGGGCTGAGATAACTAACGAAACGCCTGCTTATAACCAGTTTGAAGCGACCTCGATAATCAATTGATACAAGGGGGCGTCAACTTCTTGCTACTGTTACATGCAGGTTTGCCAAACGACTGTTTCTAATCATATTTCCTTATTTTGACGCCAAGGATCAGTCATGATCGAAGCCAGTACGTCACGTCGTCTGCTCGTGGTTGATCCCTGCGATGATTGTCATCGCCTGTTGCCAGGTCTGCGCACCATTGGCTGGGATGTGGACAGTTGCTCCCTCGAACACGCCAGCGATCGGACGTGCGACGTCGGCCTTTTACGGTTGCAGCCTTTTCATCTGGAGCGCCCGGAAGCGGTCAAGGAGTTGATCAGCCGTAGCGGCACCGAATGGATCGCCGTGCTCGACCAGGAAGTGTTGCGCCTGCAAAACGTCGGTGATTTTGTCTGTGAATGGTTTTTCGACTTTCATACCTTGCCCTTCGACGTGTCCAGGGTCCAGGTGACACTGGGCCGGGCGTTTGGCATGGCGCGCCTGCGGGGGCAGGGCTCGATCCACATCGATCAACCCGAACATCAACTGCTGGGCGACAGCAAGCCGATTCGCGAGCTGCGCAAATTGTTGAGCAAGCTGGCGCCCGCCGAGTCGCCGGTATTGATTCGCGGGGAGAGCGGTACCGGCAAGGAGCTGGTGGCGCGCACCCTGCATTGTCAGTCTCACCGGCGCAACAAGCCGTTCATCGCCATCAACTGCGGTGCCATCCCCGAGCACCTGATCCAGTCCGAGTTGTTCGGGCATGAGAAGGGCGCGTTCACCGGGGCTCACCAACGCAAGATCGGGCGGATCGAGGCGGCCCATGGCGGGACGTTGTTTCTCGATGAAATCGGCGACCTGCCGTTGGAGCTACAGGCCAATCTGCTGCGTTTCCTGCAGGAAAAACACATTGAGCGGGTCGGTGGCAGCCAGCCGATCGCGGTCGATGTGCGGGTCTTGGCTGCCACTCATGTGGACCTTGAGGCGGCCATCGAGCACAAGCGGTTTCGCGAAGACCTGTATTACCGCTTGAACGTGTTGCAAGTAGTGATGGCGCCGCTGCGCGAGCGTCATGGTGACCTGGCGATGCTGGCCAGCCACTTTTCCCATTTCTACAGCCAGGAAACCGGTCGCCGTCCCCGCAGTTTCAGCGACGACGCGCTGGTGGCGATGGGCATGCATGACTGGCCCGGCAATGTGCGCGAGCTGGCCAACCGCGTCCGTCGCGGTCTGGTGTTGGCCGAAGGGCGTCAAATCGAAGCCCGGGACCTCGGTCTGGCCAGCCACAATGGCGTCGCGGCGCCGATGGGTACGCTGGAGGACTACAAGACCCGCGCCGAGCGCCAGGCCTTGAGCGATGTGCTCAACCGTCACAGCGACAACCTGAGCGTGGCCGCCAGGGTGCTGGGCGTGTCCCGGCCGACATTCTATCGCCTGCTGCACAAGCATCAGATCCGCTGACTCAAGCCCGCACAAACACCTTTGTGGGAATCACATATCCCTGAGGGCATCAGAAGTAGTACGGGAATTTCAGGCTAAAGGTGAAATCCGGTGCGTCGTCGGTCAGCCCGATGGACAGGTTGGGTACGATGGTCAGGTTGTCGGACGCGGCGACGGTCATGCCGATGTTGAAGTAGCCGGCGTTGGCGTCGCTGGAGGTCACCGACTCCCAGTCGCCACCGTCCTGTTTGAGCTTGCTTTTCTTTTGGATCAGGTCAGAGACCGAGAACGACATGCTCATCTTCTCGTTCAAGGCAAAGGCGATGCCCGCGCCGAGCTGGAAGCTGTCGCCGATCCGCACCTTGCCTGGGACCTTCTGGTTGACTGTGGAACTGATGTCATCGAACGATTCTTCGAAGTTATGGGTGTAGGAGAGGGTGCCGAACAGCACCGCCGGATCGAAGGTCTTGACCAGCGAAAGCCCGGGCGTGATCGACCACACGCCGTTGCCGGTGGGCAGGTCGTCGGGCACGAACAGGTTGGTGTTGGCCTGGGATTGGCGCAGCTTGATGCCGAACGGGTCCTTGCCGGTGGGAGCCTTGACCCGCAGGGTGACCACCGCGTCCGGAGCGTTGATCGACTCATCCATGAACTTGTAGGCGATGCCGAAGTTGACGTCGCCGATGGTCGGAT
Source organism: Pseudomonas sp. NFACC16-2 (assembly GCF_900119205.1). Lineage (NCBI taxonomy): Bacteria > Pseudomonadati > Pseudomonadota > Gammaproteobacteria > Pseudomonadales > Pseudomonadaceae > Pseudomonas > Pseudomonas sp. NFACC16-2. The sequence continues at coordinate 6,181 of NZ_FPIX01000052.1, read as the reverse complement.
CGCGGGTCACGGTTTCTTCGCTGGTGACCCCGGCCGCGCCGTTGTTCGCGCCGCCTGACTGATAGGTGGATTCGCGATAGACCACCGGGACGTTGAGGTCGAACTGCCAGCGATTATCGAAGTTATAGCGACCGGTGAGGTCCAGCGTCCAGGTGTCGGCCTTGATCCGGTCAAGGTTGATGTTGCCCAGGAAAATCGAATCCAGGGCCAGGAAACCATTGAGGATCAGTTGCCGCGTGTCGTAGCGTGAATAGGTCACGCCGGTCTCGAAACTGAACTTGCCGCCGCCAAAGAAGCCGCTGGCCTCGTCATAGAGATTGGAGACACTCTGGGCCGGTTGGGAATCATCGGCCAGGGATTGCCCATAGCCGCTGCCGCCGGCCGTTGTCGCGCCGCCGGCCACGGTCTGGTTGCCTTTCATGTCGGCCGGGGATTTGGCCAGGCGCTTGGGCTGTGGCGTGGCGGGTTGATCCTCCACCTGGCGAACCCGCTGTTCGAGCACCGCCAGGGCTTTCTGCTGGACCTCGTATCGTTGCTTGAGCTCAAGAAGTTCCTGTTTCAGCGCCTCGATGTCTGCATCCGGGGCCGCGTGCAACACGGCCGCCGGGAACAACGTGCTTAAACACATCACAGCGCGCAACGATACGGATCGATACATGAAATATGCCGTCCCTATTTGCCCAATGATCGGAAAACAGCGTAGTTCAATAACCGAGGTTACGGAGGCCGCGCAGTTGGGTCAGGTTGCAGTCCAATGCCCCGGCACTGGGGCCGTTGTTGTTCAGCACCACGTTGAGCTGCGTCATGTTGTTGACCAGGTTGCTATTGCCCAGCAGGCGAGTGTTTTGCAGCAAGCCGCCCTGGGCCACTTGTTGCAGGGTGCCGCCCTGGTTGTGGCTGGCCTGGATCGCCATTTGCACGCCGTTGCCGGTGGCGGTGACCGCGACGCTGCCGGCGGCGTTGCTGCCGCTGATGGTCTGGCCCTTGGTTAGCAGTTGGCCTTGGGAGGGGACGAGCGCAGGCGCCTGGTTGCTCTCTTTCACATTGATGTTGACGTTGTTGTAGGCCGTGTTGCCGTCGCCGGCGGCACGCACGCTCTGGGTCACGCCCTGGCTCGTGCCAAGGCCGGCACCACCGGTAATGTTGCCGCTGCCCTGTTCCGGAGCGCTGCCGTTACCGGTCTGCTTGATGGTCGAGACGTAGAATTCGGGTTTGACGGTGGCGGCCTGGATCTGCATGGTGCTGGTGGCGCCGATCAAGTCGCCGCTGGCGTTGCGCCAGGTACTGCTCATGACGATGCCGAAGCTGATGACTCGGCCGGGCATGACATAACGACCGCGCAGCTCGGCAAGCTCCTGGTCCTTGACTTCGATGGGTTTGAAGCCGGCATGGGCAAAGCCCGAGGCCGTCGCGAGCAGGCAGGCCAGCGACAGCCAGTGTGAGGTTTTCATGTGCTGCTCCCGGAGCGTCCTGCTCCTTTTTGTACTTATGTTGGCAGTGGGTCGGCGATTAAAAAAAGTCGCTCTGTATGAAACCGAAATCCATCAGTTCCGCATCCCTGACCGGGTTGAAACCGTCCAGCTTGTTACGGGCTGTCAGGGGTTGCGGAGGGCTGCGTAGTGCATTGGTCTTGTCATAGCCCGGGCCAACGATCGCAAAGACGATGCCGTTCCAGCCTTTGACGAACTCATCGTGGGCGTAGCGCTTGTGCCCCAGCACCGGGTCGCCGATGTAGACCCATTGCTTGTCGGCCCGCTGCAACACCACGAAGTGCTTGTAGCCGCGTATCTCCATCAGGACCACCACCGGGATCGTCACCGCTTCGAGTTTCTCAGGCGGTATCCGGTAGCCTCGGGCGCGCATGCCGATGGTTTCCACGTAGCGCTTCATGTCCAGCATGGAAAACCCTTGGGTGCGAACCAGGTTCTGGTCGGCATTGACCAACATGCCTTTGATGACGTGCTCTTCATCGACGTCAAGCCAGTAGGCCTGGCGCAGCACCGTGGCCAGCGCGGCGGCGCCGCAACTGAAATCGGTTTTCTGCTCGACGATGTCGCTGAATTTGCGTTCGCGTACGCTTTGCACCGGTTTGTAGACCAGCATGCCGCCAGGCAGGGCGGCGACTGGCATCTGCGCTGCTTCAGCCACGCAGGCCAGGCAGAGCAGCAGGGAAACGGCAGTGACACGCATGATCAATACGCCTAATGAACATCCAGGGAAAAAAAGCCCCTTTGCGTGTCATGTCGTTCATTTCAAAGCGTTGAACTGAGTCCGTGGCGAGGGAGCTTGCTCCCGCTTGAGTGCGAAGCACTCATAACCAGTGGGTCTGCTTCGCAGCCCAGCGGGAGCAAGCTCCCTCGCCACAAGATTCACTCACGTCCTGAGTGGACAGCATTACCGTTGCCGGGGCTTCGTTTCATGCGCGCTTACATGCAAGCCTTGCAGCCGGCAGCGATGGACAGCGAATTGCTCTGCTGGTTGCCCACGCCTGCCGACACGTTGGCGCCGCCGTTACCGGAGAAGCCGTTCATGGAGTTGGTCATGGTGGCGTTGTTGATCACAGGGTTTTTCCAACCGTCGCGGGTCAGCACCTGCTGGGTGTTGCTGCCGGCCAGCTCGAAGGTCCCCACGGCGGAGAACTTGAACTTGTCGTCATCGTGACCGCCGCCATAGCCGCCGCCTTTGTTGTCCCAGCCGCCGTGATCGTTGTCTTCGGCGGTACCGGTACCTTTGGCCTTGAACGTGCCGGAGGCGCTGTAGGTGCTGGTGAGGGTGTCGGTCTTGTAGGTCCGCACGCCTTTGTTGTCGACCACAAGGCCGGTGGAGGACTGGTCAGCCGCGGCAGAGGCCTGTGCGACACGGCCCCCGGATACGGCGATGGCCAGGTTGTTTTTCTGTTGGTTGAAGTTCCCGGCGGTCACGTTGATGCCGATGTTGCCGGAGCCACTGTTGCCTGCATTGGTGAGCGAGGCGTTGTTTTGCGTCGAGTTGTTCTTGACGTAGTTGTTGTTATTGACCTGCGTGGCGCTGGAGGCGGCGACAGCCGAGCCGAAGATAAAGCTTTCGTCGGCGGTGGCCAGGGCGGCGGCGTTGTCCTGCTGGTTGCCGTCGCCGCCGGCAATGTTGGCGCCCATATTGCCGTTGCTGCCATTGAGCGAGTCAGTGGCTTCAGCGGTGTTTCTGGTGGCCTGGTTGGTCACCACGTTACCGTCGCTGTTCTGCTCATCCAGCACCGTAGCCCCAGCGCCGGCATTGATGGAGAGCAATTGATCCAGCGTCGGCCCTTGCTGATGGCCATTGCCGTGACCGTGACCATTGCCATGGCCATTATTGTTGTCGTTTCCTCCAGCCTGTGCCGCCATTGTCATGACCGCGGCGAGAGCGAAAACCAATGGTTTGAGTGCCATTGTAGGTTTCATGGTGTTTCTCCTTGCGTGTCGTTGGTTAAGTGTCAGTACTTTCTTATGTAGCCTCCGGGTCAATCCGCGACTCGGATGCTCAGGGTGTTAGCCATGCGGTTTCCCACCCCTGCGCTCTGGTTCACCTGGATTACCCCTCGGCTGCCGGTGAAGGCCTGGTCGCTGGTAACGACCTGGCGACTGCCGGTTGGGGCGCCAGTTGTTCCTGAGTTCGGTAGCAACGCCACGTTCTGTTGAGACAGGGCGCTGTCGTCAATGCTCTGCGGATGGGCACTGATGCCCACCCGCATGACATTGGCCATCTGGTTGTTGGCCCCGGCGGACTGGTTGACGCCCAGCACACCGTTGCCGTTGGTGAAGGAGTGGCCGCCGATACGGGCGGTGGCGGTCATGGAAGGGTCGGCCGGCGTGTCGACGCGTTGCTGCACGCGGGTGTTGGCCTGGGCGTGGCTGCCAATGGCGATGGCCCGGGTGTTGGTTTGCTGGATCTGGTTGCCGGCGGCTTGGTTGACGTTGAAGTTGCCGGTGTAGTGGCTGCCGGAATCCTGCAGGTTGGCGTTACTGACCACCGCAACACCTGGATCGGCAAATACGGTGAAAGAACTGAGCAGGGAAAGCATGAACAGGGCGAGCAGAAACAGCACGGGTTTCATATCACTGACCTCCTGCCAGTCGACCCAGCGGGGCCAGGCCGGAACTCAGCGAGCGGTTGATGGTGCCGGAGATCGCGCCGCCGCTACCGCCACCGTGACCGGCATTCATGCCCGGCATGCCGTTGGGATTGGTCACGACGTTCAGACCTTGCACGCCAGTATTCGGATTGACGGTGTTGCGGATCGACGAGCCGCTGGCCACGCTGGCGAATTCGCCGTCGCTCAGTTCGGTGCTAGCGGTCGCCTGGTTGATTCGTTCGGAGGGGTTGGCATTGACGGTGGTTGGGTAGGGATCTTTGCCACCGTTGCGACCAATTGCGATGGGCTGCACGTCACGGTTGAGCACAATGACGCCGTTGCCCTCGGCCTGCGCTGGCAGACTGAGCATTGCGCTGGCGGCGCAGCCGATCAATAGCAGACAGGTCAAACTTCTCTCGAAAGTCCCCACGGCATCGATTCCTTCTTCGGTGGGCTGGCCTTGGTCCAGCGTTGCGAAGTGGGGCAGAGCAGGTGTCGTGCCGAGTTTTTAAATACCTTTTAATTCAATGAGTTGTGTTTTTTGATGAGCTGCCGGGTAGAGGGGGTGTTTCAGCACTGAGACAGGGAGAGTGGTGACCAATCGGTCACCTATTGTTCCAGGGCTCTGGATCCTGGCTTTTGGGCGGGTGTTTCAGAAGCTTGACAGTCTTGATGGCAATTTGGTGAAGCGGCGTTGGATCCGGGTTTGGAGCGACTGCGTTGTTTCAAGAATGGAACAGATCACCCTGCGATCAGGCTTGAAGCAGCTGGGTAACGGCGGCGAACACTTGCTGTTGGCGTTGCACCCAATTGCCCTCAATGACCTGGAACGGTCGCTGATGTTCCCTCAGCCAAGCCTCGATCGCCTCAAAAAACGCCTGCCGTTCCACCAGCTCGGGTTGGCAGCGCAAGCCGTCGCCGGTCCATTCGACCTGCTCGGGGCTCAGCAGCAAGTGCAGGTCATAATGGCGGGCCAGCAGGGCCGGCTCGAGCCAGTCCGGGCAGTCGCCGAACAGGGTCTGGCTCCAGAGGATGTTGCTCAGCAGGTGCGTGTCGAGGATCAACAGCGCCGGTCGGCGGGCACGCGCCTCATCTTCCCAGGCCAATTGGCCGGAGGCGATGTCGGTGATGTCCGCCAGGCAGGTATCGCGTTGGGTCTGCTCCATGAAATGGCGTACGTACTCATCCACCCGCACGCCGCCAAAGTGTTCCTGCAATTGCGCCGCCAGCCAACTCTTGCCGCTGGATTCCGGGCCGGTCAGCACCACCACCTTCATGCGCGCAGGGCCGGGTCGGCGCGCCATTCCCGCCAGCCTTGCACGGCCAACAGGGTGAACAGGGCATAGAGCGCGGCAGTCAGGTGCAAGCCTTTGTAGATGAACAGGCCGACGAAGATCACGTCCAGGGCAATCCACAGCGGCCAGCATTGCACGCGTTTCTGCGCCATCCACCACTGGGCCACGAGGCTGAAACCGGTGAGCGCGGCATCGAGCCAGGGCTGGGCGGCATCGGTCCAGTGGGCCATGGCGGCGCCCAACAGCAGGCTGCCTGCCGCACCGATAGCCAGGCCGCAGAGCACTGACGGCCCACCGAGACTGCTGACCTGGCGTCCATCGTGATTGTGTCCGGCACGGGTCCATTGCCACCAACCGTAGAGTTGCAGCACTGCGTAGACAACCTGCAGCAGCATGTCCGAGTACAACTTCACCTCGAAAAAAATCCAGCTGTACAGCAACACCATGACCAGGCCTATCGGCCAGCACCACGGGTTCTGCTTGACGGTCAACCAGACAGCGATCACGCCGAGGGCTGCGGCAAACAGTTCAAGCCCGGACATGGCGGTTCCTTGGGGAATAGAAGAGGGCGGCGATTGTAAACGCTATGGCGTGGGCAGCTCCAATACCAATGTTGAATGTGTCGTCGCTATCGCGAGCAAGGGATTACGATCATTCCCACGTTCCTGCCCTGGGAGTGTCGCCAGGGACGCTCCGCGTTCCGCTTCTGGAGGGTGACGCGGAGCGTCACGGGATGCATTACCACGCAGAGCGTGGGAACGATCGGGTCGCGGGGGCGGTGGAAGATCGTTCCTCA
>NZ_FPIX01000008.1:2471-175928 GCF_900119205.1 Pseudomonas sp. NFACC16-2 | reverse complement strand
TACTTGATTACCACATGGCGCGTGCTTTACGGCCTGATGCTGGGACGTGCTTGTCCGGATTTAAGCTGCGAGATGGTGTTTGAGGCTTCGGAATGGAAAGCGGCCTATGTTGTGGTCAAACGGTGCCAACCGCCCTCTGTACCACCTTCTTTGGGCGAGATGGTTTTACTGGTCACAAGCCTGGGAGGCTACTTAGGGCGCAAAAATGACGGGCCTCCTGGCCCTAAGGCCATGTGGATAGGGATGCAACGAATACGCGAGTTTGTTATCGCGTTAGAAGCCCAGCGTGCGCTCATCGAGAGTTGTGTAGAACGATGAGCGCTCTGCGTGGGGATGCATCCCGTGACGCTCTGCGTCACCTTCCAGAAGCGGAACGCGGAGCGTCCCTGGCGGCATTCCCACGCAGGAGCGTGGGAACGATCGAACCGCCAGTCCCTTGTGGGAGCGAGCCTGCTCGCGATGGCGGCAATGCGGCGGGTACAGCCCTTAGAGATACCGCGCCATGATCGCGTCCACTTCACCTTCCTTGCGCAATTCATCCAGGGCCTTTTGAAGCCGGGCAACCACATCGTCAGGCACGTCCTTGTTCAAGGCCAGGTACAACTCGGCACTGTTGAAGCGCAGCACGGTCTTGAGATCGGTCACCCCTTCCTGACGCGCCAGATAACGCCCGGCAGGATCGCCAGTGGCCCATAGATCGATCTGGCCGTTGACCAGTTTCCGAGCGTTGTCCTGGTCGCGCAACACGACAATCGGGTTAAGCCCTTGCTTGGCCAATGTCTCGGCAATCGCGTCGCCCTTGTAGGCACCCACCTTGTACTGGCGCGCCTGCTCCAGCGAGCCTAGGGCGATCTTGCTATCGGCCTTGGCAAGCATGATCCAATCATCCGGACCGATGGGGCCAACCCATTTGAAAAGCTTTTCACGCTCCGGCAAACGCGCCGTGACAAACACACCGTAGCCAGGGTTTTCCAAGGCGAGTTTGTAGATCCGCTCCCAGGGGAAACGCAGCGTCAGGCTGTAGGAAATATCGGCGCGTTTGAAGACTTCGCGGAGGACGTCCACGGCAATGCCATGGATGTTCTCGTCCTGGGCGAAGTTCTTGCCGTTCTTGGCCATGTTGTACGGTGGGAAGTTTTCCGTCAGCAACACCAGCGATGTATCAGCGGCGCGGACGGTGCCTGCGAGCAACAGCGTGGCACCGGCAAAGGCAAGAACGAGGCGTTTGAGCATGTCGGGCTACCGCAATCCATGGTGTGCCCAAGAGTGCCTTGGGCCCGCCATGGTGTCCAGCGATCAGCGAATGCAGATACCGCGATGCGCCATGTAGGCCTTGGCTTCCGGCACGGTGTACTCGCCAAAGTGGAAAATGCTCGCCGCCAGCACCGCGCTGGCATGGCCTTCCAGGATGCCGTCGGCCAGGTGTTGCAGGTTGCCGACACCGCCGGAAGCGATCACAGGAATGCCCAGGGCATCGCTGATGGCGCGGGTGACGCCCAGGTCGAAGCCGTTTTTCATGCCGTCCTGGTCCATGCTGGTCAACAGGATTTCACCGGCGCCCAGGCCTTCCATCTTCTTCGCCCACTCCACGGCATCGAGGCCCGTGGGCTTGCGGCCACCGTGGGTGAAGATTTCCCAGCGCGGGGTTTCGCCCGGGCCGGAGACTTTCTTGGCATCGATGGCCACGACAATGCACTGCGAGCCGAAGTGCTGGGCCGCTTCGCCGACGAATTCCGGGTTGAACACCGCCGCGGTGTTGATCGACACCTTGTCGGCACCGGCATTGAGCAGGTTGCGGATGTCCTGCACGGTACGCACGCCACCGCCCACGGTCAGCGGGATGAACACCTGGCTGGCCATGCGCTCGACGGTATGGAGCGTGGTATCGCGGCCATCGACGCTGGCCGTGATGTCGAGGAAGGTGATCTCGTCCGCACCCTGTTCGTCGTAGCGACGGGCGATTTCCACCGGGTCGCCGGCATCACGGATGTTCTCGAACTTGACGCCCTTGACCACCCGGCCGTTGTCCACGTCCAGGCAAGGGATGATGCGTTTGGCCAGCGCCATGATGAGTCCTCAGCCTTTGTAGGAGTCGCAGAAGGCCTGGGCCTCGGCGACGTCCAGGGTGCCTTCGTAGATCGCGCGACCGGTGATCGCACCGATGATGCCCGGCGCCTTGGCGTCGAGCAGTGCCTTGATGTCACCCAGGTTGTGGATGCCACCGGAGGCGATCACCGGAATCCTGGTGGCGGCAGCCAGCGCGGCGGTGAACGGGACATTGCAGCCCTGCATCATGCCGTCCTTGGCGATGTCGGTGTAGACAATGGCAGATACGCCATCGGCCTCGAAACGCTTGGCCAGGTCGATCACCTGCACAGTGCTGACTTCAGCCCAGCCGTCGGTCGCGACGAAACCGTCTTTTGCGTCCAGGCCAACGATGACCTTGCCCGGGAAGGCGCGGCAGGCTTCGGCGACGAACTCAGGCTCCTTCACCGCCTTGGTGCCGATGATCACGTAGCTCACGCCGGCCTTGACGTAGTGCTCGATGGTTTCCAGCGAGCGAATGCCGCCGCCGATCTGGATCGGCAGGTTCGGATAACGCTTGGCGATGGCCGTGACCACTTCACCGTTGACCGGCTGCCCTTCGAAGGCGCCATTGAGGTCGACCAGATGCAGGCGACGGCAGCCGCCCTCCACCCACTTGGCGGCCATGCTCACCGGGTCATCGGAAAACACCGTGGAGTCTTCCATGCGGCCCTGACGCAGACGTACGCAAGCGCCGTCCTTGAGATCGATAGCGGGGATAATCAGCATCTGGCAAACCTTCAAATACGAATATTCAGCTTGGCTCGAAAATCAATTTTTCTCGAGCGCCCACAAGTCGCTTTCAATGCTTTCGAACCTTTCTTTAAGGTGCGTCTGCACATCGAAAATCGCCCTGTTGTAATAGTGCGGAGCAATTTCGCGGGTAAACAGGTCAAGAATCTCCGCCGCTTCGAACGAGCCCAGGTCCAGCTCGAAACGCTCCTCCATGAACCGCTGGATCTTGCGGTTCGCCTCACTCTCCTGCTCGGGCGTGAGGGTGAGGATCGGCGGTTTCTTGCGGGCCATTACCAGCGCCCGTCCCACGCTGCGAAGTTCTGCAACAGTTGCAGGCCATGGGTATGGCTCTTCTCGGGGTGGAACTGCACGGCGAAGCGCGAGCCATCGGCCAGGGCCGCGGCGAAATCGACGCCATAGTGACCGCTGCCCACCACCTGCCGCGCATTGCCGGCGGCGATGTAGTAGCTGTGCACGAAGTAGAAGCGCGCCAGATCCGGGATGTTGTGCCACAGCGGGTGATCCACCGTCTGTTTCACTTCGTTCCAGCCCATGTGCGGGACTTTCAGGTGCTCGCCGTCTTCATGCAGGTCCTTGCCGAAAAACTTCACCTGGCCTGGAAACATGGAGATGCAATCGACGCCGTCGTTCTCTTCGCTGCGCTCGAGCAAGGCTTGCATGCCCACGCAGATGCCAAGGAACGGACGGTCCTGGCTGACTTCGTGCACCAGCTTGTCGAAGCCCAGGCGACGAATCTCGGCCATGCAATCGCGAATCGCACCGACGCCGGGAAACACCACCCGGTCAGCTTCGCGAATCACGTCGGCATCGCTGGTGATCAGCACCTTGCCGGCACCCACGTGCTCGAGGGCCTTGGCCACCGAGTGCAGGTTGCCCATGCCGTAGTCGATAACCGCGACCGTCTGCATTACAGGACGCCCTTGGTGGAAGGCATCTGGCCGGCCATGCGGTCATCGAGCTCCACAGCCATGCGCAGGGCGCGGCCGAAAGCCTTGAACACGGTTTCGATCTGGTGGTGGGTGTTGTGCCCGCGCAGGTTGTCGATATGCAAGGTCACGTTGGCGTGGTTGACGAAGCCCTGGAAGAATTCCTGGAACAGGTCGACGTCGAAGCCGCCGACGGTGGCACGGGTGTACGGCACATGCATCTGCAGGCCCGGACGGCCGGAGAAGTCGATGACCACACGCGACAGCGCCTCATCGAGCGGCACGTAGGCATGGCCGTAGCGACGGATGCCTTTTTTGTCGCCGATGGCTTTGGTAAAGGCCTGGCCCAAGGTGATACCGACGTCTTCCACCGTGTGGTGGTCGTCGATATGCAGGTCGCCCTTGCTGACGATGTCCAGGTCGATCAGCCCGTGACGGGCGATCTGGTCCAGCATGTGCTCGAGAAAAGGCACGCCGATATCAAACCGGGCCTTTCCGGTGCCATCCAGGTTGATCGAGGCTTTGATCTGGGTTTCCAGAGTGTCGCGCTCGACAGACGCCTTACGTTCGGCCATCACCAGCTCCGCAAAATCATTGGGCGAAAAAGGCAGCCATTATAGGGGCGCGAGCGGCAAACAGAAACACGGGAGGTGATATCCCTGACGGGTTGTCTCCCGCGCTGTCGGCGATAGACATGTCCATACAAGCTTTCAACGTCACCCAAAAGCAAATGTGGGAGCGAGCTTGCTCGCGATAGCGGTGGATCAGCCGACCATGATGTCGACTGACATACCTTCATCGCGAGCAAGCTCGCTCCCACACAAATACGCTCCCACAAGGCTTGCCCTTACCGGATGGTCAGGGCAACGCTCTTAATGGAACAACACTGCCGTTTTCTGCAGGGTCACCCACACACCCCACGCCAACGGAATGCCCACCACCAGCCAGGCGGCGATTGCCAGGGGCTTGGTGCCCGGCGCGGCTTTCCACTCCAGCGAAGTGGTGCTGTCGGCGCCTTTGTCATGGCCCAGCGCCTGTTCGGCGGCCAGTTCTGCGTCGGTCATGAAGTACTTGTCGGCGACCGGGCGGACCAGCAGGTTGCACAGGAAGCCCAGCACCAGCAGGCCGGCGAGGATATACAAGGTGATGTCATAGGCCGCGGCACGTTCAACGCCGATGCTCAGCTGATATTCACGCAGGTAGTTCACCAGGACCGGACCCAGCACGCCCGCCGCCGCCCAGGCAGTCAGCAGACGACCGTGGATCGCGCCGACCATTTGCGTACCGAACAGGTCCGCCAGGTAGGCCGGCACAGTGGCGAAACCGCCGCCGTACATCGACAGGATGATGCAGAACGCTGCCACGAACAGCGCAACGCTGCCCAGGTGACCCAGGTTCGGGATCAGCGCGTACAGGGCAAAGCCCAAGGCGAAGAACACGAAATAGGTGTTTTTGCGACCCAGGTAATCCGAGAAGGATGCCCAGAAGAACCGACCGCCGATGTTGAACAGGCTCAGCAGACCGGTGAAACCAGCCGCGATGGCTGCGATCTGGCCCAGTTGCGCGGCATCCAGCTGACCGAAAGGCAGGTCATTGCCGAGCAATTTGCCGCCGAACACTTCCTGCAACAGTGGCGAAGCCATGCCGAGGATGCCGATACCGGCGGATACATTCAGGCACAGCACCAGCCATACCAGACGGAACTGCGGGGTTTTCCAGGCCACGTTCACGTGAACGTGGCGATGGGTGATCATCGCGTTCGCGGCTTTCTTCGGTGCCGGGGTCCAGCCTTCAGGCTTCCAACCGGTTGGCGGGACGCGGTACGACAAGGCACCACCGATCATGAACACGAAGTAGATCGCAGCCATGACCAGGAAGCTCTGCCATACGCCCACGCCTGCCGGCGAAGCGAAATGGTTCATCAGCGCAGCGGCCAGTGGAGCACCGACCATCGCACCACCGCCGAAGCCCATGATCGCCATGCCAGTGGCCATGCCGCGCTTGTCCGGGAACCACTTGATCAGGGTCGACACCGGGGAGATATAGCCCAGGCCCAGGCCGATACCGCCGATCACGCCGGAACCGATCCACATCAGCCAGATCTGGTGGGTATAGATACCCAACGCGGAAATCACCAGGCCGCCGCACCAGCACAATGCCGATACAACACCGGCCTTGCGCGGCCCGGCGTGTTCCAGCCAGCCGCCCCAGATAGCTGCCGAGCAACCCAGGAAGATGAAGAACAGGGTGTAGATCCAACCGAGCATCGAGATCGGCCAGTCACATTGGGACGAAAAGACTTGCGAGATGAAGCTCATATCCGGTGCACAGGCCACGGGCTTGGTGATCCCCAAGGCTTTGGACAGTGGCAGCCAGAACACCGAGAAGCCGTAGGCCATGCCGATGCAGAGGTGAATAGCCAGTGCGGCCGGTGGAACCAACCACCGGTTGAAACCGGGCTTGGCGATGATGCGCTCTTTGGAGAGGAACGCTGGCTGGTCGGCGATGCCGCCAGCCGTGATGCTCGTGCTCATTGTGTATCCCCCAGTTATTGGAATGGTCCGTCAGCCACGCGTCACCCTCAGCCTTCATTGCACGCAGGCATGGCTGTATTTTCTGGTGAAGCTCCATAGTGTGCGACATCAAGTCGCAGAAGGACGGACGAACGGGCAAAGGTTACCATTTGCTCGCGGCAGAAAAACCAAAGTGACATCACCTTTTTCGTGCCATCTGTCTTATCGCACGCCCGCTGGCTTTCTATAGGGGGCTAACGATTTATTTTTTCAGGAATTTCCATACCCATCGTTGTCGAGCTCATTACCGACGCCAGCTGTCAGGATCAACAGGACCTGCAGAAAATCTACCGGGATGCCCCGGCCTGGCTGTTCGACCCGTTTAGCGATGCCACACAACTGATCGAGCAATGCCTCGAGGAAGGCTCGCTGATCGCGGCACGCTCCAATGACCGACTGCTCGGCGCAGCACGCCTGCAACGGCACCAGAACGCCTGGCGCTTGTCCCACCTGTGCGTGCGAAACATTACCCGTCGCCGTGGCGTGGCTGAACGGCTGGTGAGCGAAGCTCGGCGAATGGCCGCACCAAGCGGTGCCGAGCTGCACTTGTTGGCCCCGACCGGGCATCTGCCGGCCCAGGCGTTGGCGGCCAAATTGAAATTGCCGCTGGACGAACGCTAGTTAAAGCCGAACACAAATCCCTGTGGCGAGGGAGTGAGACACGATCACCCAACGCGCCACTAATTCGGGGCGTTATACTCCCGGCTAAATTTTGAACTCAACCTACAAGGATTCGCCCATGAAAGCGTTCGGCAAAATCCTGGGTCTGGTACTTCTCGGGCTGTTGCTGATCATTGTGGCCCTGGGCTTTGCCCTGACCCACCTGTTCGATCCCAACGACTACAAAGAAGAGATCCGCCAGATAGCCCGCGACAAGGCCCACATCGAGCTGACCCTCAATGGCGACATCGGCTGGAGCCTGTTTCCGTGGCTGGGCCTTGAGTTGCACGATGCCAGCGTCGCGACCTTGGCCAGTCCGACCCAGCCTTTCGCTGACCTGCAGATGCTCGGCCTTTCGGTCCGGGTAATACCGCTGCTGCGCCGGGAAGTACAGATGAGCGATGTGCGGGTCGAAGGCCTGAACCTGCGGCTCAATCGTGACAAGAACGGGCACGGCAACTGGGAAGACATCGGCAAGGTGCCGGCCTCTGCGTCGACGGCGAACGCGCCGGCCCCCGTGCCATCCCAACAACCGACCCCGCCCGTCAGTACCCCGGCAGAAAAACCTGCCCAGCCGACCCGACTGGATATCGATAGCCTGACCGTGAACAACGCCCGGGTCGAATACACCGACGAGCAGACCGGCAAGCTGTTCACGGCCGAAAGCATCCAACTGAGCACCGGTCCGGTTCACGATTCCACCAACATTCCAGTCACCCTGACCGCATTCCTGTCCAGCAACCAGCCGGCCGTACGCGTACGCACCGAAGTGACGGGGGAACTGCGCTTCGAACGTGCCTTGAAGCGCTACAAGTTCGAAGACCTGAAACTGTCCGGCGAAGCCACCGGCGATCCCTTGCAGGGCAAGACCCTGAACTTCGCCGTCCAAGGCCAACTGTTCCTGGACAAAGCCGCAAACGTCGCCGAGTGGACCGGCATCAAGCTGTCGCTCAATCAACTGCGCGCCCTGGGTGAACTGAAGGTCAACGACCTCGACAAGACCCCGCAATTGAATGGCGGCGTGTCCATCGCCCAGTTCGACTTGGCGAAGTTCGTCGAAAGCATCGGCCAGAAACTCCCAGCCATGGCCGAAGGCAGCCTGAGCAAGGTCGAACTGTCCAGCCGCATTGCCGGTACGCCAACCAGTGTCGAGCTCAACGACATCAACCTGAAAGTGGACGACAGCAACTTCAGCGGTCGCATCGCCGTGGAGGACTTCGCCAAGCAGTCCCTGCGCGCGCAGCTCAAGGCCGACACGTTCAACGTCGACCGCTACCTGGCGCCAAAGTCCGCCGAAGCCGACAGTTCCAAGGCGGCCCGTGAGGCTGAAGTCAGCAACACCGAAGCCAGCGCCATGGCCGGTGCCGGCAGTACACCACTGCCAAGCGCCCCGACCCAGGGCGCCTGGAGTAACGATCGACTGTTTCCAGTGGAACGCCTGAGCAAGCTGGACCTCGATGCTGACCTGGCCTTCGGGCAACTGACCCTCGATAAACTGCCAATCCAGAACGCTGCGCTCAAGGCCACCGGCCGAGGCGGCCTGCTGACCCTGGAGAACCTGCGAGGCGACCTGTATAGCGGCAACTTCGAAACCAAGGGCACCCTGGACGTGCGCCAGCCTACGCCGCAACTGAGCCTGCAAACGCGCATCAATCGGGTCCCTGCCGAAAAGATCATCGAAAGCCAGGGCAAGAATCCGCCGGTCAAAGGCCTAGTCACCGTCAACAGCGCGATCACCGCCAGCGGCAATAGCCAGAAAGCCCTGATCGACAGCCTCAACGGCACCGCCGGGTTCGTCATCAACGATGGCGTGCTGCTCAATGCCAACCTCGAACAGCAATTGTGCAAAGGCATCGCTACCCTCAATCGCAAGAGCCTCAGCGGCGAACCCCGGGGCAAGGACACGCCGTTCCAGCAACTCAACGGCAATCTCACCTTCAACAATGGCGTTGCCAACAACCCGGACCTGAAAGTCCGCATCCCCGGCATGACCGTCAACGGCAACGGCGACATCGACCTGCGTGTACTGGGCATGGATTATCGCGTCGGCGTCATCGTCGAAGGCGACAAGAGCGATATGCCCGACCCGGCCTGCCAGGTCAACGAACGCTACGTCGACGTCGAATGGCCATTGCGCTGCCGCGGCCCACTGGAACTCGGCGCCAAGGCCTGCCGCCTGGACAACGACGGGCTGGGCAAGGTCGCGGCGAAACTGGCCGGCGACCGTCTCGGCGACAAGATCGATGAGAAGCTGGGCGATAAGGTCAGCCCCGAACTCAAAGATGCGCTCAAGGGGCTGTTCAAGCGATGAGAGCCGAACAGTTTTCCACCGCCGTACTGGACTGGTTCGACCGCCACGGGCGCCACGATTTGCCCTGGCAACAGGCCATCTCGCCCTATCGGGTGTGGGTTTCGGAAATCATGTTGCAGCAGACCCAGGTCAGTACGGTGCTCAACTACTTCGACCGGTTCATGGCCTCGCTGCCCACCGTTCAAGCCCTGGCCGCCGCGCCGGAGGACGAAGTGCTGCACCTGTGGACCGGGCTGGGCTATTACACCCGTGCACGCAACTTGCAGAAAACCGCGAAAATCGTCGTCGAGCAGTACGGCGGCGAATTTCCCCGTGACGTGGAAAAACTCACCGAGTTGCCGGGGATCGGCCTGTCCACCGCCGGCGCCATCGCCAGCATCAGCATGGGCCTGCGGGCACCGATCCTCGATGGCAACGTCAAGCGGGTACTGGCGCGCTTCACCGCCCAGGAAGGCTACCCAGGCGAACCCAAGGTGGCGAAACAGCTGTGGGCCACCGCCGAGCGCTTCACGCCGCAAGACCGGGTCAACGCCTACACCCAGGCGATGATGGACCTGGGCGCCACGCTCTGTACTCGCAGCAAGCCCAGTTGCCTGCTCTGTCCGCTGAAGCAAGGCTGCGAGGCCCACATGCTGGGCCTGGAAACCCGCTACCCGATTCCCAAGCCTCGCAAGGAAGTGCCCAAGAAGCGCACCTTGATGCCGATGCTGGCGAACAACGAAGGCGCAATCCTGCTTTACCGTCGCCCCTCCACGGGGCTGTGGGGCGGACTGTGGAGCCTGCCGGAACTCGACGACCTCGACGACCTGCAGCATCTGGCCCTGCAACACTCGCTGGAGTTGGGCAGCCAACAGGAAATGCCAAGCCTGGTGCACACCTTCAGCCACTTCCAGTTGGCGATCGAACCCTGGCTGGTCCGGGTCCGGGAAACCGGCCATCACGTGGCCGAGGCCGACTGGCTCTGGTATAACCTCGCCACCCCGCCGCGCCTGGGCCTTGCCGCCCCGGTCAAAACCTTGCTCGAACGCGCGGCCGCCGTAATGAACGCAGGAGAGTTGCAATGACCCGCACCATCATGTGCCGCAAGTACAAAGAAGAACTGGAAGGCCTGGAACGTGCACCGTTCCCGGGTGCCAAGGGCCAGGATATCTACGACCATGTCTCGGCCAAGGCCTGGGCCGACTGGCAGAAACACCAGACCCTGCTGATCAATGAAAAACGCCTGAACATGATGAACGCTGAAGATCGCAAATACCTTCAGGGCGAGATGGACAAGTACTTTTCCGGCGAAGATTACGCCAAGGCCGAAGGCTACGTACCGCCGTCCGAATAAGCTGTCCCGCGTGGGGGCGGATCGTAAGCGACGGTAATAATTAAATATTTTTTGAAAACGTGCTTGACGCCCCCCTGAAAAACCCGTTTAATGCGCCCCGTTGCCCAGATAGCTCAGTCGGTAGAGCAGGGGATTGAAAATCCCCGTGTCGGCGGTTCGATTCCGTCTCTGGGCACCAAATACCGAAAACCCCGATCAAGAAATTGATCGGGTTTTTTTATTGTCCGGGATTTCCTTTCTCCGCCTGATCGACTCGGCTACATTCGTCCACTCCCCCTCCAGCAAGCGAGTCGACATGGACATCACCGGCATCCCCTTTGGCACCACCGATTGGTCAACCATCGAACCCACCGAGCACAAAGGCGTCACCGGAACCGCTTATTGGCGCACCCAACAGTTCGGGAGCATCCGCGTGCGGATGGTGGAATATACGCCGGGGTACCTGGCCGACCATTGGTGCACCAAGGGCCACATCCTGTTTTGCCTCAAGGGCGAGCTCAATACTGAACTTGAAGATGGCCGGCAATTCTTGCTCAGGCCCGGCATGAGCTACCAGGTGGCCGACCAGGCCGAGCCTCATCGCTCCTCCACTTCATCGGGGGCTACGCTCTTCATAGTGGATTGAGATTCGAAGCGTCGGCGTTGAGGCTGTAGGATAGATGGCCTTATCCATCAGGAATCCGACCATGTCATCGGCGAACAAACAGCACAAGCGCAGCCAGCGCGCCAAGGCGAAAGCCAAGCAGAACCGCACTCAGCGTGCTGCTGCGCCGAACGATTTCCTCGACCCGAACGACGAGCGCATCGATCTTGAAACCGTGGACCTGACGGAGCTGTTCCAACTCATGAGTGCCGCCGAAAAGGTCAGCCAGAAGGCGATGTGCGAAGCGTTCCTGGCCCATCCACTGCTGGCGCTGGTTTTGGAACAGGAAGGCGAGGAAGAAGCGACCGACTTCATCATTACCGCATTGATCGAATACCGCCGTCTGACCACCGGCGTGGATGAACAGACCGCGCTGGACTGGGTGGAAAGCAAGCCATTCCAGGCCGATTATGTGGCCGCGTCCCAGGCGCTGGCCCAAGGCTCGATCTGACCGTCATCCCGCCAAGCGCTTTTGCGATGAAAGCGCCTGCGGTGGACGACAACCATCAGAGAAAGCTCCTACAAGCCAGGGTCAATCGACATAGGGCGGCGTCAAATCCGTCCTGCATGAATCAGCTTTTTTTCCTCCAGGCCAATCAGCCCGGTCCTGCATCATCAAAACTTCCTCTGGAGCATGCTTTGGGTCCGCCCCCTCTCAATGGCTGGACACATCGATGACTTCAATTTCACCTCAAGACGACCCGCAGCTCGCGCCACTGATCAGTGAACTCGGCCAATTGATCCAGCAGGCACGCCAGAAGGTCTTGCACGCCGTCGATACCCTGCAGGTGCAAACGTGCTGGCAGATCGGGCGACATATCATTGAGTTCGAGCAAGGAGGCGCCGAACGAGCGGCTTATGGAAAACGTCTGCTACCGTCGCTGGCGAAAGTGCTGACGGCGCGGTTTGGAAAGGGGTTTGATGCGTCTAATCTGCGCTATATGCGACTTTTTTTATCAAGCATTTCCAATGTGTGACGCACTGCGTCACGAATTGAGTTGGACCCACTATCGCCTGCTACTCCGTGTTGAAAATGACAACGCACGTCATTGGTACATGAACGAAGCCGCAACGCAAAACTGGTCCACCCGCGCCCTGGAACGCCAGATCGGCACTTTCTATTACGAACGCCTGCTGGCCAGCCGCGACAGGCCGGCGGTGGAGCAGGAGGCCCTCGTCAATCTCAAGGAACTGAACCTCGGCCCCAGGGATATCGTCAGGGATCCGGTGGTCCTGGAGTTCCTCGGGCTGCCCAATGCCGGCACTCTCCTGGAAACAGAACTGGAGCAGGCCCTGATTGACCAATTACAGGGATTCCTGCTTGAGTTGGGCAAGGGCTTCGCCTTCATCGCCCGCCAGCATCGCATCAGTACCGAAAGCAAAGACTTCTACCTCGACCTGGTCTTCTACAACTATCTGCTCAAGTGTTTTGTAATCGTCGACCTGAAACGTGGTGAGCTGAGCCATCAGGACATCGGGCAAATGGACATGTATGTGCGCCTCTACGACGACCTCAAGCGCGGCCCCGATGACAAACCCACCGTCGGCATCATTCTGTGCGCCCAGAAAGACGAATCGGTGGTGCGTTATTCCGTGCTGCAAGGTAACGAACAGCTATTCGCCAGCCAGTACCAGCTGGTACTGCCCACCGAGCAAGAGCTGAGCAGAGAACTGGATCGTGAACGCGCCCGACTTAAGGAAATGGCAACCGGGCCTGACGTCTGAGGGGAAGACAGTCGCTATCAGGATGGCGTTGCAAATTGGCAGGGGCATCATCCAGGCCCATGGCGGTAAACTGCACGCCGAAAGCCAGCCAGGCCAGGGCAGCGAATTCCGCTTTAGCGTGCCGAAAATCGACTGAGCCGGGCACTGTCCCCCTAACGAATTGGAAACCGAAGCCCAATGGCCTCACTGAACAAACAGCAAAAACGCGCCAAGCGCGCCAAAGACAAAGCCAAGCAGATCCGCATGAGCGGGCGCAAATCGATCCCGATGTATGGCGACCCGGCCCACGCCACCGCCCAGCCACCGGTCTACGTGCTGGAACTGTTCGCCAAGCTGCGCGAAGCCGAGGCGATAAGCCGCAGTGAGATGCTCGATACGCTGCTCGCGTCCCTGAGCGTGATGATCAGCGAACGCCCCCTGCTCGACCTGAAAAACGCCGAAAACGAAAGCATGGCCGCCACCAACCTGGCGGCCGACATGCTGGTGGACTACCGCATGTGGGTCGATGACATGGACCGCGAGACGGCGCAGCGCTGGCTCAGCACCCCGGAGTTCATCCAGGACTTCAGCGAGGCGCTGGACCGTTATCGCCAGTCGATGGAAGAACCGGCCAGCGAATAAACCAGCCGGTTATTCGTCACCGTTCCAATGGAACACCAGGTTGCGCGCGGCGCCGCTGCCGATGTCGGCGGTGTCGCGCCGCGCCTCACCGTTGCGTGTCGCCACCACGGTGTACTTGCCCGGCGGCAACTGTACGTAAACCAACGGTCCCGCCTCATCCAGCGTCAGCAGCACTTGCCCCGCCGCGTTCTGGACGACGACATGCACATCCGGGATGTACTTGTTTTCCGGGCCAACCGCGAACGTCATGTGCAAGTTGTAACCCTGGGCCTGCCCGATGGCCCGGGCTTCATCCTCGCCAATGCCACCGGACAAGTAGGTGATGCCGTTCTGTTGCTGCGGCTGGGCCTGCACGCCGGCACTGTCTATCGGGGCCAGGCTGGTGGCGTTGAGCATAATCGGGAACAACAGCATGCCGAGCAGAAGGAAGGGCAACAAAAAGTAATGGTTATGCTTCATGGCGAGGACTCCAGGTACTGGAAACAGCTCATGAGTTCTCTTTTGATTGTGGTTACACGCCAAGGTTTAGATCTATTGGCGATGAACGGAATCAGAAAACCATTCATCGCAACGCATATCCGGCTGACATATCCCCGCATGGTTCTATGCTTAGTTTGAATTTCCAAGAGGGACTGCACATCGAACAAGCCACCTTTTTCATGAGTAATTGCAGCCAGGCCGTCCGGCTACCCAAAGCAGTTGCGATGCCAAACGATGTAAAGCGTGTAGACGTGATTGCCATAGGCAGAGCACGCGTCATCACACCCGTTGGCGAAGCGTGGGATAGCGGGTTCGATGGAGACTCCGTGACAGCAGATTTTATGGCAGAGCGTGAACAGCCTGCCGATCAGGAGCGCGAGCCTGTCTGGGTTCTGTGCCCGGCTTGAAGTTTTTGATTATGAAGGCGCAGCGCATACCGGAATGATCCGAGCCGAGCTGGCAAAAATTGGCAAGCCGATCGGCCCCTACGACCAAATGATCGCAGGCCATGCCCGTTCTCGAGGGCTGATCGTAGTGACCAACAATCGAAGGGAATTTGATAGAGTCCCGGGCCTGCGCATCGAGGACCGGATCACAGCGACGACGCCAGGGTTATAACTTCGGGGGGCTTGAAGTTAAAATACCGCTCCATCAAGGCTCCTGTGGAAGTAGCTCGCGATGGGGCCATCAATCCTCATCTTTGTTGGCTTCTGCCATCGCGAGCAAGCTCGCTCCCACAGATTTCATGACTCTTTTTTCAACAAAATAACGGAACCACGCCCATGGCCTCCGCGAACAAGCAACAAAAACGCGCCAAGCGTGCAAAAACAAAAGCCAAGCAACTACGCGTCAGTCGTACAAAGCCTGCTGCCGTGGCGTTTGATCTTCCTGAGTACGACGATCCGTACTTCCTGGATGCCCTGCAAGACGAACTCGCAGAACGCCCAAGAGACTTCTTGTCGCTGTTTTATGAGATGCATGACGCCGAAGAAGAGTCGGGGCGCATTGACATGATGAGCAGGATGCTCGGATTAATCTTTGTGATGACGAGTGAACAGCCCGAGCTTCTGAATCGTGAAAATGCCGAAAACGAAACCGCGGCCGTCCAAAACCTGGTCGAAAATACCCTGATCGCTTATCGAATGTGGGCTGACGATATCGATCGGGAAGCAGCGGAGCTTTGGCTTCACAGCCCTGAAGTACAGGCGGATTTCGAAATTGCACGAGCCAGCTTCAAAGAGGCTCTCAAAATACTGTGGGATCTCGAGGACGCTCCCGAGTAACCCAACAGACTTTTGATCGCGGCAACGCTCATCCGATTAACCCTTCCAACCCCCGCCCAAAGCTGGCACCATCGCGCCTTTTTTTACGCGACTCCCCGGACTTTTCACCGGTAAACCAGGTTCAAACGGCCGTTCGGTTGTTGAAGGCGCGACAGTCTGCTGTGCCGATGCGACAACCTGCCGCACATCATTGGTTTACCCCCCGTAGCGCTGTTGGCTGCCATTCGGACGCATGCTAGCTTGGCCGCCTCGCCAAGGAAGGCAGCCAACAGCAAGGGAGCACATACCATGAGGACCGCACATGGCCCAGGCCACGCCCGCGCTTGAAATCCGCAATCTGCACAAACGCTACGGACAGTTGGAGGTGCTCAAAGGCGTCTCGCTGACCGCCCGCGACGGCGATGTGATCTCGATCCTCGGATCCTCCGGGTCCGGTAAATCCACATTCCTGCGCTGCATCAACCTGCTGGAAAACCCCAACCAGGGCCAGATCCTGGTGGCCGGCGAAGAGCTCAAGCTCAAGGCCGCGAAAAACGGTGAACTGGTCGCCGCCGACGGCAAACAGATCAACCGCCTGCGCAGCGAGATCGGTTTTGTCTTCCAGAACTTCAACCTTTGGCCGCACATGAGCGTGCTCGATAACATCATCGAAGCGCCGCGCCGGGTGCTTGGCCAAAGCAAGGCCGAAGCCGTCGAAGTGGCCGAAGCTCTGCTGGCCAAGGTCGGTATCGCCGACAAGCGCCACGCCTACCCGGCCGAACTGTCTGGCGGCCAGCAACAACGCGCGGCCATTGCTCGCACACTGGCGATGCAGCCCAAGGTGATTCTGTTCGACGAACCCACCTCCGCCCTTGACCCGGAAATGGTCCAGGAAGTACTTAGTGTGATCCGCGCCCTGGCCGAAGAAGGACGCACCATGCTGCTGGTCACCCATGAAATGGGCTTCGCCCGTCAGGTTTCCAGCGAAGTCGTGTTCCTTCATCAAGGCTTGGTCGAGGAGCAAGGATCGCCACAGCAGGTCTTCGAGAACCCGCTTTCGGCGCGCTGCAAACAATTCATGTCCAGCAACCGCTAACGGAGCAGTACACATGCAGAGCTACAAGAAATTCCTCCTGGCCGCAGCGGCCGGCCTGGTCTTCTCGGCCAGCGCCATGGCGGCCGAAAAAATGAAGATGGGCATCGAAGCGGCCTATCCGCCGTTCAACAACAAGGATGCCAGCGGCCAGGTCGTGGGGTTCGATAAAGACATCGGCGACGCCCTGTGCGCCAAGATGAAAGTCGAGTGTGAAGTGGTCACTTCCAACTGGGACGGCATCATTCCCGCCCTGATGGCCAAGAAGTTCGACTTCCTGATTTCTTCGCTGTCGGTCAACGACGAGCGCAAGCAAGCCGTGGACTTCACCGATCCTTACTACTCCAACAAACTGCAATTCATCGCACCGAAAAACGTCGACTTCAAAGTCGATAAAGAATCTCTCAAGGGCAAGGTCATCGGGGCACAGCGCTCTACCCTCGCCGGCACCTGGCTGGAAGACGAACTGGGCAGCGATATCACCGCCAAGCTCTACGACACCCAGGAAAACGCCTACCTGGACCTGACCTCCGGCCGCGTCGACGCGATCCTGGCCGACAAATACGTGAACTACGACTGGCTGAAAACCGAAGCTGGCCGTGCTTACGAATTCAAGGGGGACCCGGTGGTGGAAGGTGACAAGATCGCCATTGCGGTGCGCAAGGGTAACGACGAGCTGCGCAACAAGCTGAACGCCGCACTCAAGGAAATCCTTGCCGACGGGACCTATAAAAAGATCAACGACAAGTACTTCCCGTTCAGCATCTATTGATACTGACGTGCCTGGCCGGCGCAGCCGTCTGGCAGCGCCGGCCCTTAGCAAAGCCTGCCGCGATATGAATTCTTACCCATGATGATCGATCTCTACGGATTCGGCCCGGCGCTTGCCGCCGGCGCGCTGATGACCGTCAAATTGGCACTCACGGCCCTCTGCCTGGGGCTGGTGCTCGGCCTGCTCGGCGCCTTGGCCAAGACCTCGCCGTACAAGCCGCTGCAATGGCTAGGCGGCACCTATTCGACGCTGGTTCGCGGCATCCCGGAATTGCTCTGGGTGCTGCTGATCTATTTCGGCACCGTCAACCTGCTGCGTGCCCTGGGTGAGTATTTCGGCAACCCCGATCTCACCCTCGATGCCTTCGCCGCTGGTGTCATTGCCCTGGGCCTGTGTTTTGGCGCCTACGCCACGGAAGTGTTTCGCGGCGCGATCCTGGCGATCCCCAAAGGCCACCGTGAGGCCGGTGTCGCCCTGGGCCTGTCGAAGTGGCGGATCTTCACTCGGTTGATCATGCCGCAGATGTGGCGCATTGCCCTGCCCGGCCTGGGCAACCTGTTCATGATCCTGATGAAAGACACCGCGCTGGTCTCGGTGATCGGCCTGGAAGAAATCATGCGCCATGCGGAAATCGGCGTGACCGTGTCCAAGCAACCGTTCACTTTCTATATGGTCGCGGCGTTCATGTACCTGGGCCTGACGGTGCTCGCCATGATCGGCATGCACCTGCTGGAACGACGCGCCGCCCGTGGATTTACCAGGAGTACCCAATGAACTGGGACGTCATCATCAAGTGGCTGCCCAAGCTGGCCCAAGGCGCGACACTGACCCTGGAGCTGGTGGCCATCGCCGTGCTCGCCGGGCTGCTGCTGGCGATTCCACTGGGCATCGCGCGCTCTTCGCGCCTGTGGCAAGTGCGGGCATTGCCCTATGCCTACATCTTCTTTTTCCGTGGCACGCCGCTGTTGGTCCAGCTGTTTTTGGTCTACTACGGCCTGGCGCAGTTCGAAGCCGTGCGCAGCAGTGCAATGTGGCCGTACCTGCGGGACCCGTTCTGGTGCGCCACGGCCACCATGACCCTGCACACCGCTGCCTACATCGCCGAGATCCTGCGCGGTGCGATCCAGGCCATTCCCCGTGGCGAGATCGAAGCTGCACGGGCCCTGGGCATGTCGCGGCCCAAGGCGTTGTTCTACATCATGCTTCCCCGTGCCGCGCGCATCGGCCTGCCGGCCTACAGCAACGAAGTGATCCTGATGCTCAAGGCCAGCGCCCTGGCGAGTACCGTGACCTTGCTTGAACTCACCGGCATGGCCCGCACCATCATTGCCCGGACCTACCTGCCGGTGGAGATTTTCTTTGCGGCCGGCATGTTCTACCTGCTGATGTCCTACCTACTGGTGCAAGGCTTCAAGCAGCTGGAGCGCTGGTTGCGCGTCGATGCCTGCCAAGGGCGCTGACTGCGACGTGCTGACGGGCGAGGCTCTGCTCGCCCGCTTCACGGCGCTGGATACTTTTCTCACGGCGCACCAGGCACTGTGGAAACCGCGTCCGTTCACCCATCTGCAACTGCCTTGGGAAACGTCCCACCCGGAATTGTCCCGATGGCTACGCCAGCGCCCGCTGGAAGCTGCGGAAAACGACCATCATCAGCCGTGGTTGATGAAAGACGCGCCGGCGCCATTCCCGGAATTGGCCGCTATCTCCCGGGCATTGAGCGCTGTCGCAGAATTGCCGGCCAGCACGCTCGAAGCGCCAAGCCATCGCCTCAACGTCGACGTGCCCGGGCGCAAATGGCAGCAGATCGAAGCCTTCGCCAGCCGCCTGCACTTCACCACCCAACCGACCCATTGGCTCGATTGGTGCGCCGGCAAAGGCCACCTCGGTCGACGCCTGCTGCAGGCTGAACAGCAACTGACTTGCCTGGAGTATGACCCCGCACTGGTCGCCAGCGGCCAACAACTGAGCCTGCGCCATCACCTGCCCGCCACACACCTGCAACAAGATGTGCTGGCGGCGGACGCCACCCAGGCGCTCCATCCCGGACACACGCCAGTGGCCCTGCACGCCTGTGGCGACCTGCATGTGCGCTTGATACACCTGGCCAGCGCCGCTGGCTGTGCCCAACTGGCGATCGCGCCCTGCTGTTACAACCGCATCAGCAGCGAGCGTTATCAAGCGCTGTCCGACGCGGCCAAGGGCTCAGCCCTACAGCTGTCGCTCGACGATCTCAGCCTGCCGCTGACCGAAACCGTCACCGCTGGCGCGCGCGTCAGAAGACAACGGGACCAATCCATGGCCCGGCGCCTGGGCTTCGACCTGCTGCAACGGCACATCAGAGGGTGCGACGACTACCTGTCC
Source organism: Pseudomonas sp. NFACC16-2 (assembly GCF_900119205.1). Lineage (NCBI taxonomy): Bacteria > Pseudomonadati > Pseudomonadota > Gammaproteobacteria > Pseudomonadales > Pseudomonadaceae > Pseudomonas > Pseudomonas sp. NFACC16-2. Next base: position 156,327 of record NZ_FPIX01000008.1, on the reverse strand, counting down.
ACCCCCTCACTGCCCAGCGCCTGGCTGGAAAAATCCTTCGCCCAATACTGCACCGATCTGGCAACCCTGAAAGACTTATCCACAGTTGGTACGCCTGATTGGGTCGCCCTGGAAGCAGCGGGCCATCAACGCCTGGCCGAGGTGCGCAACCTGGAGTTGCTGCGAGGCCTTTTCCGACGACCGCTAGAGCTTTGGCTGGTACTGGACCGGGCGCTTTTCCTCACTCAAAAAGGCTACGACGTTCGCCTCGGCACCTTCTGCGAAACCCCGCTGACGCCGCGCAACCTGCTGTTGCTGGCAGAGCGTCGCCGAGACGAAACAGCCTGTGGATAACTCTGTTGATGAAATAAACTCGGATCCAAGAAATCCGTGATTTCCTGACCGAATCAGCATTGGTCATTTTTTGTTCATATGGATAAAAAACCATGAAAACAGGCATTTGCGATGAAACGCGAAAGCGGTCACAAAATCGCAAGATGCCTTGCGTCTCTTCCTGCCCGTTGTGCATAAGCGTCTAAGCAAAACGACATAACCGCCGAATTCAGTGCTGCTCCGCGCCAACAATTGCGTCCACCGCGCCCGTGCTATACAACAGCCAAACGTATCGTGATTGACACAACGCCGACACACTCAAGGACTGGCCGTGACGTTCATTTCCTACGCTCAAAACTTCGAAGACATACGGCTGTGGCGCGCCCTCAAATCGGTGGAAAACGGCTTTTACCTCGACGTCGGCGCCAACCATCCGACAGATGATTCAGTCACCCGAGCGTTTTACGACCGCGGCTGGCGCGGCATCAACATCGAACCCGTACCGGCCTACTACGACGCCCTCTGCCAACAACGCCCCCACGACATCAACCTGCAATGCGTGGCCGGCGAAAACGCCGAAAGCCTGACCTTCTACACCATCGCCAACACCGGCCTGTCCACGGTAGAAGCCAACGTCGCCCAACAACACCGCGACGCCGGCATGGACGTGGGCACCCAGACCGTCCAGTCCCGCACCCTGGCCTCCATCTGCGAGCAATACGCCCAGGATCGCCCCATCCACTTCCTGAAGATCGACGTCGAAGGCCACGAAGAAACCGTGCTGCGCGGCATGGACTTCGGCCGTTGGCGCCCCTGGATCATCCTCATCGAAACCCCATGGGCCCGCGACCAGACCTGGGAAACCCTGGTGACCGACGCCGGCTACCAGCCCATCCTGTTCGACGGCATCAACACCTACTACCTCGCCGAAGAACACCTGGCCCTCAAACCCGCCTTCGACATCCCCCCGTGCAACCTCGACGGCTTCCAACTCTGCAAAGGCCACAAATTCAGCCACCCCATCGACGACACCGACCAACAACTCAGCGCCGCCCTGCAACGCGCCGAACAGGCCGAATCCCAACTCCACGCCATGCAAAACAGCCGCACCTGGCGCGCCCTGAACAAACTGCGCAACCTGCTGCACCGCGCCTAAGCCGGACCTGCGCAAAAATAGTCAGAATTCAGGGGTTTACAGAACGCACCCAATCGCTATAATCGTCGCCCACACGCCGGTATAGCTCAGTTGGTAGAGCAACTGACTTGTAATCAGTAGGTCCCGGGTTCGACTCCTGGTGCCGGCACCATACAAGGTTCCAGAGAAGGCTTTCAAAATCTCTGAAACCCCCGAAAAACCCCCGAAAAACCCGCCTTCTGGCGGGTTTTTTCGTTTTGGCGTTCCATCGGTTTCCGTCAGAAACTGGTGGATTCCAACCGTTTTAAGGGTAGAGTTTGGGATACAGGTCACTTCGATAAAAGGGAGTACCCTTATGTCGCGCACCACAGCTCCGCTCTCCGACGCAGCTTGCCGCTTGGCAAAACCTACAGACCGCGCCTACAAGCTTTTCGACGGCGATGGCCTCTACCTCCTAGTCCAACCCAATGGCCGCAAAGGCTGGCGGCTCCGTTACGTCAAACCTGACGGACGGGAAGGACTGACCTCGTTCGGCAACTACCCCGTCATTGGCCTCGCCGATGCGCGCCGCAAGCGCTTGGAAGTCAAGCGAATGCTGGCGGATGGCGTTGATCCTATAGAGACCAAGCACCAAGCTAAGGCGGAAGCCGTAATCAAAGGCAGAACCTTTGAAAGCGTTGCGCTCGACTGGCATACGGAAATGTCGGCCAAGTGGGCACCTGGCCATTCCAAGACAGTGATGAGCCGCCTCAAAACCCACGTATTCCCGCTGATCGGCGCACGCGCCATTGTTGATCTCGACACCCATGACCTTATGCAGCCCTTGGAAGCGATCAAGAAGCGCGGAACGATAGACGTTGCTTTAAGGGTACAAAACTACCTTCAAAGCATCATGCGAGAGGCAAAACGCCTCCGGCTTATCACTGTAAACCCTGCTTACGACCTCGAAGGCTCGATCAAAGCCCCGCGGGTGGTACATCGCCCCGCTCTACCCTTATCGCGACTGCCGGAACTGCAGGAGCGGATCGACACCTATAAAGGCCGGGCACTTACTCGTCTGACGGTGATGCTGTCGCTGCATGTGTTTGTACGCTCCAGCGAGCTGCGTTTCGCACGCTGGAGCGAGTTCGACCTCAAACGCGGCACCTGGGAAATCCCAGACACTCGGCCAGCGCTGGAGGGAGTACCCTTTTCCACAAGGGGTACGAAGATGGCCGGGGACATCCACCTTGTACCCTTATCGCCGCAAGCGGTGACGCTACTCGAACAAATCCATACGCTCACAGGTAAATTCGCATTGGTCTTCGCAGGTGATGCCAAACCCTGGAAGCCCATGTCCGAAAACACGGTGAACAACGCGCTACGGACGATGGGATACGACACCAAAACCGATATCTGCGGACATGGGTTTCGTTCGATGGCCTGCAGCGCACTGATCGAGTCAGGACTGTGGTCCGAGACTGCCATTGAAAGGCAGATGAGCCACAAGGAACGCAACAACGTCCGAGCCGCTTACATCCACAAGGCCGAGTTCATCGAGGAGCGCAGGCTGATCATGAACTGGTGGAGCCGGTATCTAGAGGCCAACCAGCAGGAGCATGTCACTCCACACGAGTTTGCAAACCAGACCGGGACGAACGTCACGCGGCTCAAGGCGAAAAGCCGCTTGAGGGAGTAGGCCGTTAGCCTACTCCTCGTCCTGCCCACCAACGTACGCTTTGTACGCCTGCCTTTCATGAGTCGGTTTGGACGGAAATGCCAACTGAATCTGCCTACTTTTCACCATTCCATTCAGGTACTGCTGACGGAGGGCATCTGGACTGCGCTTTACCAAATTAGCCAACACGTTGAGCGTCAGATAGTGCTCCTTGCATAGGGTGATAATCACCTGTTGCATACGATCCTTTTGCATGCGCTCTCGATTGCGCGGCTCCTCAGCCAGTATTTCGAGCTTTTCTCGAAACCCTGCATCAAGCCTGTCCAAAGCATCGATCAGCGGCGCGTCAATATGATCGCTCAACAAGCAGCCATCATCGTTTCGCTGCATATCCAGCTCGACCTTATGTTCGGAGCTACCTGCGTTATGTTCGGAGCTAGCCCCGTTATGTTCGGAGCTGCCGGCGTAATGTTCGGAGCTCTGTAGCGGACCTGCGAACACTTGCTCCGGCGTAGGCAGTTGCTCACCCGGCAGGTGATAAATCATGCCCCGTGAGCGCCCGTCGGGCACAAGGAATCCCTCGCGTACCAACCGCGCAAGCAGTTGGCTCAAGTCATGAGCATGAGTATCACAAATCTCAAGGAGACGATTATGGCTGACCACCCGCTCAATCGCGGCCGTGGCCAAAATCAACCTGGCAGTATGTTCCAAGCTCTCGAAACGAACCCCAAATCGCTCTCGTAACTGCTCCACCACCCCTTCAGGAAGCAAGTCCAACATGCGAAGCTCAAGAAGGGTTTGCTCGGGCTCGGGCTTTTCATAAAGGGCTGGCGGTCGCCAATGCTGGCTGCGCCACCCACTGTAGATTTTTGGAACCCCAGAACCACCACGCTCGCCAAGACCGATAAGAAGAAACATTTGGTGCATTAGCCTGTTCCGGCAATCGCTGGTACCACCTTGCAACACCTGCTCAAGGGGTAAACGTAAGCCGCCTGGATTGCGAAAGCCAAACAAGTCAGGACGCTTCACGACTAACACAGAAACCCGCCCGGTATAGTCCGCATGGACCAAGGTATTAACCAAAGCCTCGCGCAGAGCTTCATGTACCGGTGTGTCATCCTGGCGCTGATCACCTTTGAGAGCGAACGGTACCTTTAGGTCCTCAACCAACTTGCGATAAACCCGCCGGTAGAAATCAAACAGATTTCCTGACCAGGTTCCATCAGGGACGAGTCTATCCACCCAACGTAGTTCTGTTTTGGCCTGCGGCCGCTCCTGATAGTCCACAAAGTAATGCGGCACACTCTCTTGGATCGAAAGCCAGCGTCCGAACATCAGTAAACCTGCCAGAGTCAGCCCTTCGACTCCGTTCGCTCGGTCCTTTCGCCAGCCGCCTATCTGTCGAAGAAACTCAATCCCTTGGTGCTCCAGCGCTGGATGGCCTGGCTTTATGTCGCTTAGCATCTGGCGGTAGATACGCAGACTGTCCGGATCGATGTCTGCGAAGTCGTAATTTGGCAAAATCCGCTCGTCCCGACAGTCCTCCACTTGCTCTGCGAACATGCGGCGAACATCTTCCTCAGAGCAACGCCGATCACCCTCATGTAATCGACGATAAGTGTTACCTAGCGGCTGACCATTGAGAAATACCGGCTTCTGCTTACGCGAAGCCGCCGGGATTTTCACTTCAAGTACCTGCTTGCCCTCCAACTCTCTGACGACCACCTCCCGGTCAGTCAGCAGATTGACACTGACCTTGGCCGGATTGTTGAGGGTATTGAACAGGTCAGTACGTACTTTCTCGATATTTGATAGGCCTGCAACGCTGAACTGCCCATCCTTCTCGCGCACGCCAAGCAGTACTACCCCACCCTGAGTGTTAGCAAAAGCGGAGTAGGTTAACCAGAAATCCTTAGGCAACTCTCCCTTCCCATCCTGCCCCTGAGCGAGCTTGCATTCGAGCTCGACAGATTCAACCAGCGAGGGCAGGTCTTCAAGGGTGTGGGGATTGAGTGACATCAAAGACTTCCTAAATGATCAGCCTGCTTCACGTAGCTGCAAAAGGTCGAAGAAAAGACATACGTGCGGGGATTGTACTCAGTCTTCCATAGTCGCACGCAACTCGACGAGCGGAGACTGATCATGAACTGGTGGAGCCGATTCCCTGTCACGAATCAGCAGGAGGATGTCACTCACGACTCTGCACGAATGTCACACGGCCAAAAGCCAATCGCGGCGCAGCAAAGTAAGCGTACGTTCTCGAAATCTCGATGATCCGTTTGTCCACGCGGGTCCATCCAAACAGGGCTGCAAAGCCGCCCTGCTTGGATGGACCTCACTTAAAAAATCTAAAGCTCATCCAACTGTCTGTGGAAAACCACGGATTTCCACCGGTGGATAATTTCATCCACAGCCGCAGTACTCCCGAAGATTCGAGCCTTGACCCAAATTATCCACAGGCGTAGAAAAGATCCGGCAAAGCGCTGTCGTTGACAGCAACCCAGGTAGCCAGAACCTTTAAGGCTACGCCATACCGTGGTGGTTCCCCCAAAGTGCGATTAGCGTCCGGCGGCTCGCACGGTCACAGCGATGTGATGGATGCCCACTTCTACCAGAGTGCCACTGCGGCAACTCATACCCTTTTATAGCTGCCCTGCAGCAACCTATTCGCTTGGCCATTTCATTGCGCCAACCTGCGCCCGTCTCTTTCTCCCGGAAAGAGACGGGCGCTCCTACCGCTGCTGCAGCCCAACTCGTACAAGGCTTTGCGGCACTCCCCCTCGTGACAATCGGCGTGACAAACACCGAAGTAACCAACAATAGCGATGCAGATGATGGTGCCGCAGTCCAAGGAACGGACTGCACCTGACTGACAGTCAGGCATGCCCCGGTCATCGCATCACTGCCTTCACCCAACTCAGGATCTCGCGACGCTGGTCTCGTCAGCCAGCGCAGCCTCCACCCGCCCACTTCTTTGGAAGTGTTCAGGAGGCCGGATCATGAGATGCCCAAGCTCCCGGTCGTAAGGAGCCGTAAGTCCCGCGTTAGTGGACAACCCTCACAGGTCGCAGGGGCCTTGATCCCTGATAACACTCAACATTCGTGGCGGGATGACGTGAGGAAGGTTTGAAACGTTTTGGCTTCAAGAGGAGTTCGATCATGGCACTGGTAGGTAAACGTGACGGGCGTAATTTTGGCTATGGCCGGCAATTGAGTTATGCCGGGCCGCAGGCGTTGAAAGACATGTTCGGCGGAGGGCATTACGGGACCGTCAAAGCGCACAGTGATCGTTGGCTGGCATTTGTACGATGGTGTCGGTCTGAGGATGGGCCCGGGTTTAACGATGCGAGGCAAATTGATTGGCGGACCTTGCTGGACTACGCCGGTCATCTGCGTCACCAAGTTGAACAAGGCGCTATCAGCATCGCCACCGCGCAAAACCGGTTGTCCAGCGTAAACCGAACCATGGCCGCACTTCGCGGTGATCAGTATGTGAAAGTGCCGAGTCCGAGCAAGACGCTGGAAATGCGGCGGAACAGTGTTCGTCGCTCGGTGCCGCAAGGCCAAGACCGCGAACACGTGAAGCGGATCGTCGACGTGCTCTGCGAACACCAAATGCCGCGTGCGGCGGCCATCGCCCAGTTGGCGCGAGCCACCGGCATGCGCTTGCGCGAGGCCATCTTGGCCGACCTTTCGCGCCTGCGAAGAGAAGCCGAACACTACGACAAGATCAACATCCAGGATGGCACTAAAGGTGGCCGCGGCGGCGCAACCGCGCCTCGTTGGATCAGGGTGGATGACCATATTCGCGAAGCGCTTAAATTTGCAGAACAGGTATCGCCTGCGGGTGGCCGCAACCTGATTACGCCAAGCGAAAATTACTTAAGTGTTCTGCGGGAAGTCGTCCGTCCGGCGCGAGACGTCCTACATGCACACAACCTCAAAGGTTTTCATGAGCTACGGGCGGCGTACGCGTGTGAACGCTATGAGCGGATCACGAATCACCGCGCGCCGATCAACGGCGGGGAATGTTGCGGGATCAATCGGTGCCTTGACCGCGAGGCCCGACGACAAATCAGCTACGAATTGGGGCACGGTAGGATTGATGTGGTTGCAGCCTACATCGGGGGGCGGACATGAGTAAGCCCTTCGATATGGAACTGTTCTTGGCTGCGGTGCTGACGGGGTCGTATGCAACACGGCAACGCCATTTGCGTCAAGCGAAGCTTATTCAAATGGAAATTGCAGAGCGTTGGCAGCGAAAGACGCCTTGGCAGAGAAAACATGTCGCATGGTTCTTAGATCATCGCCTGACCCAGCGCAGTAAGGCGACGAAGTATTATTACTTTTTGACAGTACGGCTGCTCGTCCGTCGTTTAGGAAGATCATGGGTATTCAATCACTTAGCGGACAACTGAATTGATACCCACACTAACTGCATATTTAGATTACGTGTTTGGATATGTATATCTTTGGCTTCAACCCGAATCCTTTGACAAGCTTGTGCCATGATTCCACAGCCAGAAGGAACTGAATGGAGTTGTAATCTGTAATCTTTCTTATGTCCCCCTCAAACACAAACCACAAGGAAGCTGTTTTGATGGCCTTATCGAATTTTATTGTTTTTCTTTTGATCAACTCTACAGAGTCCTTGGATTGCTCAATATTATAAATGAGCTCAGAGTTTGTCTCAGAAATTTTCACGGAAATAATCTCACCCGACTTGAATATGTCAGCAATCTCGACCCGGTACTGATTTTTCTTTTTCTTTAGCGACTGAATTAGAGTCAACTGTCGATCAAGCAATACAAATCCACGCTCATTACATATTTTCTGGTTAAAATATGCTTCTCGGTAAGTAAGCTTATCATCGACCGGCTCATTGGCGGCAATTTTTCGCTCTTTCTCGGCTTTCCAATTCTGAAAATCCGCTTCTACTAAATCCTCCTCAATAACTACATCAATACTTTCCAAGGAACGCTTTAGATAATCCATAAAAGTCTGATTGAAAACAAACCACTCTCCACTTTTCAGAAAGTAATCTGCACCATCGAAGGATATCGGGAAATCCAGCAGCTCTTTAAGTGGCTTGGTAAAAGCCCCAGAATCCTCATTCTTAAACTGAACGGAGAGCTCATTAATATTTGTAATCCCCGCATGATCTCGAATGAACTCCGAGACATTAACAATATCAAGCGTATTCCCTAAATCTTTGCGATAAATGTCATCTGCAGTTCTTGCTGAAATTCGATAATCGTAGTCATGAAAACTAAAGCATATTGTAACTCCGTGCACTTGGAATTCTTGAATGGCAACTTCTCCCTCCCCACGCTTCAAGCTCTCAAACGCAACAGCATCCAGTTCAGCGCCCAACTCATCTGTCACAGCCTCTAATTTAGGCAAGTGGATAATTTTGTCGTCCTGGTAACTTCTTTCGATTTGCTCGAAGATTTCTGACAACTCGAGTGGTGCCTTATCCATGTCCATTTGGATGGAGTCTGCAAATATAATATTACGTTTCCCCCAGACATCTTTGTCTGCTGCTTTTAGCTTGAGATGATCAACTGATTCGCCCGGCTCGTAGCTATCAATCTGAAATTGTTGGTACGACGAAACATCCTGTCTTTTAGTACCCGTAAAATAGCGGCTTTTCTTCAGAAGGATTGAGTTTTCGTCCGCCATGCGGATAGCCAAGTCAATGCCAAAATCAAGCTGAATAAACTTAGACAGATAAAAATGCGACTTCCCCAAACTGACCGCATAGATCGTTTCAGGCTGGGCTGTATGTTGACAAAGCAACATCCCAAAATTGAAGATATTTTTAGGCGCTGGCAAACCATCTTTAAAGAAGGTTCGATACGTATCCCACCACCAAACGTCGTTCCCCGGATTAACTTCAGAATAGTAAAATGTTTTCGAGTAAGCTTGTGCAACATGAGTTTTCTGCTCAGCCAGACCTACTGCCCGGAGCTTTTCTTTGAGTTGTTCCAGCTTATGGGGTTTTACTTTGTAAATATTATAAGTATTAGCCATGCCCGCCTCCGTTGGAGTACCTTCCCTAGCGAGCACCAAAGGTGCCATTTCTGAATTTCCAACGCAATATGTGCGGGAGGTATAAGTTGGCCAATTCTCTTGTTTTCTCCGTATAGCTGCGTTTACTTGCGATACAGCTCCAGCCGCATACAAGCAACCACTTGCAAAATGCTCCCGGTTAAGATGCAAATTCGCTTGCCATTTTGGAGGGGGCGCCTTGGGGTAGTTTTAGAGGTAGAAAGCAGAGCGATTATCTGAAATTTTTTTAATAATCATAAATTTAAGATCCAGTACGACTCCTGGTGCCACCATACAAAACAAAGCCCTCGCAGAAATGCGAGGGCTTTGTTGTTTCTGGGGTGTTCACTTCCCCCTAAAAACCTGTGGGAGCGAGCTCGCTCGCGATGAGGCCATCAACCCCACCGACAATCTTTCAGCCAAGACAACAGGCAGCCGTCCCTGGACCGGCTTAACCAAACAGCACTTTTTGCCAGTGATCCTCCCCCACAATGGCCCATTTGATGAGGGCCAGTGAGGCTCAGACAGAGGCGGCCACAGGTGCCAGGGTCGGGCCGTGGTCTACACGCTCGGGAGCCTTGTGCACCATGGTGTAGGCATAGTCGACGCCCATGCCGTAAGCACCGGAGTGCTCCTTCACCAGATTCATGACGGCGTCGTAGGTGTCGCGGTTGTTCCAGTCACGCTGCCACTCCAGCAGCACCTGCTGCCAGGTGACCGGCACCACGCCGGCCTGAATCATGCGCTGCATGGCGTAATCGTGAGCCTCCTTCGTTGTGCCACCGGAAGCATCGGCGACCATGTAGATCTCGTAGCCGGCATCGTGCATGGCGGAAAGTGCAAATGTGGTATTGCACACTTCAGTCCAAAGGCCAGAGACGATGATTTTATTACGGCCATTGGCTTTCAGCGCGTCACGGACTTTCTGGTCGTCCCACGAGTTCATCGAGGTGCGCTCCAGCAGAGGCGCGTCAGGAAACACAGCGAGTAATTCGGGATATGTGTGGCCGGAGAAGCTATTGGTTTCGACGGTGGTGATAGTGGTTGGCACGTTGAAAATTTTTGCGGCCTTCGCCAGAGCGACCGTGTTGTTCTTCAGCGTCTGGCGGTCGATGCTTTGCACCCCAAAGGCCATCTGGGGCTGCTGATCAATGAAAATCAGTTGGCTGTTTTGAGGGGTCAAGACTTCGGTTTTTGGATTGTTCATGGTGGTTCCCTTTAGTGAAATGATGGTCTTCTAATCTCTTTGCGGGCCGGGCCAATCTTCTGTCCGCTGAAAATCACGGAAGGTTGTTGGCGGTAGGTGCGGCGCCGATTTCGAGTTCAAGGTAACCGATCATTCACGATTTTAGGGGCGCATTAATGCGTCTCCAGAGACGCATTAATACGCCCTTATAAAATCATTTGCGGTGCTAGTCTCTGGCTTCCCACAACTCGGACTGCCGCTGTGCGAGCAGTCTGTTCTACGCCAGGAGAATGCAATGTCAGCTTCGCAACCGTTCGGAAAGAAAACCGCTTACTGGGGAGTCGCATGGGAAGAAAGCTACGGCTACCCGCAGGCCAGACAAGTCGGAAACGACATCTATATATCCGGCCAATTCAACCATGATGAAGACGGCAACCTGGTAGCTCCTGCCCCACTCGATAGCGAAGGCAAGCCCAGTGATTTCTCTTCGATGGGAGAGCAAATGCGCGCTTCCTACGACAACATCTCCAAGTTGCTTGCACTGTATGGCGCAACACTTGAAGACGTGGTCGAAGAGACGCTTTATGTGCTGGACATGGACGCGGCGTTTGCCGTGGTAGGCAATGTTCGCAAGGCTGCGTTTGGCACCGAGCGGCCCCAGTGCGCGAGCAACATCATCGGCGTATCGAGGCTCGCACAGCGTTCGCAGTTGATCGAAATTGTCTGCAAGGCGGTCATTGGCTCCGGCACCCGCTAAGACGTGCTCCCGGTTTCGTCTACGAAACCGGGAGAGCTCGCTGGCCTTCGACCAAGGGCTTGAGTTCGGCAACCGCCGCTGCGCAAAACGTCATGAACGCCTTGACTCGCCATGATTTTCGAATGTCCTGGTGAGTCAGCAGCCAAAGCCCATCCTGAAGTTCAGGCACAACCGGGCCGACACGCACCAATCCCGGCGTGATGTCACCCAGCATGCAGGGAAGGAACCCAAAACCAAGACCCGCTACAATCGCAGCGCTTGCAGCGGCAACGGAGTCGGTACGATACGAAATGCAATCGGGGTGAACTCTGCTATCAACGTAGCTCGTTGCTTTGAGGCCGCATAAAGCTGCCGAGTAAGATACCCACGCCTGGCCTTCTGCGAAAGGTGTCGAGGTCGGTGCGTTTTTATCACTGCCGTATGGCGCCCAGGCAATTGTCGCGAGTTTGCGCCCAACCAAACTTTCAGCTGGTTTATTGGTCGCCCTCACCGCAATATCCGACTCATCGCGGGCAAGACTCAATGTCTGATTGCCTACAAGTACTTCAATCGCTATCCCTTCATTCAGAGCTTTGAATTGCGCAATGATAGGTGTGAGGAAGTACAGCAGCAGCGAATCGCTGGTGGTGATGCGGAGTTTTCCGAGTGGCCCCTGACCCGCCCGTGACACACGCCGTGCGACACTAACGATATCCAGTTCGACTCGCTCGGCGAGCTCTCGCAGCTCTACGCCTTCCGCTGTGAGCATGTATCCCGAGCGGCGGTGATCGAAGAGTGCAACTCCAAGTGTTTTCTCAAGCTGGGCCACTCGACGCGATACCGTGGATATGTTGATCCCCAGTTTTTTGGCAGCATCAGTGCGATTTGCGCATTCACTGAGCGCTTTGATAATGCGCAAGTCGTCCCATGAGAGCTGGGCCACAGCATCACTGAAATCCGATCTGCCCCCCTTTTGCACTGCCTGGCGTGATGAACCGATGTTAGGTGGCGTATTCACGCGAGATATTCCAAATAGCATGTTCGCTCATCATACGAAAAGGCTAACGGGGAACAAAGTAATTGGGGTATCCCCAAGTTTGTGCCAATCGCCCGCTACTCTCCAACCGTCGCTGCCAATTCAGCGACCGGGCCTGAGAACCCGAGTAAGATGCAGGCGCTACAGCGCCCGAACCACGTTTTGCGGCGTTTTTTTATGTCCGCATTCCGTGCAATGGCGGCTGTGCGTGGGAGACCTTCGGGTCTGCCGGGTTCCTGTATCTCCGGTTTCTCAGCCTGCGCACAGCTGCCACCCATTCGCCTGAGAACGAACGTGGCAGCTCCCATCTGATATGGGAGTTTATCGATGCATGCCATGGATCTGCTGCAGTCTCGCTTTATCGCTTTGCTAGTCATCGTCCGCCGCCAATTGGCGAATGGAGGTGCGCAATGACCCATCCCAAAGACCTAAAAACCCCAGGCCTAACCCCCTTCTGCTACCACTCCGACCGCCCACTCTTGCGCGTCAACAGCGACATACCCATCGGCTAAGCCCTGTCCCACGCTTCCGGTCTGCTCCACGTCGCCAAGGTCCTGGCCGAGGACGCGGCGATGATTCGCGGTACGGATCGGTATGCCTGGGCTTCGTGTTATTTGCAGGATATGAGCAAGGCCGTCATCGATGACGTGGTGAAGGTGCTGGAGGCGCCGGGGAGTAATCCGGCTTAAGAGCTGCAAACCCAATGCTGCTCACGAGCGGGGCAGCCTTGGATTTTATCTGCCGGAGCAGATCAAAGAAGGGCTGCTTCACGCCCATCGGGGATAAATCCCCTCTCCACAGGTTCACTCTGTCCCAGGCCCAAACAGTTGGCGCTGTATTCATCTAATCATTTCCCCCGCCGATAGCCTCAGATAAGAGCATGGGCTACCCCAAGGCTCTGCTGGCGCTCGACTACACTTCCCAGAATTCCCCCGCTCCAGGAGCAGTAAGCGATGAAGATCCGCACCAAAATCATAGGCTCGGGGTTGGTCAGTCTTTCTTTTGCGCTATTGCTCGGCGGTATAGGGCTGTGGGGTTATCACTCCATGACCGAGGCCCTGGTGCAGAACGAGACCAGTATTTCGGCCATGCGCAAGCACATGGAGGCGGACATGATGCACGACGCCATTCGTGCCGATGTGTTGGCGGCATTGCTGGTGGCACCGGGGGACACTCAGGCGGCCAAGGAGGTGACGGAGGCATTCGATGAGCATACGCAGCGGATGCGCAAGGTTATCGCCGAAAACGCCGAGGCCAAGTTGCCGGGGGATGTCGCCAAGGCAATTGGCGAGCTTAAACCACAGGTCGAAACCTATATCGACAAAGCCAAGCAAATAATCGGCAAGGCACTGAGCGGTGCCCAGGATGGCCAGGCGTTGCGGGCAGAATTCGACAAGGCGTTTTCAGCGCTGGAGGAACGCAACGAAGCGGTGAGCGAACTGATCGAGAACCAGGCGCAGTCGTCCCGCGAGCATCAGGACAGCAGCATTCAAACGTCGCAAAGTTGGTTGCTCATCACCTTGCTGGCCACCTGCGTGGCGCTGGCGCTGTTGTCGTGGAGCCTGCTCAAGGCAGTGCTTACGCCGCTGAACAAGATCATCCTCAATACCCAGGCGATTTCCCAAGGGGATCTGCAGCGGTCGATGGGGGCTCAAAGCAAAGATGAGCTGGGTCAGCTACAAGGCGTGATCGAGCAGATGCAGACCAATCTGCGGCAGATGATCGCCACGATCCGCGGCCAGAGCGATGAGTTGCATGGTACGTCCCGGAATCTGGGCGATACGGCGCGGCAGATTGTGTCCAGTGCCGACCAGCAGGCCCAGAGCGCGACCAGCATGGCGGCGAGCATGGAGCAGATGATGGCGAACATCAGCCAGATCCATCAGCACGCCGACAGCGCCCGGACGATTTCGGCGCAGTCCGAACAATTGGCGAGCAGCGGCGGCCAGGTGATTCTCGGGGTGGTAGAAGGCATGAACCGGATCGCCGAGGTGGTCAACCAGTCCTCCAGCAAGATCACCGCGCTGGACGCCTCGTCCGAGGACATTCATTCCATTATCCAGGTGATCAAGAGCATTGCCGAACAGACCAACCTGCTGGCGCTCAACGCCGCCATCGAAGCCGCCCGCGCCGGCGAGGCGGGCCGTGGTTTTGCGGTGGTGGCCGACGAAGTGCGCAACCTGGCGGCGCGCACCACCCAGTCTACCCAGGAAATCACCGCGATGATCGAGCGCATCCAGTCCAGCGCACGGGATGCGGTGGCGAACATGCAAGCGTGTGTCAGCCGCGTGGACGAAGGCGTCAACCTGGCCCAGCAGGCCGGGGTGTCCATCAGCGAGATCCGCACCGGCGCCCGGCATGCAGCCGAAGTGGTGGAGGAAATTTCCCAGACCATTGCCGAGCAATCCAAAGCCAGTGATGAAATGGCTCAGCGGGTGGAGTCGATTGCCGAGCAGTCCCGCGAGAACACCCGTTCGATTCACAACCTGACGCAAACGGCGGATCAATTGAACGATGCGGCGGGATCGATGCAGGCTTCGGTGCAGCAGTTCAAGATTTGATCAATCAGGCCGTAGCAACTTCCCGTTTGATCGTTCCCACGCTCCGCGTGGTAATGCCGCCAGGGACGCTCTGCGTTCCGCATGGTGACGCAGAGCGTCACGGGATGCATTCCCACGCGGGAGCGTGGTAACGATCAATCCGAGCTAGCAAAAGTCCCGCTCACACCTGACTCACCTCGAACACAAACGAAATCTCCCGCTTCTGGGCGCTCCAGACGTACCGAATATGCTTGCCCTGCACCGGAATCGAAACCGCCGGAGGGCGAAACGCGGCCACGCATTCGTGGCCGGACAGGCGGACGCTGTTGTACAGCAGCCCCCACGACAAGGTTTCACGCAGTTGCCGGGCGAACACTTGGGACGGACCATAGGCGGTAGGGTCCGGGTCGTGGAGGTGGGGGTAGTCGTGGCGGATATCGTGCAGAGGTTTGACGACCTTGTTGACGTAGGTGCGCATGGTCAGCTCCAGGTCTGGCTCGTTGGTCGCGCCAAGGAATCGCGCCTGGTGGTAGCAGGTCTCGGCGATGGCCGCTTCCTGGCTGCTGGCGGCGTAGTAGACGCCGAAGGTGCCGTCGCTGAAGCGGCTGCTTTTGCCGATGTGGGTAAACGCCGCCATCACCGGCGAGGAGCCGGGCCCGGAAATGCGGTCCTCGGGGCGGACCCGGGACAGCACGCCGGCTTGCTCCATCAGCCGATCGTTGGTCAACGCTTCCAGGGCATAGGCCGTGGGCAGGTCTTCAGGGTCGAGTACGTCTTCAAACAGCGAAATCGGCGGGAAGCTGCTGTTGACGATCCGATAGGCCCGTTTCCATTGCGGGTCCGCCAGTGGTGGCATCATCAACCGCGCACTCCGTCGAGGTATCGCCGCACATCGGCGATGTCTATCACGCGGCCGGTCAGCATGTAGGACAGTGCCGACTGACCGTTGAACGGTGCCGCGGTGTTCGGGCTGCTGACCCATTGATAAGCACGGTCCCGGCTGTTGCTGAAGATAATGCTCAGTGCCTTGTGGATACCCATGAGGTAGGAAATGCGCTCGAGCGTATCGCGAGGCAGCTTCACGTTTTCCGGCAATTGTTTGTATTTGTAGAAGGTCGTGTTTCCCACCTTGCCTAGCAATGTGCGCTGCTGCTCGACGCTGCAGCCCCAGAGCGCCATGAGGTTGAAGAAAAACTTCAATGCGACTCGACCCGCATCCGGGGAATCCAATTGTTGCTGCGCATTGAGAGTGATGGAGGAAGTCGCCATGGGGTTGGGCTCCTTTATCGCGGGGTGGTGTTTAGAGGATAGTACAGATGTGGATTATTTTTAAGTTTTTATTCGCAAATGTACTCTGTCGATGTTCTATTCGAACAATTCGACATGGCTTTGCAGGTCAACAAACGTAACCAGCTTCCCACTAATGGGTCTTGGCCAGCATCTGTTGAGCAAAATCCCCAAATCCCGCATAAGCTCCAACCATCGCCTGCCGACGCTTTTCGGCACAAAATCGCGACAACCGTGGCAAGGTGCATGATGATAGCCAGCATGCACTGCCTGGCCCGGACCAGGTGCACAACAATAGCGAGCCCACTTAAGCAGAGGGCATTACCTCATGGATAGCAGAACCCTACGCAACCTCATGCGTATCGTGCAGACCGGCTCGTTGTCGGCAGCGGCCGAGCATTCGTGCCTCACGGTGCAGGCGTTGGCGGCGCAGTTGAACAAGGTCGAGGAACAGTTCGGTTTCCGGTTGTTCCGGCGCTCGAACAAGGGCCTGACGTTGACGAGCCAAGGCTCGGAACTGACCCCCTTCATGGATCAGGTGCTGGTTGCCACCCGGCAGTTGGAGGAGAAAGTCGCGGCGCTCAAGACCCCGCGACAGCGCACTCTCAAAATGGCGCTCAATACCACCCTGCCGGCGGAGTTCAACCGGCGAATGATCGACCGGTTGATCGCTGTGTTCCCCCAGTATCAACTGGAATTCAGCTACGCCGAGTCGATGGAGAACCTGAGCAAACTCAGGAATGAAGATTTTGACCTGGCGATCCTGATCGGCCAGCAACAGGGCGGTTTTACCAGCATCACCATGCCGGATGTGCAGGTGCGGGTGGTCGGCGCCCATTGTGGCGATGCAGACGATTCCCTTGGCCTGCTCGGTGACAAGTTTCAGGTGCGTCCGGCAGAAGAATGCCCGTATTCCCACAGTTTCCTGCGCTTTCTCGACGCCGGCCTGGGTGAATACGGGTCGAGCCAGCGCATGGTGTATTCCTGCAGTGAGACGCTGACGTTGTCATTGATCACACAGCTCGATGGCTTGGGGCTGGTGTCCCGGGAAGCCGCGCTGCGCAACGGCCTGGCGATTTTCCCGGATTTCGAGGATTTCCTTGAGGTTCGCCTGGCGGTGAACAATCCGGAGTTGTCCGGCCAGGCACTGCACGATGTGGTGGACCTGACGCTACAGGAACGAACCGAGCGCGATGTACGCCGCCGTGCCCACCGCCACACTGAGAAACAGGTTGCGGCTGAAATACGCACATAACAGCGTCGGAATCGCGGCATAAAACTCAGGGCGGTCGAGTTGTATCTGCTGATCCTTGATCAACAAGGGAGTCAGACTGATGGCAGCGACGATCGCCACTGGCAGGTATTCCAGGGCGCGGGCAATAAAGGGCGGCCAGTGTTCGGTATTGATCTGCAACGGCAGGGCGCGCGGCAGGAAGGTCACGGCCATCATCAGGACCACGACCAGGATCAGGAACGTTTGGTCAGGCATACGCCTACCCCGCAGCCAACGAACGTGGCAATGAAGACATTGAATGGCGAGCTGCCCAGCAGGCTCAGCCCGCCCATGCAGACGACAGCCGCCAGGGCTGCGATCAGTTTGTTGCGGGTGTTGCACAACGAAACCAGCACATAGAGCATCATCGCGGTCAACGCATAGTCGAGCTGGTATTTGATGAGGTGCGCCGCGTATTGCGCACATACGGCGCCCAGCAAGCCACCCAGTACCCAGGATGTGTGGCAGAACAGGTTGAAGCCAACCAGGTAGCGCACACTCACCGGCGCCCCGCTGCCGAGCTTGACGCTGTGGAACGCGAACGACTCGTCCGTCAGCCCCGCCGCGTAGCACCAGCGCTCGAAACGGCTGAGCCCCAGCGCACGCAGGGCCTTGGCCATGTAGACCGACATCAGCATGTGGCGGGCATTGATCAGGAACGTGGTGAGCACGATGGTGGTCAGCGACGCGCCGCTGGAAATCAGCGCCAGCGCCGCGAATTGCGAAGCGCCCGCGTAGACGAACAGGCACATCGCCACCGGCAACCACAAGGGCAACCCGGCGTTGACCGCCATCAGACCGAACACAAACGAAACCGTGAAATAACCCGCTACCACCGGACTGGCTTCAGCAAAGGTACGCGAGGCTTGTGGTTCGACCGCCAGCGGCTGGCTGGAAGTCTTGTTCATAAATCCCTCTCGAAGGTGATTTCGCCCCGGGGCTCACAGAAGCCCTGGGCCGCCCAGAAGCGCTTGCCGGCCAGATTAGCATCGTCGACAAAAAGGAACATGCGCAGCACGCCGACCCGTTTCATGTCAGCCGACGCGGCTTCAACCAGGCGCTGGCCCAGGCCTTTGGCGCGATGCTGCATGCTGACCGCCAGGTGATTGATCGTGCCACGGGTACCGAGCATACCGCCGATCACGGCGCCCACCACGTCACCGCTCGCATCGATAGCCAGGTACGCGGTGGTGGTTTCCTGCAACAACACACCGCGCAAGAATCGGGCGTCCTGCCATTCGCAGAACGACACTTCGTCGAAACCGCGAAAAAATCGCTCCAGTCGCTCGGCATCCCGGACCATGGCCCGGCGCAACAGGACCTGCTGCGTCGGGTCGTCCATGGGTTCGAGCCGTTCAGCGAACAATGTCGAAAGCGGTCCCGGGCCGCGAGAAGGAGATGGCCAGGATCTGCCGGTACGCCATGTCATGGCTATGGGTGTTGCGCGCCGGGGTCACGTAATGGCGCATGTCGCGATCCAGGAAGAACGTCGTGTCGAGGATGTCCTCGTAGGTCGTCGCCGCCAGCTGCTCTTCCTGGGCGCTGTACAAACGGCTTTCCGCACCCGCCACATTCTGGCGACCCCAGAAGTGCACGCCGCTGAACGGATAGCCATCACAGTGAATCCCTTCGGGGGTGATTTCCAGTTGTTTGCCCGGCTTGATCTCGATGCGGATCTGATGGATCTGGCACTGCCAGATTTCATCGTGCAGCTCCTGCGGCAGGACGTTCTTGTAGACCTCGAAGTCCGTGTCGATCAGGCTGCGCATCACCGGCGAATTGATCACTTCGTTGGAGAAGTCCTGAAAGTGCCGCTCCAGTCCACCGACATAGCTGTTGTTGGCCTTGGACTGAATGTAGGCCCGGTGTTCGAGCTGCGTGAGCTCGCGGGTCGTAGGGTTGTATTCGAAATCGCTGTAGCGGCGAAAACGCATGCCTGACTCGGCCTGGCCGTAGTAGCTGTCGGGCTCCATGTTTTCCCAGCTTTTGGTCAGCCGGACAAAATCGCCGAAATGACCGTAGAGGTTGAAGTCTCCACCGCGAACATTGACGTATTTGTCACGTCTTAGCGCTTCGCCCACTTCCCTGTTCAGAACGATCATTTTTCATAGGTCTCCGCTGCATTGAGCGGCCTAATCTAGTAGGTGCAGGATTTACGTCCATGAGAAAGTATTTGAGGCATTTCAAGCGGCGCTTGAAACGGTGGCAAAAATTGCTTGAGTACGACTTTTGTTCGGGAAAACAGGCGGTTCCAGCGGTGTTTTTTGCGCTGAAAGCCAAAAAGACCCGAGTTTGAGGTCGCAACGCTATCCACTTCAGGCAGGTTTGAATCAATTGTGGCGAGGGAGCTTGCTCCCGCTTGAGTGCGCAGTGCTCACACCAGAAGGGCTGCTGCGCAGCCCAGCGGGAGCAAGCTCCCTCGCCACGGTTTTATAGACTTACAACCTGATCAGGCATCAGAAGACGTTGATCGGGTAATCCACGAACACCCGCAGCTCATTGCCGCTGACGTTGTACTCGCTGGACTTCTGCGACACCCGCAGCACGGAACTGCGTAACCTTACGCTCAAGTCCTTGGCCGGACCGCTCTGGACCACGTACTTGAACTGGTTGAAGATCTCGCGCTCGGTGCCGCCTTCGCTGGTCGAGGTGGTGATGTTATCGCCACGCACATAAGCAACGTTATAAGTCAGGCCCGGTACGCCGAAGGTGGTGAAGTCCAGGCCATAGCCCAACTGCCAGCTGCGTTCGTCTTCAGCGTTGAAGTCGGACCAGTAGGAGTTGGCCAGGTAGATCGTATTGCCGCCATCACCCACCCGATTCTGCTCGCGCTGATAGCCACCGTAGGCATAACCCAGGTTGCTGTCGCCGGTGCTGCGCTGGTGGGCGAGCGTGAAGCTGTGCGGACCCGTGGCGAAGGTGGCAGCCAGGCTCCAGATCTTGTTGTCATCGCCAGTGACGTTGTTTTCACGAACGTAGCTGTTGTCCAGCTTGGTGCGATAACCGTTGAAATCCAGGGTCAGGGACTGATCCTTGGCCAGCGGGAACACATAGTTGGCGTTCACGTATTGCTTCTTCAATACGTCTTCGACATCCGAAGCGTAGAGCGAAGCCTTGA
The DNA here is from genome assembly GCF_900119205.1 of Pseudomonas sp. NFACC16-2. Classification (NCBI taxonomy): domain Bacteria; kingdom Pseudomonadati; phylum Pseudomonadota; class Gammaproteobacteria; order Pseudomonadales; family Pseudomonadaceae; genus Pseudomonas; species Pseudomonas sp. NFACC16-2. The sequence continues at coordinate 135,996 of NZ_FPIX01000008.1, read as the reverse complement.
ACTGCTCGGTGAACTGATAGCTACCGCCCAAGACGTTGATCGACTTCAGGCCACCGCTGTCGCGGCCTTCAGCACTCTTGCGCGATTCGGCGGTGAAACGGCCGGCATTGAGTTCCAGGCCCTTGATCTCCTTGGAGGTGATCAATGTGCCGGTGTAGCTTTCCGGCAACAGGCGCGAGTTGTCATAGCTGAGCACCGGCAGGGCCGGCATCTGGTCGCCGTAGGCCAGCACGGTGTTGGAGACGCGGAACTTGACCGCTGCCCCGAACTTGGACAGGTCATCGGCCGCGTTGCCGCTGTCGCCTTGCTTGAAGAAGTCGATGCCACCCGCACCGCTGCGGCCTTTGCCGCCGTCCAGACGCAGCGCGTACAGGCCGAACGCATCCACACCGACACCCACGGTGCCCTGGGTGAAGCCGGACGAGAAGGTACCTATGGCTGCCTGGCCCCATTCGGCCTTGTCTTGGTTGCCATCTTTGTAGTCGCGGTTGATATAAGCGTTGCGCAACAGCACTTTCAAGCTGCTGTCTTCAACGAACCCCTTGGACTCAGCCTGGTCATTGGCCATGGCGTGTGTCGTGCTCAAGATCCCCAGTGCGATCAAACTAATGCGCTTGTTCAACATGTTTATTTTCCTTGTACGGGTTGATACGCACTGTGGCGGGCAACCGAAATGGCGCTTTTTGCGCTCTTTTTCGGACTCTTGCTCCTGGAAATAATGAAAAGGCCCGCCCACGAGTGATCGTGTCGGGCCTTTTTATTATTTAAGAGTCATGGCTGTTAGCCACAGGCGTAGGACGAATCCTAGTCGCGCCCTCAACGGTGTGTCAATTTCGTGAAACGTCTGTAATCAGGCAAAAAATGTCTAAGAACTGCTCACCGCGAACAACCGTCCAGACCGCAGGCCGCTGGTGGCGTGGAGGCCTGAACCGGCGTGGCTTGCGCCAGCCATTGGACGAATGCCTCGGGCTTGCCGAGCCAGGGGCCGATGTCGATCAGCGTGAACTGGCCGTCCTGCTCCAGGGCCAAGGTCGGGAAACCCTGGCCGCCGACCTGGGCCAGCAAGGTACGACTGGCCTTGATATGCCCCTGCACGTCAACCGCGCGCAACGCCGCCAGGAACGCCTGGGCCGGCAGGCCAATGGATTGAGCGAACTCCAGCAGGACGGTTTCGTCAGCGATGCGCCGACCCTCGACGTAGTGCGCGGTTTGCAGGCGCCCGAGCAATTCCAGGCCGTGGCCGCCGAGCTGTTCGGCAGCGAGGATGGCGGCGGTCGGCGGCGCCGAATCGAACACGGCGCGGTGGTCACGCAGTAAACCTTCAAAGTAGGCCTCGCCAAACGGCTGCCCGGAATATTCGGCGATGCGCCGGTCGTGGGGCATCACGTAATCGCGCAATTGCGGCGAAACCTGCTGGCGATTGGCACCGGTCATCATACCGCCGCCATGAGCAATCACCGGCAATACACTTCGGGCAGCCTGCACCAGCGGCTTGGCGCCGTAACACCAGCCACACAGCGGGTCGTAGATATAATGAAGAGTGGCCATGAGGACTCCGCTAACCATGGGAATTGGATGGCAGCAGGGTAGTCTTGAGAGCGCTGCGGAAAAACGCTGAAACGGTTTTCAGTGTGTTTCGTGAATCGGTCGAATATCCCCACTGAATTTGCCCCCCTATATGGGAGTTGGCTAGCTCCTCTAGGATTCGTGCGAATTTGAAAGCCTGCGGATACAAAAAAAAGCGCTGCCATCCCGGCCAGCGCTTTTTATCAATCCGTCGAATTCTATCCTTGCATCACATCCCACAACGCTTCCAGCTCCGCCTCGCTGAACAGGCCAACGGGGTAACGCTCAACGATTACCTGGCGCGGATCAGGTTCTCTGATCTGACGTGTTCCGTTGGATTTCAACCATTGAGCCAAGGCTTGAAGCGACTCACCATTAACGGCCAAGGGATGGCATGTGCGCTCGCTTATCGTATTCATTCCAGCGCCCTCTCCTGGTTGATGAGCGGCCAATTTATCCAAGGTTTATGACAAAACAACTCAGTTCTCTCCCCAGAACTGCCGAAGTACAGATACAAGAGCTATGCCAATGTATCCGCCACGCCAATAAACAGGCACAAAAAAACCCGCGCGCCAATCGGGCCGCGGGCTTGCCGGCATGGATCCAAAACCGCCCCCCTAGAGCCGGCGCGGTCGATGTCACCCAGCTGTTACATCGCCACTCATTTTGCGCGCGGTGCAGGTTGCTGTTGAGTAAGGCAATGGATATTGCCGCCACCCAGTAACAGTTCGCGCCCTGGCACCATGACCACTTCGTGCTGCGGGAACAGGTTCTGCAGGATGTCCCTGGCCGGTGCGTCCAGCGGATCGTCAAAACTTGGGGCGATGATGCCGCCGTTGACGATCAGGAAATTCACATAGGAACCGGCTAGCCGTACGGTCGGGTTGCGCTCTTGGGACCCTTGCACCGCGTCGACACCGGCACATTCCTCCTCGGTGGCGTACAACGGCCCCGGAATCGGCATTTTGTGCACTGTGAACGGGCGTCCCTTGGCATCAGTGCTGTTTTGCAGCACGTTCATCGCTGCGTGACAGCGGGTGTAGTTCGGGTCTTGCGGGTCGTCGGTCCAGGCAAGCAGGACTTCACCTGGCCGCACGTAGCAGCAGAAGTTATCCACATGGCCGTCGGTTTCGTCATTGAACAGACCGTCCGGCAGCCAGATGATCTTGTCCACCGCCAACTGCGCGCTGAGCACTGCCTCGATCTCTTCACGGCTCAAGTGCGGGTTGCGATTGCGGTTGAGCAGGCACTCTTCGGTGGTGATCAGGGTGCCTTCACCATCTACATGGATCGAGCCGCCCTCGAGCACAAAACCTTCGGTGTGATAACGCGGGCTGCGCTCGATCTCAAGAATCTTGCTGGCCACTTGCGCATCACGGTTCCACGGTGCATACAGGCCGCCGTCGAAACCGCCCCAGGCGTTGAAATCCCAATCGACACCGCGCACTTCGCCGTTGTCATTGATGACGAATGTCGGCCCTGTGTCGCGAACCCAAGCGTCGTCGCTGGACATTTCCACCAGGCGGATATTCGGCACATCGAGACGCGCCCGGGCATTTTCGTATTGGGCCGCAGACACCGCCACGGTCACCGGTTCAAAACGGGCGATGGCCTTGGCGACCGCTATGTGGGCGGCCTGTGCGGGCTTGCCGCCCAGGCGCCAGTTGTCCGGGCGCTCGGGCCAGATCATCCAGACCTGGGTCTGGGTCGCCCACTCGGCAGGCATGTGGAAACCATCCGCGCGGGGAGTGCTGTGCAACGTTGTCATGGGTCATCTCCTGGGCGATGGGCAGTGGCAACCTTATAAACGATAAATATCGACTAATAAAGCCAGAAAAACTAACACCCATCAAAAAATAGCGCCAAACATCGACAAAAATCGATTTTATAAATTAATGCGAACCCAATGGGAGCGAGCTTGCTCGCGATAGCGGTGGGTCAGCCAAATCAATATTGGCTAGGACACCGTCATCGTGAGCACGCTCGCTCCTACAGGGGAACAGCTTGGCGTTCCCGATTAGTTACAACCCCTCGTCCAGGACCTTCACCAACATATCTACGAAGAAATCCACGCTCTGACGCGTAGTGACCATCGGCGGTTTGATCTTGAGGATGTTCAGGTAATCGCCGGTCGGTTGCATGAAAATCCCCAACGCTCGCAGGCGGTTGCACAGCGCCGCGGTTTCTTCAGTGGCCGGCTGCAACGTGTCGCGGTCGCGGATCAGTTCCACGCCCAGGTAAAACCCCGAACCATGCACTGCACCGACCAATGGATAGCGGTCGATCAAGGCCTCCAGCCGCGCCTTGAAGTGCCCACCCACCACCCGGGCGTTTTCCCAGAGATGTTCTTCTTCCATGACATCCAGTACCGCCATGCCGATCTGGCAACTGACCGGGCTGCCTCCGGCCGACGAAAAGAAATACCCCTCGGCTTCCAGCGCCTCGGCGATCTCCCGGCGGGTAATGACCGCACCCAATGGCTGGCCGTTGCCCATGCCCTTGGCCATGGTGATGATATCGGGCACCACTCCTTGCTCTTCGAAGCCCCAGAAAAACTCGCCCATGCGCCCGTAACCGACCTGGACTTCGTCGGCGATGCAGACCCCACCGCGCTCGCGCACCATCGCGTAGACCTGCTTCAGGTAACCAGGCGGCAGCGCGATCCCACCGGCGTTGCCGTATACCGGTTCGCAGATGAACCCGGCGAGCTGGCGGTTGTTTTCGGCGATTTTCGCCAGGTTGTGTTCAACGCTGCGCACGTAGTCCGGCGCAGTGTCGGGGCCACGGAATTCGCCGCGATAGATGTTCGGTGCGGTCACCGGATGCACCCAGTCCGGGCGGCTGCTCAAGGCCTGGGGATTATCGGCGATAGACGTCGAGACCGCATCGGCGGCCACCGACCAGCCGTGATAGGCCTCCAATACGCTGAGCATGTCCCGCCCGCCGCTGTAGGCCCAGGCTAGGCGGATCGCCAAGTCGTTGGCCTCGGTGCCGCTGTTGACCAGGAACACCCGGTCCATGTTGGACGGCGCCAACGCCAGCAGGCGTTCGGAAAATTCGGCGATCGCCGCATAGTGGAAACGCGAGTTGGTATTGAGCAGCGACCACTGCCGGGCAGCCACTGCCGCCATGCGTGGATGACCATGGCCCAGCACCGCGACATTGTTGAGCATGTCCAGGTACGAGCGGCCCTGCATGTCGATCAGGTGATTGCGCCAGCCGCGCTCTATGCGCGGCGGATCGACGTAATAGTGCTTCTGCGAACGGGCAAAGCTCGCATCGCGACGGGCCAGCAGCGCCTGGGGATCGATCTCCGGTTCGGCATCGCAAGCCAGTCCCAGCAGCACCGCCGGCGAAGGGCATAGCGCCTGCCAGGCCGCTGTCCTGGAGGGCGTGCAGAACAGCGGAGGATTCACCTGGGCGCCACGGCACAACTGGACCCGCAACGGCCCCGTCACTTCACCCAGCACCTGCCCCTTGACCAGTGCCGCGCCGGAATGCAGCGGCGACGTCACGCCCCACAGCCGCACGCTCAACTGCGCGCTGTCCAGCTGCAACAGGCCGTCGGCAGCCTTGTGCACGACCCCAGCGAACGGGGATTCGAGCGGCGTCCCCCGAGGAACGCTCAACTCCACGTGCAGTGGATAAGTATCGGGTTCGACGGCGCTGTCCGGCCGAGTGCGGGATAACCGGTATTGCCCATAGCGGCTGGCGGCCAGGCCATGAACGCCCGCGGCCTCGCTCAGCAGGCGCTGGTCGATCCCCGGCTGCTCCCAATTGCCGGCCTCGAAATGCGGGCTCAGTACACCCAGGTCAATCAGCGCGAACTCACGCCCCACCAGGGTCGGCAATAGCGGCGCAAAGCCTTCGCTGGCGATGGGCGGCAGGCTGTGGCCGACGGCGGTGAGAATCGCCGCTTCCATCAACTCGAAGGGCACCGAGTGGGCGACCCGGAAAATCTCCCACTCATGGGCCAGGTTGTCGCGGCTGTATTGGTTGTCCGGGTCGATGGAAACCTGCTGTTCACCGCTGAGCACCAGCACCGCGGCGCGCGCCACGATCAATGGCCACAGCGCCAACAGTTCTTCGCGTTGCAAGGGGTTGACCGCCTGGTAGGCCTTGATCGCCGGCAAGATGAAGAATGGATCACCGTCGGCGTGGTGCAGCAGGGCCGCACACGTTACCGACAGGTCCGTGATGCGCCAGGTGCGGATCAGGTCACCGAAATCGATGACACCCTGCAATTGCCATTGGCGCTGGGCATCGCGCTGCCAGACCACGTTGTCATCGGTGATGTCCATGTGGATCGCCTGCACCGGCAGGCTGGCCTTGAGCGGCTGCAAGCGCCGCTCGGCCTGTTGCGCGACCTGGGCGATCAGTTGCCGCCGCTGATCGTCGTCGATGACAGGCAACAGATGATCGACCAGGGCCGGAGCGTGGCGCGCGTCCCATTGCAGGGTGCGCTCCAGGCCTGGGTGGTCGAATGTCGCCAAGGCCAGGTCCATTTCCGCGCACAGGCGGCCCAGGCCGGTCACCAACTCAGGCGGCAGGTGTTTGAGCTGCGTGAGGGACTGGCCGTCGATGTACTCAAGCAGGCGCATATGGATCGCTTGACCGTCGACGTCCAAAGTCAGCAGGTCCTGGCCGTTGCTGGCGGTAATCACCCGCGGCACCTTCACCGCGCTGTGCCCGGCCAACTGCTTGAGGGCAGCGTGTTGGGCCTGAAGTTCCTGGACAGCGTAGTCGCCGTGGCAAATTTTCAACACAAAGCGCCCACGTTCGCTGTCGACGCGGTAATTGAGGTCCTGGTTGCTGCCAAGGGGTCGCAGGTCGCCGCTGAGTCCGTAATTCGAGCGCAGCAGCACCAGCGCTTGCTCGGCGCTGATCTGTGGGCTTGGCAAACTGGCACGGTGAACCAACGTAGCGAGTGGCATACAACGACCCCTGAGGTGGTTTTGTTCGGATGCCTATCACGCCACTGAGCCGGAGGATAAGCAACCCCTCCTGTTCAACAATATGCACAGCTCTCTTGAGAAGCTGTATGGGAAGGTGTGTCCGAGGGGGCGCTTACACCGCTCTCGTCATGCCGGCATGCTATTCTCCTACGCTTTGTTGTCACACGGAAAAAGGCTTATCCGGATGCGCATTCTCATCACTGGCGGTGCCGGCTTCATCGGCTCGGCTCTCATACGGCACTTGATTCTTGATACCGGACACCAAGTCCTGAACCTCGATAAGCTGACCTATGCCGGCAATCTCGAATCACTGAGCAGCATCGATCACGACAGCCGCTACGAATTCGTCCAGGCCGATATCGTCGACCAACCCACCGTCAGTGCGGTGCTGGCGCGATTCAAACCTGACGCCATCATGCATCTGGCGGCCGAGTCCCATGTAGACCGCTCCATCGATGGCCCGGCGGACTTCATCCAGACCAACATCGTAGGCACCTACAGCCTGCTGGAAGCCACTCGAGCCTACTGGCAGGCCCTGCCCGAGCCGCAGAAGCGCGCGTTTCGCTTCCACCACATTTCCACCGACGAAGTGTATGGCGATTTGCACGGTGTGGATGACCTGTTCACCGAGACCACCGCCTATGCCCCAAGCTCACCGTACTCGGCGAGCAAGGCAGCGTCCGACCACCTGGTCCGTGCCTGGCAACGCACCTACGGCTTGCCCGTGCTGTTGACCAACTGCTCCAATAACTACGGGCCGTTTCACTTCCCCGAGAAGCTCATCCCACTGGTGATTCTCAACGCGCTGGCCGGCAAGCCGTTGCCGGTCTATGGCGACGGCCAGCAAGTGCGCGACTGGCTGTTTGTCGAAGATCATGCCCGTGCACTGCTCAAGGTCGTCACCGAAGGCATGGTCGGCGAGACTTACAACATTGGCGGTCACAACGAGCAGAAAAACATCGACGTGGTGCGCAGCATCTGCGCCTTGCTCGAAGAACTGGCGCCACGCAAGCCCGAAGGGATCGAGCACTATGCCGACCTGATCAGCTTCGTCCAGGATCGCCCCGGCCACGACCTGCGCTACGCCATCGACGCCAGCAAGATCGAACGGGAACTGGGCTGGACACCACGGGAAACCTTCGAGACCGGGCTGCGCAAGACTGTGCAGTGGTACCTCGAAAACCTGCTGTGGTGCCAACGTGTCCAGGACGGCAGCTATCAAGGCGAGCGCCTGGGCTCGCTCGACAACAAGGATGCAATGGCATGATGAAAGGCATTGTCCTGGCCGGCGGTTCCGGCACACGCTTGCACCCGATTACCCTCGGGGTTTCCAAGCAACTTTTACCGATTTATGACAAGCCGATGATTTATTACCCGATCTCGGTGCTGATGCTCGCCGGCATCAAGGACATCCTGGTGATTTCCACGCCGCAGGATCTGCCGCAGTACCGCAACCTGTTGGGCGATGGCCATCAGTTTGGCGTGCGGTTCAGCTATGCCGAGCAGCCGTCGCCCGATGGCCTGGCCCAAGCGTTCCTGATTGGCGAACAGTTCATTGGCAGCGACCCGGTGTGCCTGATCCTGGGCGACAACATTTTCCACGGCCAGCATTTTGGTGAACAACTGCAGACCGCCGTCAACCGGCAGAGTGGCGCGACAGTGTTCGGCTACTGGGTCAAGGACCCTGAGCGTTTTGGCGTGATCGACTTCGATACAGAGGGACGGGCGATGTCCATCGAAGAAAAACCCACCGCGCCCAAATCCAGCTACGCGGTGACCGGCCTGTATTTCTACGATAACGACGTGATCAAGATCGCCAAGGCCATCAAGCCGTCCAAACGCGGCGAATTGGAAATCACCGACGTCAACAATGCCTACCTGCAACGCGGCGAACTGCACGTCGAGCGCTTCGGTCGTGGTTTCGCCTGGCTGGACACCGGCACCCACGACAGCCTGCTGGAAGCCTCGCAATACGTGCAGACCATCGAACATCGCCAAGGCCTGAAAGTGGCGTGCCTGGAAGAAATTGCCTACCAGCAAGGTTGGGTCAGCCGCGAGCACGTTCTGGAGCGCGCCCAGTATTTTGGCAAGACCGGCTACGGCCAGTACTTGTTCAAGATCGCCGGAGAAACACGATGAATGTCATCGCCACCCGTTTGCCAGAAGTCTTGATCATCGAACCGAAAGTCTTTGGCGACGACCGGGGGTTTTTCTACGAAAGCTTCAATGCCCGGGCGTTTGCCGAAGCGACTGGCTGCACCCTGCAGTTCGTCCAGGACAACCATTCACGCTCCACCAGGGGCGTGCTGCGGGGCCTGCACTATCAGATCGAACAAACCCAGGGCAAACTCGTGCGCGTCACGGCGGGGGAAGTGCTGGATGTCGCGGTGGACATCCGCCGCAGCTCGCCGACCTTCGGCCAATGGGCCAGCGTACGCCTGTCGGCGCAGAACCACCGGCAGATGTGGGTCCCGCCAGGTTTTGCCCACGGTTTCGTCGTACTGAGCGAATCAGCGGACTTCCTCTACAAGACCACTGATTACTACGCCCCCTCGGCCGAACGCTGCATTCGCTGGGACGATCCGCAGTTGGCCATCGATTGGGAGTTCGAAGGCACGCCGATCCTCTCGGCCAAGGACCTGAATGGCAAAGCCCTGCACGAGGCCGACCTGTTCCCATGAGTGCCCCCTTGCGTATCCTGATCATCGGCCAGAATGGCCAGGTTTCCCGGGCGCTCCAATCGCGCCTGAACGGCCTGGGCGAGTTGACCGTACGCGGCAGCGACCAGCTCGACCTGGCACAACCGGATTCCCTGCGTGCCCCCATCGAAGCCCTCAAGCCCGGCCTGATCATCAATGCCGCCGCCCACACGGCCGTCGATCAGGCCGAAAGTGAACCGGAGCGGGCGTTCGCCATCAATGCCACGGCACCGGGCATCCTGGCCCAGGCAGCGGCTGCGCTGGGCGTCCCGCTGATTCATTACTCCACCGACTACGTCTTCGATGGCCTCAAATCCGCCCCCTACACCGAGGACGACACGCCCAACCCGCTGAGTGTCTACGGACGCAGCAAGCTGGCCGGCGAGAATGCCATCCGCCAGGCTGGCGGTCAGCACCTGATTCTGCGCACCAGTTGGGTGTACTCCACCGAGGGCCGCAACTTCCTGTTGACCATGCAGCGCCTGTTGCAGGAAAAACCGCAGCTGCGGGTGGTCGCCGACCAGATCGGCGCACCGACCTGGGCCGGCACCATTGCCGACAGCACCGCGCAATTGATCGAGCGCTGGCAGGCCGGCCAACCCGGCGCCTGGGGCACCTATCACCTGACAGCCCGGGGCGAGACGTCCTGGTTCGGTTTCGCCCAGGCCATCGGCGAAAACCTGCTTGAGCGGCACAAACCGTGTGCGCAGCTTGAGCCCATTGAATCCAGTGCCTATCCGACTCCGGCCCCGCGGCCACTTAACTCGCGCCTGGATTGCACGCGCCTGCTCAAGGAGTGGGCAGTGAGCCAACCGGACTGGCGAGACGCGTTGCAGCAGTGCCTCGCCGGACAAGCCTAGTACTGCCTTACAAATAGTATTTGCAAGGCAACTAGGCATAATACGCCTGTCACCACAGGCGTCCGAGGCTCATGAATTCCACCCTTCCCCGCAGACCCCGTTGGCGCAGCCTGGCCTTGCTCGCGCTGTGCCTGGCGCCGTTGCTGTGGCCGTTGGAGCACTTGGCCGAACGTTACTACCGCAGCGAACTGGCCGGGCAAAACCGCCAGACCCTGGACCTCTACGTCGCCAACCTGTTGGGCACACTGCACCGTTATGAGGTGCTGCCACAGATTCTCGGCGACCTGCCGGCCTTGCGCGCCGCCTTGTCGGCACCCGACGATGGCGTGACCCAAGGCAATGCCAACCGGCTGCTGAAAAACATCAGCGCCCAGACCGGCGCCGAAGTCATGTACCTGATGGACCCTTCCGGCAAGACCCTGGCCGCGTCGAACTGGGACAAACACGACAGTTTCGTCGGACGCAATTTCGCCTTCCGGCCGTACTTCATCGAAGCTATGGCCGGACACCTGGGCCGCTTCTTCGGCCTCGGCACGACATCGGCCAAACGTGGGTACTTCTTTGCCGCCGCCGTGCGCGACCGCGAAAAAGTCATCGGCGTGCTGGTGGTCAAGGTCGACCTCGACCACACCGAAAGCCTGTGGGGCAAGACTCCCGAACAATTACTGGTGACCGACCACAACGGCGTGGTCATCCTCACGTCGCGACAAGAGTGGCGATTTCGCGCGACCCGGCCCTTGAATGATGCCGAGCGCGAGGCCATCAGTGCAGTACAACCGTATCCGACCCGCGAGCCCAAGCCGCTGAACCTGAACGCCAACGCCTGGCTGACCCAGACCCAGTCCATCGAGGAAACCGGCTGGAGCGTAAGCATTCTCGCCCCGCGCACGCTGATTGATCGTCCGGTGCGCACCGTGGTCGCCATCGGGGGCGCGGCCTTGCTGGTCTTGATGCTGTTGCTCGGGTTGATGATGCAACGCAGGCGCCATTACCTGGATCGAATCGCCTTCGAAGCCAAGGCCCGTCACGAATTGGAAGGCCGGGTGGCCGAGCGCACCAGCGACCTGGAAGGACTGAACCGACGGTTGAAGCAGGAAGTGCTGGAGCGCGAACAGGCTCAGCAAGAGCTGGTCCGTGCCCAGGATGACCTGGTGCAGGCCGGCAAGCTGTCTGCCCTGGGCACCATGTCGGCGAGCATCAGCCACGAACTCAACCAACCGCTGGCAGCGATTCGCAGCTACGCGGAGAACGCCGAGATTTTGCTCGATCACCAACGCACCGAAGATGCCCGGGGCAACCTCAAGCTGATCAGCGAACTGACCGGGCGCATGGCCTCGATCATCGCCCACCTGCGCGCCTTCGCCCGCCGCGACCGACATGCGCCGGAAAGCGTCGCCCTGCAACCGGCGCTGGACGACGCCCTGGCGCTGCTCGCCAAACGTCGGCGCAGCATGGAAGTGGAACTGATCCGCGACTTGCCGGCCGCCACGCTGTGGGTCGAGGCCGGCGAAACCCGCTTGCGCCAGGTACTCGGCAACCTGCTGGCCAACGCCCTTGATGCGCTCACCGAGAAAGGCCCACCGCGCAAACTCTGGCTCAGTGCCCAGGCCACCGAAACCGGCGTCAACTTGTACATCCGCGATAACGGCCCGGGGTTTTGCATGGAAGCTCTGGGCCGCGCCGGCGAGCCTTTCTATACCACCAAGACCCGCACCCAAGGCCTTGGCCTGGGGCTGGCGATCTGCGACACCCTGATGCGCGCCTTCGGCGGCGAACTGTCGTTCGCCAACCACAAGGAAGGTGGCGCCCTGATCACCCTGAAACTGCGCGCCGGAGCCCCCGGGGTGAGCCTGCAACCGTCCGAGGACCGAAGTGTATGACCATCGACAACCGGATTGAGGTGGTGCTGATCGACGACGATCCCCATTTGCGTCAGGCCCTGAGCCAGACCCTCGACCTGGCGGGCCTGAAAATTCTGCCCCTGGCCGAAGCCAAGGGCGTGGCCGGGCAACTGCCCCGTGACTGGCCGGGCGTGGTGGTCAGCGATATTCGCATGCCGGGCATGGATGGCCTCGAACTGCTGGGTGAACTCCACGCCCAGGACTCAGAGCTGCCGGTGCTGCTGATCACCGGCCATGGCGACGTGCCACTGGCGGTGCAGGCAATGCGCGCCGGAGCCTATGACTTCCTGGAAAAACCTTTCGCCAGCGATCATTTGCTCGACAGTGTACGCCGGGCCCTGGCCTTGCGCCGGTTGGTGCTGGACAACCGCAGCCTGCGCCTGGCCCTCAGCGACCGGCATGAACTCAGCGCCCGCCTGGTCGGCCAATCGACTCCGATGCTGCGCCTGCGCGAGCAGATCGGCGCACTGGCGGCCACCCGCGCCGACGTGCTGATCCTCGGTGAAACCGGTGCCGGCAAGGAAGTGGTCGCTCGGGCGCTGCACGACCTTTCGAGCCGGCGTAACGGGCCGTTCGTGGCCATCAACGCCGGGGCCCTGGCCGAGTCGGTGGTGGAAAGCGAACTGTTCGGCCACGAACCCGGCGCTTTTACCGGCGCGCAGAAGCGCCGCATCGGCAAGTTCGAATTCGCCAACGGCGGTACGCTGTTCCTGGATGAAATCGAAAGCATGAGCCTGGATGTCCAGGTCAAATTGCTGCGTCTGCTGCAAGAACGCATGGTGGAGCGCCTGGGGGGCAATCAACAGATTCCGCTGGATATTCGCGTCATCGCCGCCACCAAGGAAGACCTGCGCCAGGCCGCCGACCAAGGTCGTTTTCGCGCCGACCTGTATTACCGCCTGAACGTCGCGCCGCTGCGCATACCGCCCTTGCGTGAACGGGGTGAAGACGTGTTGATGCTGTTTCAGCATTTCGCCGACGAAGCCAGTGCTCGCCACGGGCTGCCGCCCCATGAATTACAACCGGCACAACGGGCGCTGCTGCTGCGCCACAGTTGGCCGGGCAATGTGCGGGAATTGCAGAACGCCGCCGAACGTTTTGCCCTGGGCCTGGAACTGGCCCTGGACAACAGCACGCCCGACGGCAGCCCCGGCGCACCGGTGGAAGTGGTCAGCGGCGGCTTGAGCGAGCAGGTGGAAAACTTCGAGAAAACCCTGATCGCCGCCGAACTGGCCCGGCCTCACAGCTCGGTGCGCAGCCTGGCCGAAGCCTTGGGCATTCCACGCAAGACCTTGCACGACAAGCTACGCAAACATGGGCTGCACTTCGGCGACAGCAGCCATGGTTCGGCCGATGAGTCCGATTGAGTTATCGTCATTTCCCGTTCAAGCAAAAGGCCCCGCAATGAACCGCGACAGTCGTTACCTGGAATCGATCCTGCACCACGATATCCCCTTGACCCGGGACATGGGCCTCAAGGTGCTCGATTGGCAGGCCCGGCAACTGCGCCTGTCGTTGCCGCTTGCAGCCAACGTCAACCACAAGAGCACCATGTTCGGTGGCAGCCTGTATTGCGGCGCGGTGCTCGGCGGCTGGGGCTGGCTGCACCTGGCCCTGCGCGAGGAAGGCATCGAAGACGGGCATATCGTGATTCAGGAAGGGCAGATCAGTTATCCGCTGCCGGTGACCCGCGATGCGACCGTCGTCTGCGATGCGCCCGAGGAAAAGGTCTGGAAACGCTTCCTGGCCACCTATCGGCGCTATGGCCGGGCGCGACTGGCGTTGCAGACGCAAGTGTTGAACACCGGAAGTGAGGACGTGGCAGTGCAGTTCGAGGGGCAGTACGTGTTGCACCGCTGACTTTGGAAAACACCACAAAACCTTGTGGCGAGGGGATTTATCCCCGCTGGGGCGCGAAGCGACCCTGTTTTTTGGGCTGCTGCGCAGCCCAGCGGGGATAAATCCCCTCGCCACAGAGGATCGGAGGTGGCTTAAGAACGGGCCAACTCCAATAACTTGCCCCGCCACGCCGCTTTCGCCGGCAACGCCAGGAACGATGTATTCAACAGCGACTCTCGCGGTGGATAACAGAACGGTTCACCGCTCAAGTCCAACACCTCGCCACCCGCACCTTCCAATACACCCTGGGCGGCAGCGGTGTCCCACTGGGAGGTCGGCGCCAGCCGTGGATAGCAATCCGCCGCGCCTTCGGCCACCAGGCAAAACTTCAACGAACTGCCAATACTGGTCAGTTGCAGCTCACCTAGGCTTGCGCTCAAACCATCCAGCAGGCGTTCCTGCTCCGCGCTGGTGTGCCGACGACTGGCGACCACGGTAAAAGCTTCACCCGCGGCCAGGACGTCACGAACCGCGATAGGCAAAGGCACGCCGCCCTTATCACCACGCCAGGCGCCCAGCCCTGCACCGCCGACGTAAAAGCGCCCATTGGTGGGCATCGACACCACACCGAACACCACACGGCCCTGCTCCACCAACGCGATGTTGACGGTGAACTCCTCGCTGCCGGAAATGAACTCCTTGGTGCCATCCAGCGGGTCTACCAGCCACCAGCGATGCCAGCCGGCGCGCACGCTTTGGGCAATATCGGCGTCTTCTTCGGAGAGGATCGGAATATCCGGGGCCAGCGTCATCAGCCCGGCCACGATCACATCATGAGCGGCCATGTCTGCAGCGGTCACCGGCGACTCGTCGGCCTTGTGGTTGACCTGCACGTTGGCGCGCCAGAACGGCAGGATCGCATCACCGGCCTGGAGCGCCAGCTCGACTACAGGGGCCATCAACGGATGAGGGAAAGTCATGACAGGAACGCTCCACGCTGGGTCAGCAGGTCACGGGCCAGGTACAGCGCTGCCAAGGCCCGGCCCTCCGTGAACTGCGGGTTCTGTGCCAGGGCCGACAGCTCACGCAGGTTGACCTTGTCCACGCGCATCGGCTCGGGCTCGTCACCCTCCAGCCGTTCTTCATACAGATCGGTCGCCAGCACCACCTGGATTTTCTGGCTCATGTAACCGGGGGACAGCGACAGTTCGGTCAGGTGTTCCAATTGACGCGCTCCGAAACCGGCCTCTTCCTTGAGTTCCCGTTCGGCCGCCGCCAGCACATCTTCACCTGGCTCGATCAAGCCCTTGGGCAGGGACAGTTCGTAGGCGTCGGTGCCCCCGCAGTACTCTTCCACTAACACCGCGTGGTCGGCATCGAGCATCGCCACGATCATCACCGCGCCATAGCCCGCCCCCTTGCTCGCCAGACGTTCATAGGTGCGCTCCACACCGTTGGAAAACCGCAATTTCAGTTCTTCCACGCAAAACAGGCGGCTGGTAGCGACGATCTGGCGATCGAGTATGGTGGGTTTCTGGCGCATAAACGGCTCCCTGGGCGATAGCGGGCTACTATACCCGGCCTATTCTGATTGTTTGTGTCGGATATCCGATTACCGCTGGAGAAGTTTTATGGCTTTGCTGCCCTGGCATGAGATCGATACGGTTCTGCTGGACATGGACGGCACCCTGCTGGACCTGCATTACGACAACCATTTCTGGCTCGAACACCTGCCACAGCGCTACGCCGAACTGCATGGCGTGAGCCGGGCGATGGCCGAGATGGAGCTGCAGCCGCTGTTCGAGCGCAACGCCGGCCAGTTGCAATGGTATTGCCTGGATTTCTGGAGCACCGAGCTGAAATTGCCGGTACGCGAACTGAAGTTGGAAACCGCGCACCTGATCGCCTTGCGCCCGGACGCCGATACTTTCCTGGCGGCGATCCAGCGGGCCGGCAAGCGCGTGGTGATGATCACCAACGCCCACCGCGATTCATTGTCCCTGAAGCTGGAACGCATCGAGCTGGCCCCTTACTTCGACCGCCTGATCAGCTCCCACGACTACGGCTTTCCCAAGGAAAACCCGCAATTCTGGGACGCACTGCAAGCCGACTTGAATTTCGACCCGGCCCGCAGCCTGTTCATCGACGACACCCTGCCTGTGTTGCGCAGCGCCCGGGACTTCGGCGTGGCGCACTTGCTGGCCGTGAGCGAGCCGGATAGCCGCAAGGGGCCAAAGGACACGGGGGAGTTTGACGCCTTGGGGGATTATAGGGACTTGATTGCCGGGCTTTGAGGCTGTTGTGGCGAGGGGATTTATCCCCGCTGGGCGCGAAGCGACCCTGTTTTTTGGGGTTGCTACGCAGCCCAGCGGGGATAAATCCCCTCGCCATAGGTAAGGCTATTCGGGAATACGTAGCACCTGCCCCGGATAGATCTTGTCCGGGTGCGACAGCATCGGCTTGTTGGCCTCGAAGATCTTGTTGTACTTGTTCGCGTCGCCGTACGCGGCCTTGGAGATGGCGCTGAGTGTGTCGCCCTTCTTCACGGTCACGAAACGCGCCGCCTGTGCTACCGGGCCAGTCACCGTAATCTGGTCGTCGACACTGCCGACACCGGCGATATTGCCCACCGCCAACAGGATTTTTTCCTTTTCTTCCTGGCTCGCTACTTCACCGGTGACGGTGACTTTGTCGCCGTCGATGGTCGCCTGAACATTCGGATTACCCAGGCCGACCTTTTCAATATGCGCTTTCAGTTGTTCGCTGGCATTGGCATTGCCGGGGGTCAGCAGGTCGATCAGCTTTTCTCCTGCTTCCTTCACAAAGCTAAAAATACTCATGGCACACGCTCCTTGATTTAAGTGTCCAGACGCAAAGACTAGACCAGGCGAGACGAACCCGGTTCCCAACCGACCAATGACCCCGCCACGCGCAAGCGCTAGAATCCGAACCTTCCTGCGCCCTGGAGCGAAGATGGACATCAAGCAGCTGAAATTTCTCATCGCGCTCGACGAAACCCGCCACTTCGGCCAAGCCGCCGCACGTTGCCACATCACCCAGCCGACCCTGTCGATGCGCCTGCGCAGTCTTGAAGAAGAACTTGACCTGCCGCTGGTCAATCGCGGCCAGCGCTTTGAAGGTTTCACCGCGCCGGGGGAACGGGTCCTGGCCTGGGCGCGTACGGTGCTGGCGGCCTATGACGGGCTGCAGGCCGAAGCGGCGGCCTGTCGTGGCAACCTGGTGGGTACGCTGCGCCTGGGCGTGGTGCCGTTGTCGGACTTCGACCCGCTGGCGATGATGCAGCGCTTGCACGCCGAGCACCCCAACCTGCGATTCGAACTGTCGTCCCTGAGCTCCGAACGTATCCTCGAACAGCTGGCGAACAACCGTATCGACCTGGGTATTTCCTACCTGGAACGCCTGGACAACGAGCGCTTCGAAGCCCTGCCCTTCAGCCACACCCGCATGGGCCTGCTCTACGACCAGCGCTATTTCTTTTTCGGCGAACAACCGCTGAGTTGGGAAGCGCTGATCGAGCTGCCCCTGGGCATGCTCACCAGCGGCATGCATTTTCGCCAATCCATCGACCACAACTTCCACAGCCGGGGCCTCACACCTCAACCGCTGTTGCAAACCGACGCAGTGCATCAATTGTTACAAGCTGTGCATGGTGGACTGTGTTGCGCGGTGATGCCCTTGGACAGCGGCCTGAATGTGCTGACCGAAGATTTGCGCATCCAGCCCATCGAAAGCGCGCAGACCTTAGTCCCACTGGGCCTGATCATGCGGCGCGGCGCCCCACGTTCGGCCTTGGCAGAGGCCTGTTTTGCCCTTTACCAGAAATCATCGACAACATCTTGATCGACGTCATCTATTGAGAGATCAGTAATAGCGATTAGACGTGGCAGATTGCCGCATTTAGTCTTAACACTATTCCTACTTTCAGTGATGCCTATGAACGACAAGCCTCCGGTCAGTCCAGCGCCAGCGATGGAAACATCCGCGCCGGCCGCCAGCCAGAGCTATCGCTACTGCAATCTGGACCACTCCCAATCGGACAGCACCGCGCTGGCCGAGGAAGTGGCGCTGGCGATTGCCTATAACGGCATCAGCCAGGCGGTCATGCTCGTCACCCCCACCGACCTTGAAGACTTCATCGTCGGCTTCAGCCTCGGCAGCGGCATCATTGAAGACGCATCGGACATTTATGACCTGCAACTGAGCGGCACGGGTGCTGCGCACCATGCCGAGGTGACCATCGCCAACCGCGCCTTCTGGAACCTCAAGCAGCAACGCCGGCAATTGACGGGCACTAGCGGCTGCGGCTTGTGCGGCGTAGAGGCAGTGGAACAGGCATTGCCAAACCTCAAGGTGCTGCCCGGCGCACCGCTGCCACCCGCCCAATGGCTCGATGGCCTGCGTGACCGCATCAGCCAGTTCCAGCCCCTGGGTCAATACTGCGGCGCAGTCCACGCCGCGTTGTTCATGAACGCCCAAGGCGAATTGCTGCTGGGTCGCGAAGACATCGGCCGACACAACGCCCTCGACAAACTGATCGGCGCGCTGGTCCGGCAGCAGATCCCGGTGGCCGGCGGCGTAGCGATCGTCACCAGCCGTTGCAGCCTCGAACTGATCCAGAAGGTCCTGCGGGCCGGCATCCAGACCCTGGTCAGCCTGTCGTCACCCACGGGCCTTGCGGTGCAGTGGGCCCGCCAACACAACCTCAACCTCATCCACCTGCCACAAAAAAGTGCACCACGGGTCTACAGCCCTGCGATGGAGAAACAAGCGTGAGCAATCATCAACAAGCCGACCAGAAACCCGTACCGCGCTACAAGCCCTACAAGGGCCCGGCCGGTGGCTGGGGAGCGCTGATCAGCGTCGCTCAGGCCTGGTTGACCAGCGACAACGCGCTGAAAAACATCCGCATGATGCTCAAGACCAACCAGAATGGCGGTTTTGACTGCCCAGGCTGTGCCTGGGGTGATTCACCGGAAAGCGGCATGGTCAAGTTCTGCGAGAACGGCGCCAAGGCGGTGAACTGGGAAGCGACCAAGCGCCGCGTCGATGGTGCATTCTTCGCCAAGCATAGCGTGAGCTCGCTGCTGGAGCAGAGCGACTACTGGCTCGAGTACCAGGGTCGCCTGACCGAGCCAATGCGCTACGACGCCGAAACCGACCGCTACAAACCCGTCAGTTGGGAAGCGGCGTTCGACCTGATCGGCAAGCACCTGCAAGGGCTGTCCAGCCCGAACCAGGCCGAGTTCTACACCTCGGGCCGAGCCAGCAACGAAGCGGCCTACTTGTATCAGCTGTTCGTGCGCGCCTATGGCACTAACAACTTCCCCGACTGCTCGAACATGTGCCACGAGGCCAGCGGCGTAGCGCTGTCCCAGAGCGTGGGCGTGGGCAAGGGCACAGTGACCTTCGACGATTTCGAACACGCCGATGCGATTTTCGTCTGGGGCCAGAACCCCGGGACCAACCATCCGCGGATGCTCGAACCACTGCGCGAGGCGGTGAAACGCGGCGCCCAAGTGGTCTGCATCAACCCGCTCAAGGAGCGTGGCCTGGAGCGCTTCCAGCATCCGCAGAACCCGATCGAAATGCTCACCAATGGCAATAAGCCGACCAACACCGCCTATTTCCGCCCGGCCCTGGGTGGCGACATGGCGATCTTGCGCGGCATGGCGAAGTTCCTGCTGCAGTGGGAGCGCGAAGCGCAGAACACTGGCGCTGCGGCGGTGTTCGACCACGCGTTCCTCAATGAGCACAGCACCAACGTGCTGGATTACCTGGCGGCGGTCGACGACACGCCGTGGGAACAGATCGTCGAGCAATCGGGCATGACCCTGGTCGACATCGAGCAAGCGGCGCGCATGTACGCCAAGAGCCAGAACGTGATCATGTGCTGGGCGATGGGTATCACCCAGCACCGTCATTCGGTGGCGACCATCCAGGAAATCGCCAACGTGATGATGCTGCGCGGCAACATCGGCCGGCCAGGCGCAGGCCTGTGTCCGGTACGCGGCCACAGCAACGTCCAGGGTGACCGGACCATGGGCATCAACGAGCGTCCGCCAACGGCGTTTCTCGATTCGCTGGAGCGGCGCTTCCAATTCAAGGTGCCGCGTGAAAACGGCCACAACGTGGTCGAGGCGATCCACGCCATGGCCAACGGTGAGGCGAAAGTGTTCATCGCCCTGGGCGGCAACTTCGCCCAAGCCACGCCGGACAGCCATCGAACGTTCCAGGCCTTGGCCAATTGCGACCTGACGGTGCAGATCAGCACCAAGCTCAACCGCAGCCATCTGGCTCACGGCAAGGAAGCGCTGATCCTGCCGTGCCTGGGCCGCACCGACATCGATCTGCAAACCGAAGGTGCGCAAGCGGTGACCGTGGAAGACTCCTTCAGCATGGTGCATGCGTCCATGGGCCAGCTGCAGCCGCTGTCGAACCAGATGCGCTCCGAACCGTGGATCATCGCCGGCATCGCCGCCGCCACACTGGGTAGCCGTCCGGTGGACTGGAACTGGCTGGTGGCCGACTACAGTCGCATCCGTGACCTGATCGCCGACACCGTACCAGGCTTCAAGGACTTCAACGAAAAGCTGAAGAACCCTGGTGGGTTCTACCTCGGCAATAGCGCCGGTTCTCGGCGCTGGAATACCCCGTCGGGCCGCGCCAACTTCAAGCCCAACCGGTTGCCGACCGATCTTGTGCATGAACGCACCCGGGCCACCGGCCAGTTGCCCGACCTGATCATGCAGTCCATGCGTTCCCACGATCAGTACAACACCACCATCTATGGCCTCGATGACCGCTATCGCGGTGTGAAGGGCCAGCGTGACGTGTTGTTTGCCAACGAAGCGGACATCATTCGCCTGGGCTTCAAGCCGGGGCAGAAAGCCGACATCGTCTCGCTCTGGGATGACGGGCGCGAACGGCGGGTCAAGGGCTTTACCCTGCTGGCATTCGACATTCCGGCCGGGCAGGCTGCGGCTTATTACCCTGAAGTAAACCCGCTGGTGCCACTGGAAAGCACGGGCGACGGCAGCCACACCCCAACGTCGAAATTCGTCGCGATCCGTCTGGAAGCGGCGAGCGAGAATGGACTGATCCTGGCCAAGTCGGCCTGATACAGTATTGTGGCGAGGGAGCTTGCTCCCGCTTGGTTGCGCAGCAACCAGAAAAGGGAGTCGCAGCCCAGCGATACCCCCTCGCTACAGAGTACTTTCCAGCGCCCACAAAAAAGGCCGTTTTCCCTAGAAAACGGCCTGTCCGAAGTAGCTAAAGACCGGCCAATTCGCGTTAAGTTCCGACCGTAAAACAATAACTTAGAGAATTGTGCACAAGTCGTGTTACTCGTCGGATTTCTATTGTAACCAAGCGAAGCCAGCCTCAGGATCGCGCCGTCATCCCTTTGAGGCTCCTCTATGAAGTTCTCCTCCATTCTCTTGTTGTCCCTTAGCCTGGCCAGTGGCATCGCTTCTGCCGGTGGTACTGCCGAAGCAGGTGTGGGCGGCGCATTGGGCGGGGTTTTGGGTTCGGTCGTCGGCCAGTCCCTGGGCGGCAACACCGGCTCCACTATCGGCGCGGCGCTGGGCGGCGCGGGCGGCAGTGCAGTCGGTGCAGACAAACACAGCCGCGGCGAAGCGGCGATCGGCGGCGCGCTGGGCGCAGCCGGCGGTAACGTGGTCGGTCGTAGCGTCGGCGGCACCACTGGCAGCCTGATCGGTGCGGCAGCGGGCGGTGGCGCGGGTGGCGCCCTGGGTAACTACATGGGCAAGGACGATGACGATGATCGTCACTATGACGGTCGCCGTGGTGATCGCCGTTACTACCGTGACGGCCATCCAGGTCGTGGCCATGCCTACGGGCATCGCAAAAAACATCATCGCTACTACCGCGACTAACGGCTGACTGATAACCGCCGTTGAAGATCGCAGCCTCCGGCAGCTCCCAGAGCTGACAGGAGGCTGCGATTTTTTGTTTCAGACCACCAACCGTTCCAAAGCCCCACGCAGCTGGTCCGGAATCGCCACCGGCCGATTCGACGCCCGGTCCACAAATACGTGAACAAAACGCCCCGCCGCACAGGCCTCCTCCTCGCCGACCTTGAACACCGCCAGCTCGTACTGCACGGAACTGCTGCCCAGCTTCCCGACCCGCAGGCCGATTTCAATCCGGTCTGGAAAGGCGATTGAGGCAAAGTAGTCACAGGCCGAACTCACCACGAACCCCACCACCTCTCCGTCATGGATATCCAGACCACCGACTTCGATCAGGTAGGTATTCACTGCGCTATCGAAAAAGCTGTAATAGGTGACGTTATTGACGTGACCGTACACATCGTTGTCGTGCCAGCGCGTGGTAATGGGTTGCAAGTGTCGGTATTCGTTGCGTTGGGGCATCAGGTGTCCTTTACGGTTGTTCAATGATCTTGACGTGGCCCGGTCTCAGGCCTGCGCGAAACCCTTGCCCTGCGCTGCCAGATCGCCAATCAGACGCGCGGGCTTCCACTGGTCGCCCTGCTTCGTTTCGAGCGACAGCAGGCGTGCGTGGATATCCTCCAGCCCCTGCCCGTCGGCCCAGGCCATCGGCCCGCCCTTGTCCGCAGGGAAACCGTAGCCGTTGAGGTAGACCAGATCGATGTCGTGGGCCGACTCGGCAATGCCCTCCTCCAGGATTTTCGCGCCCTCGTTGACCAACGCCAGCAAGCACCGTTCGAGGATTTCCTCCGGGCCAATCTCGCGCCGCTGGAAACCTAGCGCTTCACTGACCCGTAGCACCAGCGCATCGACCTCGACATCATGCTCGGCCTGTCGACTGCCCGGCTCGTAGTGATAATACCCATTGCCGCTTTTCTGGCCGAACCGTCCCAGTTCGCACAGCCGATTGTCTACCTGGACCTCTGGCGCATCCTGGCCTGTTCCTGCCAATTCTCGTGCACGCCACTCCAGGTCGATCCCGACGACGTCGTACATGCGAAACGGCCCCATGGCGAAGCCGAAGCCTTGCAACGCCGCATCGACCTGATGAGGGAACGCCCCCTCGAGCAACATCTTGCGAGCCTCCAACACATAAGGATGAAGCATCCGGTTGCCGATGAATCCATGGCAATTGCCCGATACCACGCTGACCTTGCCCATGCGCTTGCCTAATACCAAGGCCGCGTCCAGCACCGCCTTGGAAGTTTGCGCACCACGAACGACTTCCAACAGTTTCATGATGTGCGCCGGGCTGAAGAAATGCAGGCCCAGCACCTGGGTTGGCCGGCGAGTGGCGGCGGCGATCGCATCGATGTCCAGCGCCGAGGTGTTGCTCGCCAGGATCGCCTCGGGTTTGAGCAAACCGTCCAGTTCACGAAAAATCCTCTGCTTGAGCTCGAGATTCTCGTAGACCGCTTCGATCACCAGGTCCACATTGCGGATCGCCGCGTAATCATCCGCCCGTGTCACTCGGGCAATCCGCGCGTCAGCCTCACCCTGATCGATACGGCCCTGACGCACGCCATGGGCATAGGTCTCGGCCACGGCGACCAGTGCCTGTTCGAGCATCTGCGGATTGTTGTCGACCCACTGCACCGCCACGCCCGCGTTGGCCAGGCACATCACGATGCCCCGGCCCATAGTGCCTGCACCGACCACCGCGGCACGCTGAATATCGAAAGGTGTCTGGCTCATGTTTGCTCTCTTGTTGGCGATCCAAAGACAGCCTTCACCTTAGTCAGCCGCCGAATGTTTTTGAAATTTATTCGTGTGATGCAAGGCATTCAGCGGATGGATGCAGTTCACAGGTGCACTTGAGCCCAATGGCGAACCTCTGCGTACGGATACTCCTCCAGTGCGGCATATCCACGGATCTTTCGCGCCTTCAACCGGGTGAACAACGGCACGCTGATCCCGCACAGAAACCGGGTCAAGCGCTCGGCGGAAGGTGGGTTGCCGGTGTGCTCCTCATGCCTGTGGATAAAGTCACCGCACAGCGTCTCGAAGTTTTTATCCACAAGTGCCGGCAACGACGGCGGTTCCGGCAATTGAGCGACCTGTCCGTGGCACACCGAGCAATGACCGCACTGCTGCGGCGCGTTGTCATCGCCGAAATACTGCGCCAATCGATAACCGAGGCAACGGTCGGTGGCGAACAACTCGAGCATGGCATGGATCCGCGCGATTTCACCGCGTTCATGCCGGGTGAAATAAGCATGCAGTTCGGCGCCCAAGACCTGCGTATCCATATTCGTCTCCAGCACGCTGTACACCTCGGTCATCTGCTTGCTTTCCAGCTCGATCCAGCCCTTCTCCTGGAAGTAATCCAGTGCCTTGACCACGCGACTGCGTTCAGCGTGATACTGCTGGTACATCCCGTCGAAATTCACCGTGGCCCAGGTCCGGGCGCGACTGGAGGTCTGGATGATGGCCGAGACGAAATCCCTTCGCTCGCCTTCGAAGCGCTCCAGCAATTCTTGTGGCTCAGTCAGGAACTTGAAGCGGTACTCCGCGAAATAGGCATAACGCGGCGCGATCAGCCGGCGCAGTTCCAGCTGGACCAGCAGCGTCTTGAGCGGCAATTGCCGGATGTTGCTCTGGTCCGCCAGGGGGCCCAGCAAAAACTCCCATTGCCCATCGGGCGCGGCGGCCTTCAGCTCATCGAGCACACAACGAATGCCCTCCAACTCAGGAGTATCGCCATAGACAAAGTTCTCCAGCACGTTGAGGCTGTCGCGGTTGGCCAGTACCAGGCAATCGGACGGTTGCCCGTCCCGCCCGGCCCGGCCAATCTCCTGACTGTAGTTTTCGATGGATTTGGGCAAGTCGAAATGCACCACGTTGCGGATATCGCTCTTGTCGATGCCCATGCCGAACGCAATGGTCGCGACGATGCAATTGGACTGCCCGCCCATGAACCGCCGCTGGATGGCTTCGCGTTGTTCGTGGGGCAAACCGGCGTGATAGGCCTCGGCCCCGATGCCGTGCTGGGTCAGGTGTTCGGCGATCTGCTCGGCGGTTCGCTGCAAGGTGACGTAGACGATGCTCGGTTGCCCGGGACGTTCGCCCAGCCATTGCACCAACCGTGCGCGCTTGTGCGCACCGCGCACGGGTTCGACCAGCAAGTTGAGGTTGGGCCGATAGAAACCGGTCGTCACCACATCCTCGGCGGCGATGGCGAACTTCGCCTGCATGTCGACGATGACCTTGGGTGTCGCGGTGGCCGTCAACAGCAACACTTGGGGAATGTGGAACTGGCGCTGATAATCGGGAAGCTTGAGGTAGTCCGGACGAAAGTTATGCCCCCACTCTGAAATACAGTGGGCCTCGTCCACCACCAGCAACGAGATCGGCACCTGCTGCAGAAAGTTGCGAAAGCGCTCGTTCTTCAGCCGCTCCACGGAAATCATCAGGATCTTCAACTCGCTCGAACGGGCCCGCGCCATGGCGTCGTTGGCGTCGTCACGGCTCTGGGCCGAATCGATACTGGCCGACGCGATGCCGTGGCGTTGCAGGAACGCCAACTGATCCTGCATCAGCGCCAGCAATGGTGAAACCACCAGGGTCAGGTGCGGCAACAGCAGGGCTGGCAACTGATAACACAGGGACTTGCCGGAACCGGTGGGAAAAATGGCCGCCGCCGACCGACCGGCCAGGACTGCGCTGATGGCCGTTTCCTGACCGGGGCGAAACTGTGGATAACCGAAAACCTGTTCCAGGGTGCTGTGCATAAGCGGTCGCTCCTTTGACTGCTGCGAGACCCAAAGCCTAGCGGTACAGCGCAGCGCGTCGAGAAAAGGTCGGGGTAAAAAACGATACCGGATGATACAGCCTCAACGTCCGATTGCTTTGCCACGAGGTGATACAAATCCGGGCACTTTGATGCCTCGTTCCCCCTCCGTTTGCGGGTTAAGGTGCGCCGTCAACTCATGAGCAAGGCCAGGAAGCCTGACGCTCAAGACTCTATTCAAGGATCGAACCATGCCACACCTGTTTCCCGTGCTACGCGCCCTGGCGATAGCATCCGCTTCACTGCTGGTCGGCTGCCTGACCATCGCTGAACCCTCCGGCGTGGAACCGGCCGTGTTCGAAACACCGGAGTATCACGCTCAGCGGGGCCTTGCCGTCGTCAAGGCTTCGGCGTTATACGCCCGTGGCGGCACCGGACAGGATGTGGTGGTCGCATTGATCGATTCGGGGCTCGACACCCACCTGAAGGAGTTCGAAGGCCGGCTGAGCGATCCCGGATTCGATTACGTCGAAAACCGTCCAGGCACGATTGACCGCATCGGCCACGGTACGCAAATGGCCGGCATACTCGCCGCCAACAAAGACGACCAGGGCATGCATGGCATCGCGTTCAATGCTCGGTTGATCCCCTTTCGTTTCGGCGACGACAACGAGCCGTTTTTCTTCGACAGCGAAATCGCACAATCCTGGCAAAGCGGCTTCGACAAGGGCGCCCGCCTGTTCAACAACTCGTGGGCCAACGCCATCCCCGCCACCGAAATCAATGAGGCGCGTTACAACCAGGTCATGCCCGACTCCCTGGCCGTTGCTCGAAGACTGGTCGCGGACGGCGCCGTGTTCGTCTTCCCGACAGGTAACGAACTCAAGCGTGAGCCTTTGGCCGAACCGGGGCTGCCGGTGACCTTGCCTGAACTGGAAAAAGGGTGGCTCGCGGTGGTTGCGCTGAAAAACGACGGCAGCGCGATCAATGGCAAATCCAACTATTGCGGCGTTGCAGCCGCCTGGTGCATCGCCGTACCTGGCGGCGACTCCGGGGCGCAGGCAGGCTTGCTCACGGTGGGCAAGGAGGGTCGTTACGTGCAAACCGCCGGCACGTCTCCAGCCGCAGCCTTGGTCAGCGGCGCACTGGCTGCGCTGCAGAGCCTCTACCCGCAACTCAGCCCGCAGCAGGTACGCGAGCATCTGCTGGCGACAGCCAACCGCACGGGCACCTATGCCAACAGTGAGGCCTATGGCCGGGGGTTGATGGACCTTGAGGCGGCCTCACGACGAGTCCCCACCCCCATGGCGGATTAAAATACTGCACCATCGACGTGGAACTCGCTTCCACCACTGGGTTTTTCATCAGCTCTTGTAACGGCGAGATGACTAGCCTGTCGGAAATGGCCTGCCGCATCCTAAGCCGTCCCTACAGCGAGTTTGTAGGATCAGTCAGACAGTGAATGGGAAATGAAGACGGGTTAGCTAGCCCTGGAGCAAGCATTTCATCCAAGCGTCAGACGCTGGTAAACGTCCTACACAAGCTGTCCTTTCAGGTCCTATTGCGGTGCCTGGAAGGAGCCCCCTATAGTTTTCGGCGCGATTGAAAATCGTACTGAAGAGGGCTCAAATGCACACGGATAATCCGCCCATCGATCGATACCAGCGACTCAACAGCACACCGATTCTGGCCATCGACACCGAGGCCAACCTCCACGACCTCTGCGACGCCGCTGCCCAACGAATCCGCGCGTCCAGCGACCTGCTCGAAACCCTTCACTGCCTCTGCTTCAAACACGCCGATGTGAAAGACATTCCCAACATCGTTCATGCGCTTTATCTGCTGACTCAAGATGGCAGCGAGTTGCTGGAGGTTGTGCGGCAGCGGTTGCGTTAATTAGCCGTCCATAAAAAACGCCCTCGAAGGGTAATGCTGTTCACTTAAGAAAATGATGGACCTGTGGCGAGGGAGCTTGCTCCCGCTCGGCTGCGAAGCAGTCGTAAACCGGCGGGTGCGGTGTGTCTGATGCTGCGCATTTGTCAGGTTTAAGGGCCGCTTCGCAGCCCAGCGGGAGCAAGCTCCCTCGCCACGGGTTTATCGATGGCCTTAAGTGAACAGCATTACCCTCGAAGGGCGGTTTTTCATTCGCTAACCGAGCCTTACAGCTGCGGCCCAGCAGCCTCGATCGCATCGCTCACATCGAACTTCTTGAAGTTCTCGGTGAATAACCGGGCCAACGCCTTGGCAGCTTCGTCGTACGCAGCCTTGTCGACCTAGGTGTTGCGTGGGTTCAACAGGCCCGTATCAACACCTGGACCAGCCAGCGGCACGTCCAGGTTGATGATGTCCAAGTGTTCGGTTCTTGCACCGATCAGCGCGCCGCTCTGGATCGCCGCGATCACCGCACGGGTGGTCGGGATGTTGAAGCGCTTGCCGACGCCATAGCCGCCGCCGGTCCAACCGGTGTTGACCTTGGAGCCGAAGCTGCGGATACACTTGATCAGCAGTTCCGCGTATTCGCCCGCTGGACGCGTGAAGAACGGCGCGCCGAAGCATTTAGTTTCGCAATCAGCCATAAGACGTTAAGTAAAGATCCAGTCCTCTGGGAAAAGCCAATAACGTCAACCGTTCAATTTCAAGTACCTGTTTTGTAGAAAGCCTGAAGTCCGCACCAATGTGGTCATTTCCGTCTAGCCATTGCATTACGGGCTTCAAGTCCGCCACCGATAAGCTGATGCTCTGCTCAAATACCAATTCATCCTTACCCGGGTAAAAACCTAACACCCCAAAACTCATGGTTCTACCTCCCTTGTCTTATCTGCACTTTTTGTTTGCTGACCCGTAACGTGATTAAACTCACGGCTATCGTGACCTGCTAATTGTGGTCACTACAGCTGATTTGGAAAACATAGGCTGGATCGTAAATATTTTTCCCCAATATCGTTTCTAACGCCTCAAGCTGCGACCTTGTTAGATCATAGCCCTCCCATCCTTGCTGATCGGCAACCCACCCCATAATCTCTTTTAGAACCCCGTCATAATCCTCAGGCACCTTCTCTTCAAAAACGAGAAATCCAGTTCTCTTGTCGAAAGCTTCAACTGAGTAGATCACGGCTCGACGCTCCTGGTTTTATCTGCGGGTTTGGTTTTTTACCGATATGAGGCATCAGTCATATTGAGCGGGGCCGAATCTACACTTGCTCAATTTTTCGATAGTCAAAAGACACCCGGTAGTCACACCTGGACAAATCCAAATGCTCGAACCCTCTAAATCTAACCTCTAGCCCCATGTTATATCCATTGAGCGTGCGTCTCTGCGATACTCACCTGCAGAAACTCAGAGAGAAAAGTTCAAGCTCACCAAACATCCCGATAATCAAAGGAGACTTGATAGTCATACCTCGACAAATCCAAAGCATGCTCGAAATGCGGCTGCAATGTACCGATCCATTTAGCGCCCACATCAAAGTTTCCATTATTGATGTCTTGCTCAATCGAAACCCCCAGTTCTTCAAGAACCACAAAATCGTCTCCAAAGTCCTTGGAGTATTCCTTTTCAATTAAAAACTCTGTTTTTTTATCAAACCATCTCAATCTAATCTTTAATCCCATACTATCCTCAAAGAAATTTCTTAATGTTACGTTTAGGATTTGGCCCTTTCATCTGCTCACCCGTAAGGTGATCAAATGAACCCAAATGGCTACCATCGCTCGTGCGATATACCTCTAACTCTGCATGCCTGGAATCCCACTCATAAATTCTCCTGCCCTTAGCGTCCGTCCAGCGTTCTCGAAAACCACCACCGCCTTGACGAGGAGTCTTCGATTTAACTTCGGCAAGGTCAGTAAAACCCGTCATCTCATGTGTTTTTGGTGCCGGATGGTAATCATGCCCTGGCTCTGCCAAACCTTTACGACGAAGACTAAAAACTATGTATAGCGGTCGAACCCCAGAATCCGCCGGAAACACAAGAATGAAATCTTTGTACTCCGGCGGATAAATCGGGTTGACGATGATGCTGTCCGCCGCCGGCGTCGGCGGGAAAATCCAGATGTGCGGAGCCTGTGGCGCAGCCTCTAGAGCCGGGATACCCAACGTTGCGGAGGGATCAACCGCCGGCGTCCAGATCAACTCCATCGCCAAAGTCCGCCACATAGAGGTCGCCGCGAACCTGGAACGTCACCACCGGAATCATTTCCCAGTCACGTCGCGCCTGGGTGTTGTAGCCGTACCCCTTGAGTGTTCCATCGGTCTGGGTTTCGATATGCAATCGAACCCGGGTGCGAGCCTGCTCCAGGGAGCGCAGTTGCTCTTCGGTATACAACGAACCGTCGCCGAGGTTCGTGGGTGCCAATAACCCCACCAGCCCCACCAGTACACCTGCGGCCACCGGGGCGGTGATCGCGCCGGCAGCGGCAGCGGCGCCCGAGCCCAGGGAGGTCACTGCCGCCCCACCCAAGGCCAACGTACCGAAGCTCGCCGGCAACGCGCCGCTGATTTTCTTCAGCGGCAGGAGCCCCGATTCGTCGACCTGACGCCCGCCCAACAGGGTCATCGCGCCGTACTCTTTCAGGAGCTCCGTGGGGATGTATCCCGCCGGGTTTTGGTAGTCGATAACTGACGGGGGTAGTTTGCAGGACTTGGCAAATACGCAGCCCTTCACCGCCGGAAGTCGCTCCTCACATATTTGCGCCAGGCGCTCCCTCATGTACGCCTCTTGCCTGGCGAGCATGTCCTCATAAGCCTGGTAATCCGCGTTTCTCTTCGCCAGCTCGCTGGGGTCATGTCCCGCAGCACCCTGTAACCCCAATCGCCGCCATGGTGCTCCCAGACCTGCGGAACGTCGGCTTTCCCTTTCGTCATTCTTCGTCCTTAATTGGTCACCCCATTGAAGGGCGCGGCAAACCATACCGAGCGACCAAAAGATCCCTTACCAGACGGTTCCGAGACTGTTGTGAGACTTTTCTTCTTTTTCCAATGGGCAACAATTTCACCCTAAACTTTCCCCTAGATAGACATACCCTTTCAGCCCGGACACTTCGACATGCATCTCGCGCCAGACTTCCCCGACGACCCAGTCATGCGCCAACTCATGGAACTGCTCCACGAAGAAATCGGCCTGCCCGAGCGCAAGACCATTCGCCTGGGCACGGCAATCAATTTCGATCTGGGCTGCGATGGCGCGGATGCCCGGCAGTTGATGGAAGCCTTGGAGGAGCGGTTCGCCATCGATCTCGTCGACTATGACGCTTACCGCTACTTCCAGCCGGAAGGTTTTGACGTGTTTCAAAAGCGCAGGGCCAAGGGCCGTGGCAACAAGATGCCGTTGACCATCGGCATGCTCTACAAGGCCATCAAGGCACAACGATGGGATACACAGGAAGTGGAAAACGCCTAGCTGGTAAGACAGCGCCCACAAAAAAGCCGCCCTGAAGAGGGCGGCTTTTTCATCAGCTAACCGAGCCTTACAGCTGCGGACCAGCAGCCTTGATCGCGTCGCTCACGTCGAACTTCTTGAAGTTCTCGGTGAACAACCCGGCCAAGGCCTTGGCCGCTTCGTCGTAGGCAGCTTTGTCGGCCCAGGTGTTGCGTGGGTTCAACAGGCCAGTCTCGACGCCCGGAACAGCCAGCGGCACGTCCAGGTTGATGATGTCCAGGTGTTCGGTTTCAGCACCGATCAGCGCGCCGCTCTGGATCGCCGCGATCACCGCACGGGTGGTCGGGATGTTGAAGCGCTTGCCGACGCCATAGCCGCCGCCAGTCCAGCCAGTGTTGACCAGGTAGACCTTGGAGCCGAAGCCGCGGATACGCTTGATCAGCAGCTCAGCGTACTCACCGGCCGGACGCGGGAAGAACGGCGCGCCGAAGCAAGTGGAGAAGGTCGACTTGATGCCGCTGCCCGAACCCATTTCGGTCGAGCCCACCAGTGCGGTGTAGCCGGACAGGAAGTGGTAGGCGGCTTGTTCTTCGCTGAGGATCGACACCGGTGGCAGTACGCCGGTCAGGTCGCAGGTCAGGAAGATGACGGCGTTTGGCTCGCCACCGAGGTTTTTCGGTGCGCGTTTTTCGATCAGTTCACGCGGGTAGGCGGCGCGGCTGTTCTGGGTCAGGCTGTCGTCGGCGTAGTCGGCTTTCTTGGTGACTGGGTCCAGGACGACGTTTTCCAGCACGGCGCCGTGCTGGATGGCTTTCCAGATAACCGGCTCGTTCTTCTCGGACAGGTCGATGCACTTGGCGTAGCAA
Source organism: Pseudomonas sp. NFACC16-2 (assembly GCF_900119205.1). NCBI lineage: Bacteria > Pseudomonadati > Pseudomonadota > Gammaproteobacteria > Pseudomonadales > Pseudomonadaceae > Pseudomonas > Pseudomonas sp. NFACC16-2. Next base: position 104,211 of record NZ_FPIX01000008.1, on the reverse strand, counting down.
CCGCCTTCGATGTTGAAGACCACGCCCACGCCCCAGCCGTGCTCGTCGTCACCGATCAGGTAGCGGCTTTCATCGGCAGACAGGGTGGTCTTGCCAGTGCCCGACAGACCGAAGAACAGGGTCACGTCGCCCTCTTCGCCCATGTTGGCAGCGCAGTGCATCGGCAGCACGTCGACCGCTGGAAGCAGGAAGTTCTGCACGGAGAACAGGGCTTTTTTCATCTCTCCGGCGTAACGCATGCCGGCGATCAGCACTTTCTTGGCCGCGAAATTGATGATCACGGTACCGTCGGAGTTGGTGCCGTCGCGCTCAGGCTCGCAGACGAAGTTCGGCGCGTTGAGGATCTGCCACTCGTCCTTGCCACCGGCGTTGTACTGCTCGGGGTTGATGAACAGGCAGCGACCGAACAGGTTGTGCCAGGCCGTCTCGGTGGTCATCTTGACCGGCAGGTAGTGCGCAGGATCGGAACCTACATGCACATGGGAGACAAAACGCTCGCGCTCGCCCAGGTAGGCTTCAACGCGGTTCCACAAGGCATCGAACTTGTCGGCCGGGAACTTGCGGTTGATCGGGCCCCAGGCGATGGCGTCCTGGGTGGTTGGCTCTTCCACGATGAAACGGTCGACTGGCGAGCGACCGGTACGATGACCGGTACGAACAACCAGCGCGCCAGTATCGGCAAGCTCGCCTTCACCGCGATTCAGGGCTTCTTTGACCAGATCATCGACACTCAGATCGGTGTACACGGCGTTATTGGCTTGCGTCATGAGATTCCCCGTCGGCCCGTGGCCGAGTGCTCCAAACGTTTTGTAGTAGGAAGTCGCGCACTACTACCCGAAAAAAGTGGGCCGGATTATGCCAGAAAACCCCAAAAAGAGTAGGGCCCTCCCGTCAGTACGGCGTAAATCCGGCGTTTGCCAGGAGATTTACCTGCGCTGAACCGTTTTAGTGACGAGTATCTGACGGTGTGTCGACACCCGCACCGGCAAACAATTGTGCAATATCCGCCGCGTCGAACAGGTAGCGCTCGTTGCAAAACTGGCAATCGATCTCGATGGCACCGCCATGCTCGATCACCAGTTGCTGCGCATCTTCCAGACCCAGACTGACCAGCGCATTGGCAGAACGTTCACGAGAGCAGCTGCATTGGAAGCGCAACGGCTGTCCGTCGAACAAGCGTACCTGCTCCTCGTGATAGAGGCGATGCAGCACGGTTTCGTTGTCCAGGCTCAACAGCTCATCGGCGCTCAGGGTGCTGGCCAGAGCGGTGACGTGCTGCCAACTGGCGTCGCGTTCTTCCGGGTCGCGCAGGCGATCGGCAGGCAGTTGTTGCAACAGCAGACCGCGCGCGCGCCGCCCGTCGGCGTAGAGCCAGAAGCGGGTATTGGTCTGCTGGGACATGACGAAGTAGTTGGTGAAGCATTCAGCCAGGGTCGCGCCGTCGAGGTCGACGATGCCCTGGTAGCGCTTGCCATGGGTAGGGTCCACCGTCAGGGCCAGCACGCCGTTGGGCATCATGTCGGCCAGGGTCGCGTCGGGCGCGATCTGCTCGGCGTGATAACGGGCCAGGCCGCGGATCTCGCGCTCGCTAGAGCACTCGATCATCAGCAGCGGGACCGGACCTTCGGAACGCGCCTGGAGAATCAGCAAGCCATCGAACTTCAAGGTGCCCACCAGCAACGCCGCAGCCGCCATCAGCTCGCCGAGCAGTTGTGCGACCGGCTCCGGATAGGGGTGCTTGGCGAGGACTTCGGCGTAGCTACGCTCCAACGCCACCAGCTCGCCACGGGCGTCGCTGTCATCGAAGATGAAACGTTGGGTGTAGTCGGTATCCGGTAAATCAGTCATAGGGTCTGGTATCTGAGGTGATGACAAATGATGGCGGGCATTTTATGGGCATTGCCGGTGGGTTCCAAGCAAGGCTTGGGTTTGCCTGACGGGAAGATCCGCATGGCTTAACCCCATGGACAAATCCCACTGGAACCTGTGGCGAGGGGATTTATCCCCGCTGGCTGCGCAGCAGCCCTTTGAACATGCACCCTCGCACCTGTGCGCCATATGTTTGGTTGGGGCTGCTACGCAGCCCAGCGGGGATAAATCCCCTCGCCACAATCGCCTGACTGACAGGCAGCCAGGCCTGCGCGTCTACTCGTTATTGCTGCCATGAAACTTGAACAGGTCCCGACGCTGCTTCTTGCTCGGTTTGCCGTCAGTGCTGACCCCCAGGGCGCCGGCCTTGCGTTGCGCGGCGGCGGCTTCGCGCTTGGCGATGCTGGCTTCGGTCTCACGATACAGCGCCTGCGCTTCAGGTGCGCCGCGACGCACGATCGACAAAGCTTCGACCACCACGGTCTTTTCATCGAAGCCGGTGCGAATGACAAATTCATCGCCAACGCGTGGCTCCTTGCCCGGCTTGCAACGTTCTCCGCGGTGATGAACCTTGCCGCTTTCGATGGCGGTCTTGGCCAGGGCCCGCGTCTTGTAGAATCGCGCCGCCCACAACCATTTATCGAGACGGACCTTGTCGTCCTCTTCCTTTTTTTGTGCCACTGCCATTCCTCTTTTCTGCCAATAGCCGGAACTGTACTACCGTTTTTGTCGAGCGCACGAATCCGGGCCGACGGATAGAATGTCCGCCAAATCGCCTCCACATGCATGGCTTGGCTAGAAATCGGTTACAAGCACAAACAAGCGCGTAGATAACTGTCGCCATTTTGTGATTATTCTGCGTGAATACCGCGATTCGCGGAGTCCACGATCCGATGTACTGATCGCAGGTTTTTTTATTGAAGACTTTTGACCATTTGACCGTTGTCGGTCTGCGCGAGTGGGTGGCGCTCCCGGATCTGGGAGTCGTGGGCCTGCGGGCAAAAATCGACACCGGCGCCAGCACCTCCAGCCTGCATGCCACAGACATCGAGCCATTCGAGCGCGATGGCGAAAAGTGGGTGCGCTTCACTGCCCACCTCGGTACGGTCGTGCAATTGCGCCATCGCCGCTGCGAAGCCCCGCTGGTGGCCCGCAAGACAATAAAAAGCTCCAACGGCCACGCTCAGGTCCGCTACGTGATCAGCACCACGTTGGCACTGGGTGATCGGATCTGGCGGGTCGAGTTCACCCTTGCCTGCCGCAAGTCCATGCGATACCGCCTGTTACTGGGTTCCAAAGCCTTGATCGACGGCCAACTGGTGGTCAATCCGGGTATCAAATACGTTCAAGACAAGCCGGCATTCCCGGTGTCCACTACCTCTGCCACAGGTGTTGCATGAAGATCGCTGTGCTGTCGCGTAATCCGCGTCTGTATTCCACTCGTCGTCTGGTTGAAGCCGGGACCGAACGAGGCCATGAAATGGTGGTGATCGATACCCTGCGCGCCTACATGAACATCGCCAGCCACAAGCCTCAGATCCACTACCGCGGCAAGCCGCTGGAAGGGTTCGACGCGGTGATCCCGCGCATCGGCGCATCGGTGACGTTCTATGGCTGCGCCGTGTTGCGCCAGTTCGAAATGATGGGGGTGTTTCCCCTCAACGAGTCGGTGGCCATCGCCCGCTCCCGGGACAAGCTGCGCTCGCTGCAACTGCTGTCACGACGCGGGATCGGCCTGCCGGTCACCGGTTTTGCCCACTCCCCCGACGACATTCCCGACCTGATCGCGATGGTCAACGGCGCACCGCTGGTGATCAAGGTGCTGGAAGGCACCCAGGGCATCGGCGTGGTCCTGTGTGAAACCGCGACCGCGGCGGAGTCGGTGATCGAGGCGTTCATGGGCCTGAAGCAGAACATCATGGTCCAGGAATACATCAAGGAAGCCGGTGGCGCCGACATTCGCTGCTTCGTCGTCGGCGATAAAGTGATTGCCTCGATGAAACGCCAGGCCAAACCCGGAGAGTTCCGCTCCAACCTGCATCGCGGCGGCAGTGCCAGCCTGATCAAGATCACCCCGGAAGAACGCATGACCGCCCTGCGGGCCGCGAAAGTCATGGGCCTGGCCGTGGCCGGCGTGGATATCCTGCGCTCCAATCACGGGCCGCTGGTGATGGAGGTCAACTCCTCGCCAGGCCTGGAAGGTATCGAGACCACTACAAGCAAGAACGTGGCAGGGATCATCATTGAACACCTGGAAAAGAATGGCGGGCCGAACATGACCCGGACCAAAGGAAAGGGTTAGAAGAGCAGCTTCAAGCTTCAAGCCAAGCCGGTTCAACTTGCAGCTTGAAGCTCGCGGCTTGCAGCTGCCCCTATACCGCATCCCTTGGCAGCATCAGCCCCAACGGTAACCGCACCCGCGCTTCCAGCCCACCGCCCGCGCGATTGCGCAGTTCGACGTTGCCGCCGTGCATCGAGGCGATGCGCTTGACGATGGCCAGGCCCAACCCAGTACCCTTCCCGCCCCGGGCGCGATCGCCGCGAGTGAACGGGTTGAAAATGGCTTCCAGCTCAGAGGGATCGATGCCGGCGCCACGGTCCATGACGCTCAGCACCACGTAAGGCGCGCTGGTGTCACCGGAGACATAGGCCGCGACTTCGACGCCGGTGCCAGCGTGGTTCAGCGCATTGCCAATCAGGTTGTTCAACAAGCGCTTCATCGACACCCGGCGCAGGGGGAAGGGCTGGATCGGCTCCAGGCGCAGGTGCACTTTTTCGTCGTTCTGGTTATAGGGCGCGGCCACCTCCCGCACCAATTCACTGAGGTCCACCTCTTCCACAGACTCATCACGACCGTCGCGAATGAACGCCAGGAACTGGTCGAGAATCGCGTCCATGTCCTCGATGTCGCGGACCATCTCGTCGGTCAAGTCGGTGTGCTCGCCCATCAACTCCAGCGACAACCGCAGCCGGGTCAGCGGCGTACGCAAGTCATGGGAGACACCCGCGAGCATCAACTCACGCTCGCGCCCGGCCTGTTCGACATCCTCGGCCATCTGGTTGAAGGCACGGTAGACCTCGGTCATCTCGCTGGGCGTATCGCTGATGGGCAGCCGCACGCTACGCCCCTGGCCTAGTTGGCGGGCGGCGTAGACCAGGCGTTTCAAGGGTTGGTTGAGCTGGCTGACGAAGATCCACGCCGATGCCGTCGACAGCAGGCCGATGGCCAGGAACCAGCCGAGCACGTTCCAGATTTTCTGGCCGCGCAGCGGATGCGGGTACAACGGCACTTTCAGCCAGCCATCCCCCAAGCTCGGGGCCCGCACCCACAGCGCTGGCGGCGAATGCATGCGCAATCGCACCTCGGTATCGGCGCCCAGTTCGGCCTGCATCTGGCGTTGATAGATCTCGCTGTAGGGCCAATGCTGCTCGCCCTCCGGCACACCGGCACCGACGACGCGGATCAGTGTCGCCGCCTCGGCAATTTTCGCCCGGTTGGTTTCGTCCGCCGCCCAATAGGCCCGCAGGGTCAAGGCAACACCGTGGCTGTACTGCCGGTCCACGAGAACGTCTTCGTTCATCAGCAGGTACACCAGCGTCAGTGCCTTGGAGAAGAGCACGACGATCAGCACCAGCCAGAGGGTGCGGGAGAAGAAACTCTGGGGGAACCAAACGGGGGTTTTCATGAATAACCGCTACACACTTGCAGGAGCGAGCGATGCTCGCACAATGACAGACCGCGAGTCGCCTGGAAGAAGACATTTCAACCGGCCAGGCCACCCGCTCCTACAAATCGCCGATCACTTGCTGGCGGCGCCATCCGGTACAAACACGTAACCCACGCCCCAGACGGTCTGGATGTACCGCGGCTTGGAAGGATCGGGTTCGATCATCCGGCGCAGACGGGAAATCTGCACGTCAATGGAGCGCTCCAGCGCATCCCATTCACGACCACGGGCCAGGTTCATCAGCTTGTCGCGGGTCAGCGGCTGGCGGGCGTTCATCACCAGGGCCTTGAGCACGGCGAACTCGCCGGTGGTGAGCATGTGGACCTCATCGCCGCGCTTGAGCTCACGGGTGGCCAGGGACAGTTCGTAGTCGCCGAAGGTCACGCTTTCGTCTTCGCTGCCCGGCGCGCCAGGCACCGGCGCCGACTGGCGACGCAGCACCGCCTTGACGCGGGCCATCAGCTCGTCGGGGTTGAACGGCTTGGCCAGGTAATCGTCCGCGCCCAGTTCAAGGCCCTTGATACGGCTCAGCTCGTCGCCCTTGGCGGTGAGCATGATGATCGGGATCTGGTTGTTGGCGCCGCGCAGGCGGCGGCAGGCGGTCAGGCCGTCTTCACCGGGCAGCATCAGGTCGAGCACCACCAGGTTGAAAACTTCACGGGCCAGCAGTCGATCCATTTGCTCGGTGTTCGGTACGGTACGGGCGCGGTAGCCCTTGCTGACGAAAAAGCGTTCCAGCAAGCTGCTCAGCCCCGGATCGTCGTCAACAATAAGAATTTTTTCGCCTTCAGCAGTTTGTGCAGTGCTGCTCATAGGAAGCTCCTTTGATCTCGGCGCGCATTATGGCCTAGCTGCCGTTATACGCACCGTGTGCATTGTTAGCAGATTTTTCCTCTATCACCACAAATCCGGGTATCAAGCCTACAGACCCTGTCCCCCCTCAGGACAGAACGCTGGTTATAATGCGCGGCCTTTTGTGCCAGGGAATGCCGGATCGTGACCCGGCGTGCCATTTTTTCCCCCTTGGCAAGGCAACTTTTTGAATTTCGCGGGTCAACAGGCAGCCTTTTGACCCAGGCAGCGGCGCATGCCAGGCCGCTCAACCAGTCTCGCCGAGCCCTGTTTCTGCGGTGGCGAGCCTGATTTCACAATTTGTCAGGTGGTTTTATGGACAGCATCAACAGCCGCATCGCCGAGGAACTCGGTGTACGCCCACAACAGGTCGAAGCGGCCGTCGCGCTACTCGATGAAGGCTCCACGGTGCCTTTCATCGCCCGTTACCGGAAAGAAGTGACCGGCAGCCTCGATGACACCCAATTGCGGCATCTGGAAGAACGCCTGCGCTACCTGCGAGAACTCGACGAACGGCGCATCAGCATCCTGGCCAGCATCCAGGAACAGGGCAAGCTGACCCCGCAACTGGAACGTGACATCAAGCTGGCCGACACCAAGACCCGCCTCGAAGACTTGTACCTGCCCTACAAGCAAAAGCGCCGCACCAAGGGTCAGATCGCCCTGGAAGCCGGCCTCGGCGAGCTGGCCGACGGCCTGTTCAACGACCCGACCCTGGCCCCGGAAACCGAAGCCGCGCGCTTCGTCGATGCCGAAAAAGGCGTGGCGGACGTGAAAGCGGCGCTGGAAGGCGCCAAGTACATCCTCATGGAGCGTTTCGCCGAAGACGCCAACCTGCTGGAAAAACTGCGTAACTACCTCAAGCAGGAAGCCACCCTCAGCGCCCGGGTGATCGCCGGCAAGGAAGAGGAAGGCGCGAAGTTCCGCGACTACTTCGAACACGACGAACCGCTCAAGAGCATGCCGTCCCACCGCGCCCTGGCGATTTTCCGTGGTCGCAACGAAGGCATCCTCAGCTCCGCCCTGAAGGTCGGTGAAGAATTGCCCGGCACCATGCACCCGTGCGAAGGCATGATCGGCCAGCAGTTCGGCATCCAGAACCAGAACCGCCCCGCTGACAAATGGCTGGCCGAGGTGGTGCGCTGGACCTGGAAGGTCAAGCTCTACACCCACCTGGAAACCGACCTGCTGGGCGAGTTGCGCGATAACGCCGAGACCGAGGCGATCAACGTGTTCGCCCACAACCTGCATGACCTGCTGCTGGCCGCACCGGCCGGCCCCCGCGCCACCCTGGGCCTGGACCCGGGCCTGCGCACCGGTTGCAAGGTCGCGGTGGTGGATTCCACCGGCAAACTGCTGGACCACGCCACGGTCTACCCGCACGTGCCGCACAACAAATGGGACCAGACCCTCGCCGTGCTCGCCGCCCTGTGCGCCAAGCATTCGGTGGACCTGATCGCCATCGGCAACGGCACCGCCAGCCGCGAGACCGACAAACTGGCCGCCGAGCTGATCAAGAAATACCCAGCCATGAAAATGACCAAGGTCATGGTCTCCGAGGCCGGTGCTTCGGTTTATTCGGCGTCGGAACTGGCTTCCAAGGAATTCCCGGACCTGGACGTGTCGATCCGTGGCGCGGTGTCCATCGCCCGTCGCCTGCAAGACCCATTGGCGGAGTTGGTGAAGATCGACCCGAAATCCATCGGTGTCGGCCAGTACCAGCACGACGTTTCCCAGTTGAAACTGGCCCGTGGCCTGGACGCCGTGGTGGAGGACTGCGTAAACGCCGTGGGCGTGGACGTGAACACCGCTTCGGTGGCGCTGCTGGCGCGGATCTCCGGCCTGAACGCCACGCTGGCGCAGAACATCGTCACCCACCGTGACGAACATGGCGCATTCAAGACCCGCGCCGCGTTGAAGAAAGTCCCACGCCTGGGTGAAAAGACCTTCGAACAGGCCGCCGGCTTCCTGCGGGTGATGAACGGCGATAACCCGCTGGACTCCTCCGCTGTCCACCCTGAAGCCTACCCGCTGGTACAACGCATCGCCGCCCAGACCGACCGCGACATCCGTTCGCTGATCGGTGACGCCGCGTTCCTCAAGCGCCTGGACCCGAAGAAATTCACCGACGAAACCTTCGGCCTGCCCACCGTCACCGACATCCTCCAGGAACTGGAAAAACCGGGCCGCGACCCGCGCCCCGAGTTCAAGACCGCCGAGTTCCAGGACGGCGTCGAAGACCTCAAGGACCTGCAACCGGGCATGATCCTCGAAGGCGTGGTGACCAACGTCACCAACTTTGGTGCCTTCGTCGACATCGGCGTGCACCAGGACGGCCTGGTACACATCTCGGCGCTGTCGGAGAAGTTCATCAAGGACCCGCGCGAAGCGGTGAAGGCCGGTGATGTGGTGAAAGTGAAGGTGATGGAAGTCGACATCCCGCGCAAACGCGTTGGCCTGTCGATGCGCATGAGCGACACGCCGGGCGAGAAAGTCGACGGTGCCCGTGGTGCGCGTCCTGGCTCGACGCCACGCCAGACGCAAAACACCGCGCCGCGCAAGGAAACCGCCACCGCAGCACCGACGAACAACGCCATGGCTTCGTTGTTCGCCAACGCCAAGCAGTTGAAGAAACGCTGATGGATGTGCCAGCCGGGTTGGTGGAGAGCGCGTTTTTCAAGCTGCTCGGCTGCCGTCTGCACAGCCTTGGGGACGGGGTGGCGCAAGTCGCCCTGAGCCTTGAGCCGCCGCTGCGCAATCGCGGCGGCAAGCTGCACGGCGGCGCGCTGTTCAGCCTGGTGGACATCGCCATGGGACTGGCCTGCTCCAGTGTCCATGGCTTTGACCAGCAGAGCGCGACCATCGAATGCAAGATCAACTACATCCGCGCCGTGTCCGACGGCGACGTGTTGTGCACCGCCCGGGTCATCCACCCCGGCCGGCGCACGCTGGTGGTCGAAGCCGAGGTGATGCAAGGCGACAAACTGGTCGCAAAAGCGCAAGGCACGTTCGCTGTCCTATAGCTCCCTGTCATCGATTTGAGTTAATTTCGACGCCACGAATGCGGTGTCGAGCTTTCCTGTGGGAGATCAACGTTGCTGATCCACCGCCATCGCGAGCAAGCTCGCTCCCACAGTGGGGTTGCGGTGGCTAGCTTTTGGCACGAAAACCAGGCGAAAACGCCAGTTTCAACTTCACCCTTGTAGACCGTCTTGCCCACCCCCATATTGGGGCGACTGACGCGTGAAGGAATTCAACTTGAGCGACCTTTTAAACCGCCGCCTGGCCCTGCTCGGCGAGCGCGCCAACCTCTCCCTGCTCGAACAGTGCCTGCACGGCATCGAGCGCGAATGCCTGCGCGTCACTGGCGATGGGCATTTGGCGCAGACCCCGCACCCCAAGGCCCTGGGCTCGGCGTTGACCAACGAACAGATCACTACCGACTATTCCGAGTCGCTGCTGGAGTTCATCACGCCAGCCCTGACCAAACCCGCCGATACCCTGCGCAGCCTCGACAAGATCCATCGGTTTGCCTACAGCAAACTCGGCGACGAGTACCTGTGGAGCCCTTCGATGCCGTGCCCACTGCCGGCGGAAGAGGACATCCCGATCGCGTATTACGGCACCTCGAACATCGGTCGTCTCAAGTACGTCTATCGCAAGGGCCTGGCCCTGCGCTACGGCAAGACCATGCAATGCATTGCCGGGATCCACTACAACTTTTCTCTGCCTGAAAAGCTCTGGCCCCTGCTCCGGCAGGCCGAAGGCGTCGAGACCAGCGACCGTGATTTCCAGTCGTCGGCCTACATCGCGCTGATCCGCAATTTCCGCCGCTACAGCTGGTTGCTGATGTACCTGTTCGGTGCCTCGCCGGCCCTGGACGCCGGTTTCCTGCGGGGTCGCCCGCACCAGTTGGAGCAACTGGACCCGGACACCCTGTACCTGCCCTACGCCACCAGCCTGCGCATGAGCGACCTGGGTTACCAGAGCAACGCCCAGGCCGGCCTCACGCCTTGCTACAACGACCTGCCCAGCTACACCGACAGCCTGCGCAAAGCGGTGGCGACGCCTTATGCGCCGTACGTCGAAGTCGGCACTCACCAGAACGGCGAGTGGGTGCAGCTCAATACCAACATCCTGCAGATCGAAAACGAGTACTACTCCAACATCCGCCCCAAACGCGTGACCTACACCGGCGAGCGGCCGATCCAGGCCTTGATGGCACGGGGTATCCAGTACGTCGAAGTGCGTTGCCTGGACATCAACCCGTTCCTGCCGATGGGCATCGACCTCACCGAGTCGCGATTCCTCGACGCGTTCCTGCTGTATTGCGGCCTCAATGACAGCCCGCAGTTGGAAAACAACGAATGCGGCAACGCCACGAGCAACTTCCTGACCGTGGTCAAGGAAGGCCGCAAGCCTGGCCTGCAATTGCAGCGCCAGGGTCAAGCGGTGGACATGCAGGCCTGGGCCGTCGAATTGCTGGAAAAAATCGCCCCGTTGGCCTCGCTGCTCGACCAGAGCCAAGGTGGCGATGCCCACCGCCAGGCGCTGGACGCACAACTGGCGAAAGTCCGCGACCCGTCCCTGACGCCCTCCGCCCAGGTGCTGGCCGCCATGGCCGAACATCAGGAAAGCTTTGCCCAGTTCTCTCTGCGCCAAAGCAAGACCCACGCCGAGTTCTTCCGCGCCGAGCCGTTGCCCGCCCAGGAGCAGGCGGCATTCGAAGACGCCGCGCGCGAGTCGCTGGTCCAGCAAGCTGAGCTGGAACAGAACGAGGTCGGCGATTTCGATGTGTTCGTGGGGTCGTATCAGGCGAGCATTTTGGCGATCAGTAACTGACCCCCTCATGGATCATTCCCATGTCTTACATGGGAATGATTTTGTGGCGAGGGGATTTATCCCCGTTGGCTGCAAAGCAGCCCTCGACGGTTCACCTCGGTGTGTCAGTCAATTCTCATTCGACTGATTTGGGGTTGCTTCGCAACCCAGCGGGGATAAATCCCCTCGCCACAAAAGCTGATGCCCACATAGATTTTTTCGCAAATAAGCTCATTCGAAAAAGTTATTTATTTTCCAATTCTTAGATCATTTAGCCTCCTCAAACGCCGAACATCCGGCGGCCAGTTGAGGAGCTTTCCCATGTCTTTGAGTTTCCCCCTTCGCCTTCTCGCGGCCGCCTCCCTGGCTGCAACGAGTCTTTTTGCCCAGGCAGCCGACCTGACCGTCGCCTACCAGACCACCGTCGACCCGGCCAAGGTCGCCCAGGCCGATGGCGCCTATGAAAAAGCCACCCAAGCCAAGATCGACTGGCGCAAGTTCGACAACGGCGCCGATGTCATCACCGCCATCGCCTCGGGCGACGTGCAGATCGGCTACCTCGGTTCCAGCCCGTTGACAGCGGCCATCACCCGCAAGGTCCCGGTGGAAACCTTCCTCATCGCCACCCAGATCGGCGCCGCCGAAGCCTTGGTGGTTCGTGACGGTTCGGGCATCAACTCCCCACAAGACCTGATCGGCAAGAAAATCGCCGTGCCATTCGTGTCCACCGGGCACTACAGCCTGCTCGCCGCGTTGAAGCACTGGAACATCGACCCGTCGAAAGTCACCGTACTCAACCTGGCACCACCGGCCATCATCGCCGCCTGGAAGCGCGGTGACATCGACGCCACCTACGTCTGGGACCCGGCCCTGGGCGTAGCCAAGGAAAATGGCAAGGTCCTGATCACCTCGGCGGAGCTGGCCAAGTTCGGCGCCCCGACCTTCGACGCCTGGATCGTGCGCAAGGACTTCGCCCAGAAGCACCCTGAAATTGTCACAGCCTTCGCCAAAGTGACCCTGGATGCCTACGCCCAATACCGCAAGGACCCACAAGCCTGGCTGGCCGATACATCCAACGTCGACAAACTGGTGAAACTCTCCGGTGCCAAGGCCAGTGATATCCCGCTGCTGTTGCAAGGCAACGTCTTCCCCCTGGCGGCCGATCAGGTCGTAAGCCTCGGCGCACCGACCACCCAGGCCATCACCGACACCGCCGCCTTCCTCAAGGAGCAAGGCAAGGTCGACGCCGTGCTGCCGGACTACGCGCCTTACGTCAGCGCCAAATACATTGCTCGTTGAGCGAAAAAAGGGAGACACGCAATGGCCTTGCTACAGCTGGAGCGCATCAGCGCACAGTACCCCGGCGCGGCGGAACCTGTGCTGGCGGATATTTCACTGACCCTGGGGCCCCAGCAATTGCTGGTTGCCCTCGGCCCGTCCGGCAGTGGCAAGACATCGCTGTTGAACCTGATAGCCGGGTTCGTCGAGCCCAGCGCCGGGCAGATCACCCTCGACGGCAGGCCGGTCAAGGGCCCGGGCGCCGAACGCGGCGTGGTGTTCCAGGACGATGCGCTGCTGCCGTGGCAGGACGTGCTGGCAAACGTTGGGTTCGGCCTGGAACTGGCCGGCATCCCCAAGGAAAAACGCGAGGCTCGCGCCCGGGAAATGCTTGCTTTGGTGGACCTGGCCGGTTTCGAGCACCGCCGTGTCTGGCAGCTCTCCGGCGGCCAGAAGCAACGCGTCGGCCTGGCCCGGGCATTGGCGGCCGACCCTCGCGTGCTGCTGATGGACGAACCGTTCGGCGCGCTGGACGCCTTCACCCGCGAGCAGATGCAGGAACTGTTGCTGCAAGTCTGGCAGCGCACCGCCAAACCGGTATTCCTGATTACCCATGACATTGAAGAAGCGGTCTTCCTCGCCACCGACTTGATTTTGCTGGCGCCCAATCCGGGGCAGATCGTCGAGCGTCTAAGCCTGGATTTCGGCCAGCGCTACGGCGCCGGGGAATCGGCGCGGTCGATCAAGTCCGACCCGCGCTTTATCGAAACCCGCGAGCATGTGCTTGCCAAGGTGTTCTCCCAACGCAGCGCCACTCGACCCCAGGAGCGCGCATGAGCAGCTACGAAATTCCAGCCACGGTCCGTGACACGACGACCCAGCCCAAGGCCAGCGGTTTGAGACCCCACCTGAGTACGCGCTGGATCAGCGGCTTGACCCTGATCGCACTGCTGGCGGTCTGGTGGGCCGTCACCGCCAGCGGCCTGATCGAACCGCTGTTCCTGCCCTCGCCGTCTGCCGTGCTGCAAAAAGGTTGGCTGCTGGCGACCAGCGGCTACATGGACTCGACCCTCTGGCAGCACCTGGCCGCCAGCCTTGAACGCATCGGCCTGGGCCTGTTGTTCGCGGTGCTGACGGCAGTGCCGGTGGGCATTGCCATTGGCGCCAACCGCATCGCTCGCGGCGTGCTCGACCCGTTGATCGAGTTCTACCGGCCAATTCCGCCGTTGGCGTACTTGCCGTTGATCGTGATCTGGTGCGGCATCGGTGAGTTGTCGAAGGTCCTGCTGATCTACCTGGCGATCTTCGCCCCGATTGCCATCGCCACCGCCACCGGTGTGCGCACTGTCGACCGGGCCAAGCTACGCGCTGCGCAATCGTTGGGCGCCACCCGGGCCCAGTTGATTCGCCACGTGATCGTGCCCAGTGCCTTGCCGGACATCCTCACCGGCATTCGCATTGGCCTGGGCGTGGGTTGGTCGACGCTGGTGGCCGCCGAACTGATCGCCGCCACCAGCGGCCTGGGGTTCATGGTGCAGTCAGCGGCGCAGTTCCTGGTTACCGACGTGGTGGTGCTGGGAATCCTGGTGATCGCACTGATCGCTTTCGCCATGGAAATGGGCCTGCGCGCCCTGCAACGCAAACTGGTGCCGTGGCACGGCCAGGCCCATTGATACCCAATGACCACGCCGACCCTTCGGCGCCCAGACCGAGAACATTGCGATGAACCGCCCAACCATTACGCCATTGAGCACTGCCCTCGGCGCTCAGATCAGTGGGATCGATATCAGCCAGCCGCTGAGCCAGGAACATCGCACGACCATTGAGCAGGCCCTGCTCAAGCATCAGGTGTTGTTCTTTCGCGACCAGCCGATCGACCCAACGCAACAAGCGCGTTTCGCCGCGTATTTTGGCGACCTGCACATTCACCCGATCTACCCCAACGTACCGCAGCAGCCCGAAGTATTGGTGCTCGACACCGCCGTCACCGATGTGCACGACAACGCCGTGTGGCACACCGACGTGACCTTTCTCCCGACGCCGGCCATGGGCGCGGTGCTCAGCGCCAAGCTGTTGCCAGCGGTGGGTGGCGATACGTTGTGGGCCAGTGGCATCGCCGCCTACGAAGCCTTGTCGGCGCCATTGAAGCGCTTGCTGGAAGGCCTGACAGCGACCCACGACTTCACCCGGTCCTTTCCATTGGAACGGTTTGGCAACACCGCCGAAGACCTGGCGCGCTGGGAAGAGGCACGGCGAAAAAACCCACCACTGTCCCATCCGGTGATCCGCACCCATCCGGTGAGCGGGCGACGGTCGCTGTTCGTCAATGAAGGCTTCACGACACGGATCAACGAGCTGTCGGAAACCGAAAGCGAGGTGATCCTGAAACTGCTCTTCGCCCACGCCACCCGCCCGGAGTTCACCCTGCGCTGGCGCTGGCAGGTCAACGACGTGGCGTTCTGGGACAACCGCGTCACCCAACACTTTGCCGTGGATGACTACCGCCCGGCCCGGCGGGTGATGCACCGGGCGACGGTGTTGGGGGATGTGCCGTTTTTTCAGTAACTATCCCTGGAACGCTATCCAAGCCTTTGGGCACCGCTCATCCTTTAGCTGTACGGAAAACCAGTACCCACTTCCATAACGAATAAAAATAAAGTAAAAATCCGCTTACCGAACAGTGAGTGGTGAACAGCATGGTCACAAAAGAGGAAATCCAAGGCTTCATCCGTGCGCAAGTCGATAGAGAGTTTTTTGATGAGCTTGGGATTTTGATTCCTCAGACCTTTCAAAAAGCTTCAAAGGAAGTGCAGGATCTACTAATCCATACTCCTCCTGAAGACCTGCGAGGTCACCTGCGGCATTCACTCGTTCAGGAAGCTTTGGCGGGGATGAAGCGGTGGAACCCGATAATCAAAACAACCGATCCTAAAGGACATAATTATGTCCTGTTGGAGCTGGGAAACTTACGCATCACGTCTGTCGTCCTACCTTGGCAAAAGGAGATTCGCACCGCGAAACACCGTAACGAATTGAAAACCTTGAACGAATCGTTAGCTTCTACTCAGATGGATTGGATTGACGGGCTGAAGCACACCGTTTCCGAACAATTGATCCATGCGCTTGTCGTAGTCCATGCACCACCTCCACGCTCAACGGATCAATCAGAGCCTCGAGCCATCATGATGGCTGTACCTTATTTTAACGGCAAAGGCTTCCATATGGATTGCACGTTCGAAGAGCTACTTCAAGGCTATTCTGATAATCAAGCAATAGCTCGAAAACCGATTGAACTGGTGAAATTGCGAGATAAGATGCGCCGCGCTGAAGAAATCGAAGACCGAGCTAACCATGAGCAAAATTCCAAGGAGTGAACCATGAGAACTGGAGTCGCGGGCTTCCAGTCCGAACGTCTCAAGCAGTTACGGCTCACGTTCGGCATCACCCAGACCGCCTTGGCCGAAATGGTGGGACGCGCACCTGGAAATATTTCTAAATGGGAGAATGGGCTACAGGTTCCTGAGGCCGATGCATTCCAACGGTTATGCGAAGTCTTTGGCGTCAGTGAGAACTGGTTACTCGAAAAGCAAATCGTAACGAGTGAAAGCACTCCGTTTTTCTTCCGATCGCAGGTAAGCGCCACCGCTAACGCAAGAGAGATAGCAGAAGTACGTCTGGAGTGGCTTCAAGACATCTCCTATAAGCTTCAGGAAAGCCTTGAGTTTGTCGCCGTTAACGTTCCACATTTGGAAGAAAGCAATTGCCTGTTGATTTCCGATCAGGAAATCGAGCGGATGGCTAGCGAATGTCGTCAAGCATGGGGATTGGGAGTTGCCCCCATACCCAATGTCGTTCAAGTGCTCGAAAACGCCGGCATCATCTGCGCTCGAACCACATTGGGCCACCTGAAAATGGACGGCGTGTCAAATTGGTACGAGCTGGATCAGCGGCCTTACATACTTCTTGTTGCGGACAAAGCGAACGGTATACGAAATCGATTCGACGCGGCTCATGAACTTGGGCATATCGTTCTCCATCGGTATATTTCCAAGGAGCAGTACGAGTCGAACTACACGTTGCTTGAGTCACAGGCACACCGATTTGCCAGCTCATTCCTGATGCCTGCAGAAAGCTTCGTTAGGGAGATTCGCTGGCCTACATTGGATACCTTGCTAGCTCTAAAGCCACGTTGGAAGGTCTCCGTGGCAGCGATGATTCGTAGATGCCTAGATCTAGAGATTATCAATGACACCACCACCACAAGATTGTGGAAAGCAAGGTCAGCAAGAGGATGGGTCAAAGGTGAGCCCATGGACGCTGATTTCGATTTTGAAAGACCTCAGTTAATTGCGCGGGGAGTGAAAATTCTCGTAGAAAACAAGGTTCTTTCCCGATCCCAAGTCAGACAGCTATTAGGACTACCCCTGCCGACTCTTGAAAGTCTTTGTAGCTTGGACAAAGGATATTTCACCCTACCTGATCAATCGCAAGTCATTGAGATGCATCTTAGGAAAAGATCTGGACGGGATACGTTTTTCAGCGAAACGGCAGAAATACTTGGCTTTCCCAGCAAAAAAACACCTTAAATCATCACGGATAAACACCTTCGCCAGGAAGACAGCTTATCCGTGATTCAGTCTAGACCTTACGAGAAAACTCACTCAGCCGACGAAGGTTTCTCCCAAAGATTGATCCCGCCTTCCTGGGCAAATCGGTCGATCTCGACCAGTTCTTCGGCGCTGAAGTTCAGGTTCTGCAAGGCTCCGACGTTCTCGATGATCTGCTCCGGCCGGCTGGCGCCGATCAGGGCGGAGGTGACCCGGGGATCGCGCAAGGTCCAGGCCAGGGCCATTTGCGCCAGGCTCTGGCCACGACGCTGGGCGATCTCATTGAGGGCGCGTACGTGGGCGAGGTTCTCCTGCGACAAGTGCGAAGCCTGCAACGAGCCGCCCCCCGGACGATTCACCCGCGCATCGGCCGGAACGCCCTTGAGGTACTTGTCGGTCAGCAGGCCTTGGGCCAACGGGGTGAAGGCAATCACGCCGGTACCCAATTCGTCGGTGGCGTCCAGCAGGTCTTTTTCCACCCAGCGGTTGAGCAGGTTGTAAGCCGGCTGGTGGATCAGCAGCGGGACTTTCCATTCCTTGAGCAACGCCGCCATTTCCCGGGTCTTCACCCCGGAATACGAGGAAATGCCGATGTACAGCGCCTTGCCTTGCTGCACTGCAGTGGCCAGTGCACTGGCGGTTTCTTCCAGTGGGGTGTCGGGGTCGAAACGGTGGGAATAGAAGATGTCCACATAGTCCAGCCCCAGGCGTTGCAGGCTCTGGTCGAGGCTGGCGAGCACGTATTTGCGCGAGCCACCGCCCTGGCCGTATGGGCCCGGCCACATGTCCCAACCGGCCTTGCTGGAGATGATCAACTCATCGCGGTACTGCTGGAAATCTTCGCGCAGTAACCGGCCAAAATTGATCTCGGCGCTGCCGTAGGGCGGGCCGTAGTTGTTCGCCAGGTCGAAGTGGTTGATGCCCAGGTCGAACGCCGTACGCAGCAATGCGCGCTGGGTGTCGATGGGCGTGCTGTCGCCAAAATTGTGCCACAACCCCAGCGACAACGCCGGCAGCACCAGCCCGCTGCGACCGACGCGGCGGTAAGGAATGGACTCGTAGCGGTTTTGCGCAGCGGTGTAGGTCATCGAAAAGGCTCTCTGTTCGGACGGCGGGTGACAAACGCTAACATTTCACAGACGCCTCGGTCAGGCTGAAAGTTCGCGCAAGGCCGCCGCCGCCAGAAAACCCGAACGCGAGCTATAACGCTGGTCCCGTCGCACGGTTTGGTCGATGCGCTCAAGCAATTGCTCGGGCAGCGTGGCGTTGAACCGCACTGACTTTCCGAAATAGGGCGTGACATCAAACTCAACCACCCCCCATATCCCCCCGGCGTATTGCGGATCGTCGAGATGATCGTCGATTTCATGGATCTGCGGCAGCGGTTCGCCGTCGGCTATCAAGCCTTCATAGTGCAACGAGAGCGCCTCTTTCACATTTTCGAATGCCTGGCTCACAGTACTTCCTGCGGAGAAACAACCCGGTACATCCGGGACCGTCACTCCGTAGTCGGAATCGGCATCCTTGTGCAGAACGACCGGAAATTTCATGTGGACGAATCCTTCCTTCAGATCCGGCAACCGCAGCAACCGGTCTGATAACAATGCATCCCCATCGGGGATTTCGTAATCGGTCATGGGCTTCATTTCAGGCCCGCCTGTTTCAATATGCTATTGATCGTGCCTCTGGGCAGATCGGCGTCAGGGTGCTTGATCGTCACCCTTCCAGCCTTGATGGAATGCTTGTACTGATGATGGCTACCCTGGACTGCCACCCGATACCAACCGTCCTCTTCGATCTTCCTGATCATTTCCCGACTTCGCATCACCTTTGCCTTATTCACAACTCTGCCGGAAAACTCTAGCTGCGAAAAAGACCCCAGATACACACAATACACACCCAGAAAAATATTAGTTCAACTCTCCAACCCATGCACCGCCCTCACCACTCGGTCATCGCGCCTGCGCAAACACCTCCGCCACCCAATCCACGAACACGCGGACCCGTGGCGACATGTGTCGGTTGTGGGGATAGAGCACCGACACCGGCATGGACGGTGGTGGGGTGGCGGTGAGGACTTCCTGGATCAGCCCTTGCCGGATCGGTTCTTCCATTCGGTAATGCGGGCATTGGATCAGGCCCATGCCGGCGATGGCCGAGGCGGCGTAGATCTCGGCACCGGACACCGACAACGTCCCCCCGATCGCTACCTCCTTGAGTTCGCCATCGACCATGAACTCAAACGGATAGAGTTTGGCGGTGGTCCGCGAGACGTAATTCACCGCCCGGTGATGCTTCAGGTCATCGAGGCTCTTCGGCTCGCCGTACTGGCGCAGGTAACCGGGACTGGCACAGGTGATCTGCCGGAGATTGGCGACACGTCGGCCGATCAATGACGAGTCCGCCAGCGTACCGGAGCGCAGCACGCAATCGACGCCCTCGGCAATCAGGTCGACGAAACGATCCGCCTCACTGATGAACAGTTCTATTTCGGGGTAGCGGGCCATGAATTGTGGCAACGCCGGAATCACGAAGTACCGGGCCTGGGTGCCATGCAGGTCTACTCTGAGTTTGCCTTTGGGCGCCACGCCGCGAAACGCCAGTTCGGCCTCTTCAAGCTCCGCCAGCAATTGCACACAGCGCGGGTAGTAGGCTTCGCCGTCGAGGGTCGGGCGCACCTTGCGGGTGCTGCGCTCCAACAAACGAACACCCAGCCAGGCTTCGAATTGATTGAGCGTATGGGTCAGCGTGGCCCGGGGCATATTCAAGTCTTCAGCGGCCAGGGTGAAGCTGCTGCGCTCGTATATGCGGACAAACACTCTCATCGCCTTGACCTGGTCCATCTGAATCCTTCACGCCGATTGTTGGAAGATATTGAATAGTCAAGGCAACTCTCGTGTATTTATCGCCAAGAGTAAACATGTGAATCTGGCTCCAACGAATCACAACGCCTCAACAGCAAAGGAACCCTTCACATGACTGTTCAAAATTCGAAAGTTGCCATCGTGACCGGCGCCTCTCGCGGCATCGGAGCAGAGATTGCCAAGCAACTGGCCAGCGAAGGTTTCGCCGTCGCCATCAACTACGCCAACAGCGCCACCGAAGCCTCGAAACTGGTGGTGCAATTGCGTCAGGCTGGCCATCAGGCCATAGCGATCAAGGCGGACGTGTCGTCTGCCGCCGATGTCCGGCGGATGTTCGATGAAACCGAAGCGCAGCTGGGCAAGGTCGATGTGTTGATCAACAACGCCGGCATCCTCCAGGTCATGCCCCTGGCGCAGCACAGCGACGAGTTGTTCGAGCAGACGTTCGCCATCAACACCCGTGGCACCTTCAATACCCTGCGCGAGGCCGCGACCCGTTTGAATGACGGTGGCCGGATCGTGAATTTTTCCAGCAGCACCGTGGGCCTGAACCTGCCCGGCTACTCGGTGTACATCGCCAGCAAGGCCGCAGTGGAATCCCTGACCCAGGTGTTCGCCAAGGAATTGCGCGGTCGGCAAATCACGGTCAATGCCGTGGCCCCCGGCCCCGTCGCGACCGAACTGTTCATGCACGGCAAGAGTGAGGAACAGGTGCAGCATTACGCCAAGATGCCGCCCCTGGAACGCCTCGGCCAGCCGCATGACATCGCCCGCATCATCACCTTCCTGGTGGGGCCGGACGCCGGGTGGGTGAACGGGCAGATCCTGCGGGCCAACGGCGGGCTCGTCTGAGGCTCAGGCCGATCAGCGCACCAGGTGCAGGAACTGCAGGTGCCGCTCGTACTGATCGAGGATGTCGTTGATGACTTGCTCCTTGGTGTAGCCCACCAGGTCGTAATCCTGGCTGCCTTCGCTCAAGTGCACTTCGGCACGGTAGTAACGACGGTTGTTGAGTTCCTTGGAGCCCATGCCGCCGCGGGCGAAGGACGGCGTGAAGTAGCCACGCATCTGCACCTGGTAGATGAACGGGTGCTGCTCGCCGTGGCCGATCTCCAGGCTGACGTTGTCATTGGCCGGATCGGGCTGGGTCACCACCGTCAGGCCCTTTTCGGCGAACACTGCGGTCACTTCTTCAATGGCCGGGCGCACCGTCGTGTCGAGGAAACGGTACACCTCGTCACGAGACGGGAAATGCACCGCCTGACTCAAGCGTTGGCGCCAGCCGCCCGTGCCCCGGCGTGAACCGGACACCGGCGCCAGGGAGTGCAATTGCGCGATCTGCTTCTGGGATTCCAGGTAGAACGCCTTGTGCAGGCCCCACATCATCAACAGCAGAATCAACGAGAACGGCAAGGACGTCAGCACCACCGCCGACTTCAAGGCGTCGATGCTGCCGGAGAACAACAACGCGCTGGTCACCAGGGCAGTCATCGCGCCCCAGAACACCCGCAACCACTTCGGCCCGTCCTCGTCGGGGTTGCCGCCCTTGGCCGACAACGTCGACAGCACCACGGTGCCTGAGTCAGCGGACGTGACGAAGAACACGAAGCTGATGAACACCGTGACCGCGATGACAGTCTTGCTCCAGGGATAGGTTTCCAGCAGCAGATAAAGGCTCATCGATGGGTTTTCCAGGGCGGACATGCCCAGGGCACTCATGCCATGGTTCAGCACTTGGTCGATGGCACTGTTGCCGAAGATCGACATCCACGCCAGGGTGAAACCCAGGGGAATCAGCAGCACGCCAAACACGAATTCGCGGATGGTGCGGCCACGGGAAATCCGTGCGATGAACAGCCCCACGAACGGCGACCACGCGATCCACCAGGCCCAATAGAACACCGTCCAGCCGCCCAGCCAGTCGCTGGGTTTGTCGTAGGCGTACAGGTCGAAACTTTTCATCGGCAAGGCGCCGAGGTAATCGCCGATGTTCTGGATCAGCGTGTTGAGCAAATGCTGGGTGGGCCCGGCGAACAGCACGAACAGCAACAAAGCGCAGGCCAGCAGCATGTTGATGTCGGACATGACTCGCACGCCTTTGTCGACACCGGCCACGGCGACGATGATCGCCGCGCCCATCATCAGCACGATCAGGCCGACCTGGATCCACTGGGTGTGGGCGATGCCGAACAGGTAATCGAGCCCGGAGTTGAGGTGCAACACACCAAAACCCATGTCCGCGCCGAGGCCGAATACGGTCGCGATGATGCCAAAGCCGTCCACCGCATAGCCGATGGGGCCGTTGATGCGCTTGCCAATCAGCGGGTACAACGCCGAACGCAAGGCCAGCGGCAAATTGTGCCGGTAGGCGAAATACGCCAGGGCCATGCCGACGAACGCGAAAACGCCCCAGCCGTGCAGGCCCCAGTGCAAGAACAGGATCTGCATGGCCTGGCGCGCCGCCTCGGCGGTACCAGCCACGCCCTGGGGCGGCTGCACCATGTGGGTCAGCGGCTCGGACACGCAGAAGAAAAACAACGTGATGCTGATGCCAGCGGCGAACAGCATGCCGGCCCAAGACAGATAACTGAATTCGGGCTCGTCGTGGTCGGCACCGAGCTTGATCTTGCCGTAGCCGGACAAGGCGGTGATCACCACGAAGACCAGATACAGCGTCATCGCCAGCATGTAGTACCAGCCGACCGTATTGGCCGCCCAGTTCTGCGCGGCCAGCAACCAGGCGCCGGCCTGCGCGGGCATGGCAATCACCACCAGACCGAACAGCAGGATGAAGGTCGCGGCGAAGTAAAAGACCGGCGGGTTCATGCGGACCAGGCCGCTGGGTGGCAGGGACGAAGCACTCATGGGCGAGGGCCCCCGGGCAGGGAAACAGCGAGGGTCGAAAACGGACTCGGCAAAAGCAAGCCTCCTTATTGTGAGCGGGCAGCAAACCGACGGTTTAACTTGAATGAACGTTCAAGTTAAACATGAATAGGCAGCTAAGGACTAATCGCAGGGCTCAACGGCGCGTTTCTTATGCAGGCCAGTGGGAGGATAGACGCTGCTTGGTGTGTATTCGTTCAGTGTTCAACAGACCACACACAAGCCCTGTGGGAGCGAGCAGGTTCGCTCCCACAGGGTTTGGGGTGTTCATAAATCATGTGTCACTCCCTGTCCATCGCCGGTTTACTTCCAAACAAATGATTGCCGGTTGCCCCTGAATATCCGCGTGCCTATAGTCCAGACATCTCCTACAACCAGTACGGACCCATGATCAAAGAACAGCTGTCTCGCTTTAACCGTCTCGACCTGCTCGGCCATCCGACACCGCTGGAAAAACTCGACCGCCTCTCCACCTGGCTCGGTCGGGACATCTATATCAAGCGTGACGACCTGACGCCCCTGGCCATGGGCGGCAACAAACTGCGCAAACTTGAATACCTGGCCGCCGATGCCATCGCCCAAGGCGCCGATACCCTCATCACCGCCGGGGCGATCCAGTCCAACCACGTACGCCAGACCGCCGCCCTGGCCGCGAAACTGGGTCTGGGCTGCGTGGCCTTGCTGGAAAACCCCATCGGCACCGAAGACAGCAATTACCTGGGCAACGGCAACCGATTGCTGCTGGAGCTGTTCGACGCCAAGGTCGAGCTGGTGGAAAACCTGGACAACGCCGACGAGCAATTGCAGGCCCTCGCCGGGCGCCTGCGCAGCAACGGGAAAAAACCCTACCTGGTGCCGATTGGTGGTTCGAACGCCTTGGGCGCGCTGGGTTATGTGCGCGCCGGCCTGGAACTGGCCGAGCAGATCAAGGACACCGGAATCGAGTTCGCTGCCGTGGTACTGGCCTCGGGCAGTGCCGGGACCCACAGCGGCCTGGCGCTGGCGCTGAGTGAAACCCTGCCGGCGCTACCTGTCATCGGCGTCACGGTCTCGCGCAGCGAGGAGGACCAGTTTCCGAAGGTCCAAGGCCTGGCCGAGCGCACGGCAGCGTTGCTCGAAGTCGCCCTTCCAGAAGCGTTCAAAGTGAACCTGTGGGACGAATATTTCGCCCCCCGCTACGGCGAGCCGAACGCCGGGACACTGGCGGCGGTCAAGCTGCTGGCCAGCCAGGAAGGGCTGCTGCTTGATCCGGTCTACACCGGCAAGGCCATGGCCGGCCTGCTCGACGGCATGGGTCGCGACCGTTTCGACGAAGGCCCGATCATCTTCCTCCACACCGGCGGCGCACCGGCGTTGTTTGCCTATAACGCAGTCTTCTGAAGATATGGAAAGCCTCAATGTGTGAGCGAGCTTGCTCGCGATGAGGGTGTATCAGTTGATTGGAATTGGGCTGATCCACTGCTATCGCGAGCAAGCTCGCTCCCACAGGGGAAAATTCCAAATAGGCATATAGAGTTGATTTAATATTATTTTCCAATCTATAAAAGCCATCCTATAGTCTCGCCGCAGGCGCATTTGCCGCGAGACGCCCAAACTGCTTTAAGGCAGGATGTGGCAATCTTTTCGGATCGCGGCTACGCCTTATCTCAGCCAAAATAACCTCTTCATAAGAAAACACAGGGGCTTGTCATGAATTTTTCCGCATTACGTCGCAACCTGCTGGTGGGTTCGCTGGGCCTGGCATTGAGCGCCGGCCTGTTGGGGCAAGCGGTTGCCGGTGAGCAACTGCAAAAAATCAAGGACGCGGGCGTCATTAATGTCGGCCTGGAAGGCACTTACCCGCCGTTCAGTTTCGTCGACGCCGACGGCAAGCTGGCCGGTTTCGAAGTGGAGTTTTCCGAAGCCTTGGCCAAAGAGCTGGGCGTGAAGGTCAAGCTGCAGCCGACCAAATGGGACGGCATCCTCGCAGCGCTGGAATCCAAGCGTCTGGACGCGGTGATCAACCAGGTGACTATCTCCGAAGAGCGCAAGAAGAAGTATGACTTCTCCGAGCCATATACCGTTTCTGGTATTCAGGCGCTGACCCTGACCAAGAATAAAGACACCATCAAGACTGCCGCCGACCTGGCCGGCAAAAAAGTCGGCGTAGGCCTGGGCACCAACTACGAACAATGGGTAAAAGCCAACGTACCCGGCGCTGACGTGCGTACCTACGAAGATGACCCAACCAAGTTCCAGGATCTGCGCGTCGGCCGCATCGATGCCATTCTGATCGACCGTCTCGCCGCGCTCGAATATGCCAAGAAGGCCAAGGACACCGCCGCTGCCGGCGAAGCGTTCTCTCGCCAGGAAGCCGGTATCGCCCTGCGCAAAGGCGAGCCTGAGCTGTTGGCAGCCGTGAACAAGGCCATCGAGAAACTGCGCGCCGACGGTACGCTGAAGAAGCTCTCTGAAAAATACTTCAGCGCTGACGTCACGAAATAATGGAAGCAGCTCTTCAACTCGCACTGGACTCCGCGCCCTTTCTGCTCAAGGGCGCGTACTACACGGTCATCCTCAGCCTGGGCGGCATGTTTTTCGGCCTGCTGCTGGGGTTCGGCCTGGCGCTGATGCGCCTGTCGCGCTTCAAGCTGGTGAACTGGATCGCACGCATCTACGTGTCGTTCTTTCGTGGCACGCCGTTGCTGGTGCAGTTGTTCGTGATCTATTACGGGCTGCCGCAACTGGGCATCGAGCTGGATCCGCTGCCAGCGGCCCTGATCGGTTTCTCGCTGAACATGGCCGCCTACGCGTGTGAAATCCTGCGGGCTGCCATCAGCTCCATCGAGCGCGGCCAGTGGGAAGCGGCAGCGAGTATCGGCATGACCCGCGCCCAGACCCTGCGCCGGGCCATCCTGCCGCAAGCGGCACGCACGGCGCTGCCTCCGCTGGGCAACAGCTTCATTTCCCTGGTCAAGGACACCGCGCTGGCGGCGACCATCCAGGTACCGGAACTGTTCCGCCAGGCGCAGCTGATCACCGCGCGAACCTTCGAAATCTTCACCATGTACCTTGCCGCCGCGCTGATCTATTGGGTTCTGGCCAGCGTGCTCTCGCACCTGCAGAACGTCCTGGAAGCCCGGGTCAATCGGCATGACCAGGAGTCCTGACCCATGATTGTCGTGGAAAAACTGACAAAGCAGTTCAAGGGTCAGGTGGTGCTCAACGGCATCGACTTGAAGATCGAAGAAGGCGAAGTGGTTGCGATCATCGGCCCCAGCGGCTCGGGCAAGACCACCTTCCTGCGCTGCCTGAACTTCCTCGAAGAACCTACCAGTGGCCGGATCAAGGTCGGCGACATCGAGATCGATGGCAGCCGCCCGCTGAACCAGCAACAAGGCCTGGTGCGCCGTTTGCGCCAGCAGGTGGGCTTCGTGTTCCAGAACTTCAACCTGTTTCCCCATCGCACCGCATTGGAAAATGTCACTGAAGGCCCGCAGGTGGTGAAGAAAATTCCTCGCACCGAAGCCGAAGCCCTGGGGCGCAAGCTCTTGGCCAAGGTCGGCTTGGCCGGCAAGGAGGACGCCTATCCACGGCGCCTTTCCGGCGGCCAGCAACAGCGCGTGGCAATTGCCCGAGCGTTGGCGATGGAACCGGCGGTGATCCTGTTCGACGAGCCGACCTCGGCCCTGGATCCGGAACTGGTGGGCGAGGTGCTGGCAACCATTCGCGGCTTGGCCGAAGAAAAACGCACCATGGTCATCGTGACCCACGAAATGGGCTTCGCCCGGGACGTGGCCAACCGCGTGGTGTTTTTCGACAAAGGCGTGATCGTCGAACAAGGCGAAGCCAAGGCCTTGTTTGCAGCCCCCAAGGAAGAACGCACGCGACAGTTCCTCAGCAAGTTCCTCTCCGCCGGTCAAGGCGCTCAGTAAGTTATGGGCAGTGTCATCACTTCCAGGGATGGAAGTGAGGCAGTTGCAACACTCTCAAGACACTACCGCCATAACTTTGCCATAAAGAAACAACTTGCAACTTGCGCCCTGCTCAACATCCTCGACCGTTTTACGTGCAGCATGGATCTACCTCTCGTAACACTTCCCCTCAGCCCAAGCACTCCTCCTTTCTAGTCTCAAGACGCTCTTTCAAGCATTTTCCAGAAACCTGCGAGCCTGGGAAAAGGGCTTGTGATGCCGCGCATTATTAACATGGGTGCGTAGGACATTTCTGAAGCCCTTCACAATGAATTATTAAGCAAGTGCCTCTATTGACACTGAAACTATTGAGCCTTTATCTAGTGACCAACAAGCGATGCACATTATTTATTTTCTGCACAGTGACTAGGCGCAGCCTAGCCTATATGGCTGCACACATAAAATATGTCGCGATTAGTCATCGCCGTTGATCTTCCCGAAACGGACTTAGTTTTCAAGCATCAAGGAGAACACCATGACATGTAAGTCGAAGAGTCCTGAACTGGCCGCCCCCACCCTGGCCAACGCCCACCCTACCGGCATCAACATCGCCAACGCCGCTCACCTGGAGGTTGCCATTGCGCCCTACCCTGGTATGGACGCAGGTGACCTGATCGAACTGTTCTGGGACAACTGCTACGTCGGCTCGCGCTTGCTGTCGCAGGCCGATGTGCAAGACAGCGTCACCCTGCGAGTCCCGGAGAGTTTCATCGTCGATGGCACCTCGCGCATTCACTATCGGGTGATGCAGGTCGGGCGTGGGCCGGCGCTATCCGCCAGGCAACGGGTACACGCGAAGCTCGATTGCCCCGGCGGGCAGCCGTCGGCCCTGAGCGGCGATGAAAACCAGGGCCTGGCGCCAGTGCGCATTCCCGATACTATCCGACGCCAAGGGGTGAACCCCAACCAGATCAAGCGCGGCGTACCGCTGACCATCGAACCCTACCTGAACATGGCCGCCGGCGATGCCGTGACCCTGCGCTGGGGCGATGTGCGCATGGACCTGCCTGCCGTCGCCGCCAGCGAGGTCGGCCAGCCAATCAATATCTGGGTCCCGCCGCAGATCATCCTGGAGGCAGGCGAAGACCTGCGCCTGGAAGTGACCTACTGCATCATTGATCGCGTAGGCAACAATTCCCTCTGGGCACCGCCGCGAACGCTGAAGATCGGTTGCGCCAATCCCTATCTGAAGAAGCCCTCGAAAGAGGCCCTCATGGCCGCTGAACCGCGACATCGAGCGCCTTGATACAGAGCGCTTTGGGTGGCGAGGGAGCTTGCTCCCGCTTGGGGGCGCAGCGCCCATCGGTAAAAGAAGGGTTGCTGCGCAACCCAGCGGGAGCAAGCTCCCTCGCCACAGAGGACTCCTTCCAATTGAATCCAACCTATACATATTCCTAAAAGTTAGTTCAAAAATAATTTATACACGCTTAGGGTATATATACCGGACCACCGGACATTCTTGATTTTGACTCGCCGCATTTATCGCGGCGTTTTCCGAAAAGATGTGAGGTGGGTATGGAACGGAACACAATCACCCCAGTGCAATACGCCAAGGCACTGCCTGCAGCCACGGAGTGGCTGTAATGTCGGATCTGGCGCAAGCAAAAGTCCAGAGCGACCTGGACATCGCACCACTGTTGTTGCCCGCACAGGTGTTGCGCAACGATGCCGAAGCCATCAAAGCCGCCCATGAACTGGCGCAGGTCGCCCGTCAGCAGGCCGCGCGTCGTGATCAGCAACGCAAGCTGCCCTGGGCAGAAATCGAGCAATTCACCCGCAGCGGACTGGGCAGCATTGCCATTCCCCGGGCATACGGCGGTCCGCAGGTTTCGTTCGTCACCCTGGCCGACGTGTTCGCGATCATTTCCGCCGCTGACCCGGCCCTTGGGCAGATCCCGCAGAACCAGTTCGGCGTGCTCCAGCTGATTCTCGGCACCGGCACCGAACGGCAGAAAAAAATCCTCTTGCAGAGCGTGCTCGAAGGCTGGCGCATCGGCAACGCCGGGCCGGAACGCGGTACTCGCAATACCCTTGAGCTCAAGGCTCGGATCACCACTGACGGTGACGGGTTTGTCATCAATGGTCAGAAGTTCTATTCCACCGGCGCGCTGTTTGCCCATTGGGTCGCGGTCAAGGCGTTGAATGACGAGGGCCGCCAGGTGCTGGCATTCGTACGGCGCGGCACCCCGGGCCTGCGGATCGTCGACGACTGGTCGGGGTTCGGCCAGCGCACCACCGCCAGCGGCACCGTGCTGCTGAACAACGTGCGGGTGGATGCCGAGTTGGTCCTGGATAACTGGCGCATCAACGAAACACCCGGCGTGCAAGGTGCGATTTCCCAACTGATCCAGGCCGCCATCGATGCGGGTATCGCCCGTGGCGCCATTGATGATGCCATCGCTTTTGTGCGTGAACGGGCTCGTCCCTGGATTGACGCCCAGGTCGACCGAGCCAGTGACGACCTCTACGTGATCGCCGACATTGGCAAACTGAAAATCGAACTGCACGCCGCCGAAGCCTTGCTGCGCAAGGCCGGACAGGTGCTGGACCAGGTCAGTGCCGCCCCCATCACGGCGCAATCTGCCGCCCGCGCCTCGATTGCTGTGGCCGAGGCCAAAGTGCTCACCACCGAAATCGCCCTGCACGCCTGCGAAAAACTCTTCGAACTGGCCGGCAGCCGCGCCACCCTCGCCGAATTCAACCTTGATCGCCACTGGCGCAACGCACGGGTCCACACCCTGCACGACCCGGTGCGCTGGAAGTATCACGCGGTAGGCGCCTACCACCTGAACGGCACCTTGCCGGCCCGCCATTCCTGGATCTGACGACCCGACCTCTGGAGCAGCACATGACGCTTTCTCAATACGTCGCGGTGATCACCAGCGATGAACAAGCCCTGATCGTGGCCAGCGACCTGGCCGATGACTTCAAGCGCGACAGCGCCCTGCGCGACCGCGAGCGCCGTTTGCCGTACCCGGAACTGGAGGCCTTCTCCCGCTCGGGCCTGTGGGGTATCAGCGTGCCCACGGCCTATGGCGGTGCCGGTGTTTCCAACGTCACCCTGGCCAAAGTCATTGCGCTGATTTCCCAGGCCGACAGCTCGCTGGGGCAGATTCCACAAAATCATTTCTATGCCCTGGAAGTGCTACGGGTAAACGGCACTGAAGCGCAAAAACAACGCCTCTACGCCGAAGTGCTCGCCGGCCAGCGCTTTGGTAACGCGCTGGCCGAACTTGGCACCAAGACTGCCCATGATCGCATCACCCAACTGCGCCGCGACGGCGAGGGCTATCGCATCAACGGTCGCAAGTTCTACGCCACGGGCGCGATCTACGCCCAGCGCATCCCCACGTCAGTGGTGGACGAAAACGGTGTGCAACAACTGGCGTTCGTCCCTCGCAGCAGCCAAGGCCTGACGGTGATCGACGACTGGAGCGGTTTTGGCCAGCGCACCACGGGCAGCGGTTCGGTGGTGTTCGAAGACGTTTATGTCGCCGCCGCCGACATCGTGCCCTTCCAGAGCGCCTTCGAACGTCCCACACCGGTAGGGCCGCTGGCGCAGATTCTTCACGCCGCCATCGACACCGGCATCGCCCGCGCCGCCTACGAAGACGCCCTGCATTTTGTCCGCAATAAAACCCGCCCCTGGATCGACGCCACCAGCGACGTCGCCACCGAAGACCCGCACACCCTCAAGAGTTTCGGCCAACTGAGCATCCGCCTGCATGCCGCCGAAGCCCTGTTGGAACGCGCCGGTGAATTCCTCGACCGGGCCCAGGCCGACACCCGGGCCGACACGGTCGCCGCCGCCTCGATTGCCGTGGCCGAAGCCCGTGCCATCAGCACCGAAATATCCCTGGCCGCCAGCAGCACGCTGTTCGAATTGGCCGGCAGCCAGGCGACCCTGGCCGAACATGGCCTCGACCGCCACTGGCGCAACGCCCGGGTGCACACCCTGCATGACCCGGTGCGCTGGAAATACCATGCCGTGGGCAACTTCTACCTCAACGATGAAAAGCCGCCGCTGCGGGGGACTATCTGATGGCTCCCGGCAAGAAAAAAATCCTGCTCAACGCGTTCAACATGAACTGCATCGGGCACATCAATCACGGTCTGTGGACCCATCCCCAGGACACCTCGACCCAGTTCAACACGATCGAGTACTGGACCGCCCTGGCGCAATTGCTCGAGCGCGGATTGTTCGACGGGCTGTTCATCGCCGACATCGTCGGGGTCTATGACGTGTACCAACAGTCGGTGGACGTCACCCTGAAAGAGTCGATCCAGCTGCCGGTCAACGACCCGTTGCTGCTGGTCTCGGCAATGGCCGCCGTCACGAAGAACCTCGGCTTCGGCCTCACCGCCAACCTCACCTACGAACCGCCCTACCTCTTCGCCCGACGCATGAGCACCCTCGACCACCTGAGTCGCGGCCGGGTCGGCTGGAACATCGTCACCGGCTACCTGGACAGCGCCGCCAAAGCCATGGGCCTGACCGCACAAGTGGAGCATGACCGTCGCTACGACCAGGCCGACGAGTACCTGCAAGTGCTCTACAAACTCTGGGAAGGCAGCTGGGAAAACGACGCGGTACTCAACGATCGCCAGCGGCGGATCTATGCGCAGCCGGAGAAAGTGCACAAGGTCCGGCATCAGGGCGAGTTCTATCAGGTCGAGGGTTATCACCTGTGCGAACCCTCGCCCCAGCGCACGCCGGTGCTGTTCCAGGCCGGCAGTTCCGAGCGCGGCCTGCTGTTCGCCGGACGGCATGCCGAGTGCGTGTTCATCAGCGGCCAGAACAAACCGGCGACCAAGGCCCAGGTGGACAAGGTCCGCGCCAGCGCCGTAGAGGCCGGGCGCAACCCCGGGGACATCAAGGTGTTCATGGGCCTGAACGTGATCGTCGGCGAGACCGAAGCGGCTGCCTGGGCCAAGCATACCGAGTACCTGAGCTATGCCAGCGCCGAGGCCGGCGTGGCGCATTTTTCCGCGTCGACGGGCATCGATTTTTCCCAGTACGAACTGGATGAACCGATCCAGTACGTCAAGAGCAACGCCATCCAGTCCGCCACCAAGACCTTGCAGAACAACGACTGGACCCGGCGCAAATTGCTCGAGCAACACGCCTTGGGCGGTCGCTACATCACGGTGGTGGGATCGCCTGAGCAGGTGGCCGATGAGCTGGAGTCGTGGATCGCTGAAACCGGCCTCGATGGTTTCAACCTGACCCGCATCGTCACGCCGCAAAGCTACGTGGATTTCATTGACCTGGTGATCCCCGAGTTGCAGCGGCGCGGCTCGTACAAGACCGGATACGACAACGGCACCCTGCGGGAAAAGCTGTTTCACGCAGAGGCTCATCTACCTGGACAACACACCGGCTCAACCTACCGACACTGACCCTGTGGCGAGGGAGCTTGCTCCCGCACGACAACGAAGCAGGCGCCCAGCCGGCAAGGTTTCAACCGACAGACCGAGCGGACTGGGTTGGGGCCGCTTCGCAGCCCAGCGGGAGCAAGCTCCCTCGCCACACAAGCACATGGCTCAATTAATCAATGACTGGAATAACCGACATGACCCAGCAACTCCTGACCCTGCCAGTCAAAGCGCTGGCCCTGGCCCTCGGCCTGTTCAGCTCGGCGCTGTTTGCCGCCGACGCACCACTGAAAATCGGCACCACCGCCGCGTTCGCCATTCCTCTGGAGGCCGCCGTGGAAGAGGCCAGCAAGCAAGGCCTGAAGGTCGAACTGGTGGAGTTCAGCGACTGGATCGCGCCCAACGTCAGCCTGGCCTCCGGCGATATCGACGTGAATTATTTCCAGCACATCCCGTTCCTGGAAAACGCCAAGGCCGCCGCCGGGTTCGATCTGGTGCCCTTTGCACCGGGGATCATCAACAACGTCGGCCTCTACTCGAAAAAATACAAAAGCTTCGACGAGCTGCCCGAAGGCGCCAGCGTCGCCATTGCCAACGACCCGATCAACAGCGGTCGCGGCCTGCAACTGTTGGCCAAGGCCGGGCTGATCAGCCTCAAGCCGGGCGTCGGCTACAAGGCCACCGAAGACGACATCGTCGCCAACCCGAAGAAGCTCAAGATCCTGCAGGTCGAAGCCGTGCAGCTGGTGCGCGCTTATGAAGACGCCGACCTGGTGCAGGGTTATC
The DNA here is from genome assembly GCF_900119205.1 of Pseudomonas sp. NFACC16-2. Lineage (NCBI taxonomy): Bacteria > Pseudomonadati > Pseudomonadota > Gammaproteobacteria > Pseudomonadales > Pseudomonadaceae > Pseudomonas > Pseudomonas sp. NFACC16-2. The sequence continues at coordinate 71,194 of NZ_FPIX01000008.1, read as the reverse complement.
CCGCCTACATCCGCCTGGCCAAGACCTTCGATGCCAGCTCTGCCTTGCTGTTCGACGGCCTCGATCACAAGGAATACGTGATTCAGTTCGTGATCCAACCCAAGAGCAAGAACGATCCACGGCTGATCAAGTTCGTCGACATCTACCAACATTCCCCAGCCGTGCGCGCCGCCCTGGACAAGGCCCACGGCAAGCTCTACCAACCCGGCTGGGAAAGCTGACATGAACGCCGTCAATGCTCGACTTCGACAAGAAGCCCCCCCGCCCAGAAGCGCCAAACACACCGAACTGCATCCAGAGCTGAACCGCGCCCACGTGCGCTTCATCGGCCTGGGCAAGACCTACGCTGGCGCCCAGGGGCCGGTGGCCGCGCTGCAAGGCATCGACCTGGCGATCCAGCGCGGCGAAGTGTTCGGCATCATCGGCCGCAGCGGCGCTGGCAAGTCGTCGCTGATCCGCACCATCAACCGCCTCGAACAACCCACCAGTGGCCGGGTGTTGATCGATCAGATAGACATCGGCGAGTTCGATGAAGACCGCCTGGTGGAACTGCGCCGGCGCATCGGCATGATCTTCCAGCACTTCAACCTGATGTCGGCCAAGACCGTGTGGCAGAACGTCGAGCTGCCGCTGAAAGTCGCCGGCGTGCCCAAGGAGCAACGCCAGCGCAAAGTTCGCGAGCTGCTGGAACTGGTCGGCCTGCAAGGCAAGCACAAGGCCTATCCGGCGCAACTTTCGGGCGGGCAGAAACAGCGGGTGGGGATTGCCCGGGCGTTGGTGCATGACCCGCAGATTCTGTTGTGCGATGAAGCCACCTCGGCCCTGGACCCGGAAACCACTCAATCGATCCTCGGTTTGCTGCGTGAGATCAATCAGCGACTGGGCCTGACCATCGTGTTGATCACCCATGAAATGGCGGTGATTCGCGAAGTCTGCGACCGGGTGGTGGTGCTCGAACAGGGGCGAATCGTCGAGCAAGGACCGGTCTGGGAAGTCTTCGGCAATCCGCAACACGAGGTCAGCCGGACGCTGCTGGCGCCCCTGCAACACGCCATCCCGGAAGAACTGCAAAGTCGCTTGCAAGTGCTGCCGGCGTCGGCAGACGCGGCTACGGTGCTGCGCCTGCAATTCACCGGTACAGATCGCGAGGAACCGGATCTCGCCGCTTTGTTCAGCGCCCTCGGTGGTCGGGTGCGCTTGCTGCACGGCGGCATCGAACGGATTCAGGGCCACGGGCTGGGGCAATTGCTACTGGCCGTGAGCGGTTCGTCATGGGGCGCCGAGGAACTGCGCCAACGGGCGGGCAATTGGGCGCAACGGGTAGAGGTGCTGGGTTATGTGGTTTGATCGGTTGTTGCAGGGTTTCATCGACACGTTCCTGATGGTCGGCGTGTCGTCGCTGATCGCGCTGCTGGCGGGCATTCCGCTGGCGGTGATCCTGGTGACCAGCGGCAAGGGCGGGATCTACGAAGCGCCGGTTTTGAACCGGGCCCTGGGCGCGTTCGTGAACCTGTTCCGCTCGATACCGTTCCTGATTCTGATGGTGGCGCTGATTCCGTTCACCCGGCTGATCGTCGGCACCACCTATGGCGTCTGGGCCGCGGTGGTACCGCTGACCATCGCCGCCACGCCGTTCTTTGCCCGCATCGCCGAAGTCAGCCTGCGGGAGGTCGACCACGGCCTGATCGAAGCAGCCCAGGCCATGGGTTGCCGGCGCTGGCACATTGTCTGGCATGTGTTGCTGCCCGAAGCCCTGCCGGGCATCGTCGGCGGTTTTACCATCACGCTGGTGACCATGATCAACTCTTCGGCCATGGCTGGCGCGATCGGCGCCGGCGGCCTGGGGGACATCGCCTACCGGTACGGCTACCAGCGATTCGACAGCCAGATCATGCTCACGGTGATCGTGTTGCTGGTGGCATTGGTGGCGTTGATTCAACTCGGTGGCGATCGCTTGGCGCGGGGCTTGAACAAACGCTAGGCGGCGTTGGCCGATGCCAATGGGGGCGTGAGCCTGCTTGCGGTATAGTCGGCTGACGTTCCCCACCCAAGTTCCCGAACCATGAAACACACCCCCGACGACCTGCAGACCATCACCGCCACGACCCTGGGCCATTACAACGCGGTCGCCGACAGCTTCCGCGAAGGCACGCGCGATCACGACGTCAGCCAGAACATCGACGCGTTGCTGCGGCATATTCAAGCCGAGGCACCGCTGCACATCCTGGACTTCGGCTGCGGCCCCGGACGAGACCTGCGTACATTTACCGCCATGGGCCACGTGGCGGTGGGCCTCGATGGCTCAGCAGAATTTGCCCGGATGGCGCGCCAGGACAGCGGGTGCGAAGTGTGGCAACAGGACTTTTTGAAACTCGACCTGCCGGCTGAACGCTTCGACGGGATCTTTGCCAACGCCGTGCTGTTTCATATCCCGGTCCAGGAACTGCCTCGGGTGCTGAAACAACTGCACGCCACGCTCAAGCCCGGCGGCGTGCTGTTCAGCTCCAACCCACGGGGCGAAAACCAGGAGGGCTGGAACGGCCAGCGCTTCGGCGCCTACCACGACCTCGCGGCCTGGCGCACGCTGCTTGGCGACGCAGGCTTCGTGGAACTGGAGCATTACTACCGACCGGCTGGGCTGCCGCGCGAGCAACAGCCTTGGTTGGCGAGTGTCTGGCGTAAACCTTGAAATCCCCCTGTGGCGAGGGGATTTATCCCCGCTGGGGTGCGCAGCGCCCCCCCATGCAAGCAATGCAATCATTCAGACACACCGGGGCAGCGGCTTTTTGGGGCTGCTTCGCAGTCCAGCGGGGATAAATCCCCTCGCCACAAAGAACAGCGCTTGAGTCCGGTCTTTAATCGCTGTCAGTCCTGCTTACCCAACCACTTCTGCGACAACCGCTCCAGCCTCCCGTCCTCCTTGATACGTGTCAGGGCGTTGTCCAGGCTGGCCTTGAACGCCGGGTTGCCCTTCTGGAACGGAATCACCAGGCTCGGCGCCGGGTCGCTCTTTTTTTCAGGCTGGAACGACTGCGCCATGACCAACGGGCGTGGCGTCTGCTCCTTGCTCGCCAGCAATTGTGCATCCGGCTGGCTGTAAACGGCGCTGGTGTCGAAACGTTCCACCAGTTCCGGGGTCATTGCTATGTGGTTGATGGCGACGTCGTACTTGCCGCTCTCCACCCCGCTCATCAGGTCCCCGGCATCAGTGACCACGAAGTCGGGGCGTACATCGAGCTCACTGGCAAGCATTTCGCCCAGCTCCACTTCGAAACCAGTGAGTTTGCCGTCTTCCTTGAAGTTGAAGGGCGCGGTGTTGGCCTCAAGGGCAATGCGCAGTTCGCCACGGTCATTGATGTCATCGATCAGTTCGGCATGAGCCAGGGGACTCAAAAGGGGTAGCAGGCAAATCAGGCCAGGCAGAAAGCGCATGGTCACTCCTTTGTATTTATACAAGCGACGCTCGTTTCAGGCTCGCTTTGCTATGGTTGTTGCAGGCTTCGACAACGATTGGTCATGAAGTTGTCATGGCCAGGCGGATTTCATGGAAAAATTGGAGAAAAAAATGAAAAGCTTTATGTCTCGTGCCACGTTGGCCGGCCTGTTGCTGAGTACTTCGATGCTGGCGACTGCCGCAACCCCCGCTCCCAAAGGCGCAGAGGTATTCATCGTGTCCCCGGAAGACGGCGCCACCGTTGCCCAGGAATTCAAGGTCAAGTTCGGCGTCAAGGACATCGCCCTGGCTCCGGCGGGTGATGTGACCAAAAACACCGGGCATCATCATCTGCTGATCGATGTCGACAAACTGCCCGCTGAAGGCGCACCGATTCCGACCGACGCCAACCACATGCACTTCGGCAAAGCGCAGACCGAAGCCACCATCAAGCTGGCCCCGGGCAAACATACCTTGCAGCTGATATTGGGTGACAGCGGCCATATGCCGTTCCATCCGACGATCGTGTCCAAGAAGATCACCGTCACCGTGAAGTAACGCAGGCAAAAAAACGGGAGCCCCTTACGAAGCTCCCGTTTTTTATTGCAAGCCAAACCTCAACTTGCCGCCCAACCTTCTTAGAACAACACCCGGCAACGAATGGTGCCGTTGATGTGCTGCAGCTTCTCTTGCGCCAGGTCCGAGTATTCGGCGTCGACGTCGATCACGACGTAGCCGACTTTCTCGTTGGTCTGCAGGAACTGACCGGAAATGTTGATGCCGTTTTCGGCGAAGACCTTGTTGATCTCGCTCATCACACCCGGGATGTTCTCGTGGATGTGCAGCAAACGGTGCTTGCCGGGGTGTGCCGGCAGAGCCACTTCCGGGAAGTTCACGGACGATACCGACGTACCGTTGTCGCTGTACTTGACCAGCTTTTCCGCCACTTCCAGACCGATGTTGGCCTGGGCTTCAGCGGTGGAACCGCCGATGTGCGGGGTCAGGATCACGTTGTCCAGGCCACGCAGCGGACTTTCGAAGATGTCGTCGTTGGAACGCGGCTCCACCGGGAACACGTCGATGGCAGCGCCGATCAGGTGCTTGTCCTTGATCGCGTCGGCCAGGGCGTCGAGCTTGACCACGGTGCCACGCGCGGCGTTGATCAGGATCCCGCCCTTCTTGATGGCACGGATTTCCTTCTCGCCGATCATCCACTGGGTGGCAGCGGTTTCCGGCACGTGCAGGGTCACGATGTCGGACATGCCCAGCAGCTCGTGCAAGTCGTTGACCTGGGTGGCGTTGCCCAGGGGCAGTTTGGTCACGGTGTCGTAGAAGAACACCTGCATGCCAAGGCCTTCAGCCAGTACCGACAACTGGGTGCCGATCGAGCCGTAACCGACGATACCCAGCTTCTTGCCGCGGATTTCGAAGGAGTTGGCCGCGCTCTTGATCCAGCCGCCACGGTGGCAGGAAGCGTTCTTCTCAGGGATGCCGCGCAGCAGCAGTATCGCTTCGGCCAGCACCAGTTCGGCAACGGAACGGGTGTTGGAGTACGGCGCGTTGAACACCGCGATGCCGCGCTCGCGCGCCGCATTGAGGTCAACCTGGTTGGTGCCGATGCAGAAGCAGCCGACCGCCACCAGTTTCTTGGCGTGGTCGAAGATCTCTTCGGTCAATTGAGTACGGGAGCGAATGCCGATGAAGTGAGCATCGGCGATCTTTTCCTTGAGCTGGGCTTCCGGCAGAGAACTGGTGATGTACTCGATGCTGGTGTAGCCCGCCGACTTGAGGACGTCGACAGCCGATTGGTGGACGCCTTCGAGAAGAAGGAACTTGATCTTGCTCTTATCGAGAGAAGTCTTGCTCATCTGCGTAAACCTGTGTCCCGGAGAAAAATGGCAGGGAATCGGACAGCGCATGCTGGCCCGACCGGCGTGACAGCCGTCGCCGCAGAACAGCCGTTGGGCACTACGCTGCGGGGTCGGTATGCTAGCATATGCACCCCGCTAAACACTCATTCCTGCGACGTGAAGCGTTCTCAGGATGACCATGAATTGTTCGAGAGTTCTGTCGATGACCAACCCTGCCCTGATAGATGAGCTGAAGACCCTGGTTGAGCCTGGCAAGGTCCTGACCGATGCCGACTCCCTGAACGCTTACGGCAAGGATTGGACCAAGCATTTCGCCCCGGCGCCCACGGCCATCGTCTTTCCCAAGACCACCGAGCAGGTCCAGGCCATCGTGCGCTGGGCCAACGCGCACAAAATCGCGCTGGTGCCATCGGGCGGACGTACCGGGCTTTCCGCCGCGGCCGTGGCGGCCAACGGCGAAGTGGTCGTGTCATTCGACTACATGAACCAGGTGCTCGACGTGAACCTCACCGACCGCACCGCGGTCTGCCAGCCTGGCGTGGTCACCGAACAACTGCAGAACAAGGCCGAAGAACATGGCCTGTACTACCCGGTAGACTTCGCTTCGGCCGGTTCCAGCCAGATTGGCGGCAACATCGGCACCAATGCCGGCGGGATCAAGGTCATTCGCTACGGCATGACCCGCAACTGGGTGGCGGGCATGAAGGTCGTCACCGGCAAGGGTGACCTGCTGGAGCTGAACAAGGACCTGATCAAGAATGCCACCGGCTATGACTTGCGGCAGCTGTTCATCGGCGCCGAAGGCACCCTGGGCTTCGTGGTCGAGGCCACCATGCGCCTGGACCGTGCGCCGAAAAACCTCACCGCGATGGTGCTCGGCACGCCGGACTTCGATTCGATCATGCCGGTGCTGCACGCCTTCCAAGGCAAGCTGGACCTGACCGCCTTCGAATTTTTCTCAGACAAGGCCCTGGCCAAGGTCCTCGCTCGCGGCGACGTGCCAGCACCGTTCGAAACCGAGTGCCCGTTCTACGCCCTGCTGGAATTCGAAGCCACCACTGAAGAAGTCGCCAATCACGCCCTGGAAACCTTCGAGCATTGCGTGGAGCAAGGCTGGGTGCTGGACGGCGTGATGAGCCAGAGCGAAACCCAACTGCAGAACCTGTGGAAGCTGCGCGAATACATTTCCGAAACCATCTCCCACTGGACGCCGTACAAGAACGACATCTCGGTGACCGTCTCCAAGGTTCCGGGGTTCTTGCGGGAAATCGACGCGATCGTCGGCGAACACTACCCGGACTTCGAAATCGTCTGGTTTGGCCACATCGGCGACGGCAACCTGCACCTGAACATCCTCAAGCCGGAAAACCTGAGCAAGGATGAGTTCTTCGCCAAGTGCGCGACCGTGAACAAATGGGTCTTTGAGACCGTCGAGAAGTACAACGGCTCGATTTCCGCCGAACACGGCGTGGGCATGACCAAGCGTGACTACCTGACCTATAGTCGTTCACCTGTGGAAATCGAGTACATGAAAGCGGTGAAGGCGGTATTCGACCCGAACGGCATCATGAACCCGGGCAAGATTTTCGCAATTTGACGCCTAAAACACCTGATGAATCCCAGAAGCAGGAGCCGGTAATGAGCTATCAGCACCAGTATGTCGACGGTACACGTATTCATTTCCCGGTAGGGAAAGTGGTGTGCATTGGCCGCAACTACGCCGAACATGCAAAGGAACTGGATAACCCGGTACCCACCGAACCCTTGCTGTTCATCAAGCCGGGCAGTTGCGTGGTGCCGCTGGAAGGTGGTTTCAGCATTCCTGCCGACCGTGGCTCGGTGCACTACGAGGCGGAAATCGCCGTGCTGATCGGCAAGCCGTTGTCCACCAAGCCCAGTGTTGAAGAAGTACTGGACGCGATCTCCGGCTTCGCCCCAGCCCTGGACCTGACTCTGCGGGACAAGCAGGCCGAGCTCAAGGCCAAGGGCCTGCCGTGGGAAGTGGCCAAGTCCTTCGACGGCGCGGCGGTGCTCGCACCGTTCGTGTCGAGCGGCACCTTTGCCGACCTGACCGACATCTCCGTTCGCCTGACCATCAACGGTGAAGTGCGCCAGGACGGCAATAGCAGCCTGATGCTCAACCCCATTGTGCCGATGATCCAGTACATGGCCGGCTGCTTCTCGTTGCAGGCCGGCGACGTGATCCTCACCGGCACCCCGGCAGGCGTCGGGCCGCTGAATGCAGGCGATGAGCTGGTACTGGAGTTGCCGGGGGCGAGCCGCTTCGAAAGTAACGTTCGCTAACGGCTAAACCTGTGTTCCCCTGTGGGAGCGAGCTTGCTCGCGATGAGGCCATCACATCCAACATTGATGTTGGCTGACACACCGCTATCGCCAGCAAGCTCGCTCCCACAGGGCATATATGACGCATCTGCGATCATTTACCGTTTTTTTCACATGCCATCCGGATAATTCCGGGGAATGCGGCATCTGAGCCAGCCACTCCCCTAGCCGAATTTTCTGGAACGCATTCCCCGATGGCCAAAACCCAAGCACTGTCTGCCGCCAATCTCGCCCGCCGCCCCCGCTTCGCCCTGCCCTGGTATGCCTGGTCGCTGCTGGCGATGGCCGCTGCCTATGGCCTGGCGTTTGCGATGCATTGGGACGACCGCGGCCTGCTTTGGCTATCGGAACACTTCCAGAGCCCAGCCGAGCGCCAGGCGAGCATCTGGCTGCCGGACTACCGCGCCGTGATCGACGCCAAGCCGCTACCCGGCATGGAGAAAGACGAAGCGTCCGATGTGACCTACAACCCGCAGACCAAGACGCTGTTCGCCGTCATGGGCAAGAACCCGTTCCTGGTGGAACTGACCCTGCAAGGCGACGTGCTGCGCAAGATGCCGCTGGTGGGTTGGAGCAACCCCGAGGGCGTGACTTATATGGAAAACGGCCTGCTGGCTATCACCGACGAACGAAATCACACGTTGACCATCGTCCACGTTGGTGCCGATACACGCGAATTGAACAACGCCGATTCCCCCCACTACGATCTCGGCCCATCCAAGAACAAGAACAAAGGGTTCGAAGCGATCGTCTGGGACCCGCGCAACCAGCAACTGGTACTCGGGGAGGAACGCCCGCCGGCGCTGTTCACCTGGAAAAGCGACGGTAGCCAATTGCTCAAGGGCAACAAGCAAATCCATGCCAGCAATGAACTGGACCTGCGCAACCTCTCGGCACTGGCGATCGATCCGCGCACCGATCACATGCTGGTGCTTTCGGCCGACTCCCATCTGCTGCTGGAACTGGACGAAAAAGGCGAGCAGGTCAGCTTCATGACCTTGCTGGGCGGCTTCAACGGCCTGAAAGACACAATCCCTCGTGCCGAAGGCGTCACCGTCGATGAGGCCGGCAATCTGTACATGGTCAGCGAACCGAATCTGTTCTATCGTTTCGAAAAACAGCGCTGACAGCACTAACTCTGTAGGATAAATCCTCATTTGTTGTAGGGTGTGGCACACAGCCATTAAGCTTCAGTTCAGGCGGCCGTGGTATTTCCAGGCACCCTGTTCTTATCCGAGCCCACCCCAACATGCGTCGACTCGCCCGCCCCAAACCCTTGATCCTGATACTGCTGACGCTGGTGCTGATCTTCCTGATCGCCGCCGGCCAGTATCTGCGCCTGTTCGAACGCGCCTGGTTCAACCTCAACACCCTCTGGCGAACCCCCAGCGAACAGGCCATCGCCCTGGACCAATACCGAGTCACGCTCGAGGCGCAGGCGATCGACGGCCTGGACGATGACGTTTCAGCGCTGACGTTCGATCCGATCCGCAAGAGCCTGTTCACCGTCACCAATAAAAATGCCGAGCTGGTCGAGTTATCGCTGGACGGTAAGATTTTGCGGCGCATCGCCCTGATCGGCTTTGGCGATCCGGAGGCGGTGGAGTTCATCAGCGAAGACATCTACGTCATCACCGACGAGCGTCAGCAGCGCCTGATCAAGATTCACCTGGAAGAGGACACCCAATTCCTCGACGCCGCCGAAGCCGAACAGATGACCCTGGGCGTGCACATGAGCGGCAACAAGGGGTTCGAAGGGCTGGCCTACGATTCGGTAGGCAAACGCCTGTTCGTGGCGAAGGAGCGCGACCCGATGCTGATTTATGAAGTGCATGGGTTTCCCCACCACAATCCGGAAAAGTCCTATGCCGTCCATGTAATCAACAACCCCAAGCGCGATGCCGGGCTGTTCGTACGCGACCTCTCAAGCCTGCAATACGACGAGCGCAGCGGCCACTTACTGGCGCTGTCCGAGGAGTCGCGGCTGATTATCGAATTGGATATTGACGGCCGGCCGTTGAGCACGCTGTCGTTGAGCAAGGGCCGCCACGGCCTGCAAAAAACCGTGCCCCAGGCCGAAGGCCTCGCCATGGACGACGATGGCAACCTGTATCTGGTGAGCGAGCCGAATCTGTTCTATGTGTTCAAGAAGCCGCAGCCTGATTGAAGGAATCAAAAACCCTGTGGCGAGGGGATTTATCCCCGCTGGGCTGCGTAGCAGCCCCCAAAAGCAATGAACTCAATCTATCTGGCACACCGATTAATTCAGGTTTCAGGGCTGCTTCGCAGCCCAACGGGGATAAATCCCCTCGCCACAAGCGTGCCAATCACAACAGCGGATCAAGCCTTGAGGGTCTTCACGCCTTCAGGGGTCCCCAGCAACAGCACATCAGCAGGACGCGCAGCGAACAAACCGTTGGTGACCACGCCCACGATGGCGTTGATCTGGCTTTCCAGTTCCACCGGGTTAGTGATCTGCAGGTTGTGCACATCGAGGATGATGTTGCCGTTATCGGTCAGCACGCCTTCGCGATACACCGGGTCGCCACCCAGCTTCACCAGTTCGCGAGCCACATGACTGCGGGCCATCGGTATGACTTCCACTGGCAACGGGAACGCGCCCAGCACCGGCACCAGCTTGCTGGCGTCGGCAATGCAGATAAAGGTCTTGGCCACCGCCGCGACGATCTTCTCGCGAGTCAGGGCCGCGCCGCCGCCCTTGATCAGGTTCAGGTGCGCGTCGCTTTCGTCGGCGCCGTCGATGTAGAACTCCAGGTCGCTCACGGTGTTGAGCTCGTACACCGGAATCCCGTGGCCCTTGAGGCGCGCGGCGGTGGCTTCGGAGCTGGCGACCGCGCCGTCGAACGCACCCTTGTGTTGCGCCAGCGCGTCGATGAAGCAATTGGCCGTAGAGCCGGTGCCAACCCCGACAATGCTCTTGTCATCCAGCTTCGGGAGGATGAGGTCGACGGCGGCCTGGGCCACGGCCTGTTTGAGTTGATCCTGGGTCATGCGGGCTCCGAAAGCGGACAGGAAGTAAAGAGGGGCGCGAGTATAACCCAACAAAACCTTGGGATTCGTGTGGTCGCCCAGCTAAAAGCCGGGTTAGACTCCTTGGCCCTGCCCAACCCGCTCAGTGATGCTTTCCGATGCTTGAACAGTACGTCAAAAAGATCCTCACCTCGCGCGTTTACGACGTTGCCGTAGAAACCCCTCTGCAGTCCGCTCGCCAGCTCTCCGAGCGACTGGGCAACAGCATCTTGCTCAAGCGCGAAGACTTGCAGCCGGTGTTCTCGTTCAAGATTCGCGGGGCCTACAACAAGTTGACCCAGCTCAGCGACGAAGAACGCGCCCGCGGCGTGGTCACCGCTTCGGCAGGCAACCATGCCCAGGGCCTGGCCCTGGCGGCCAAGGTGCTGGGGGTCAAGGCCACCATCGTGATGCCCAAGACCACCCCGGAAATCAAGGTCGAAGGCGTGCGTTCCCGTGGCGGCAAAGTGGTGCTGCACGGCGATTCGTTCCCCGAAGCCCTGGCCTACTCGCTGAAACTGGTCGACGAAAAAGGCTACGTCTACATCCACCCGTATGACGATCCCCACACCATTGCCGGGCAGGGCACCGTGGCAATGGAAATCCTGCGCCAGCACCCGGGGCGCCTGGATGCGATCTTCGTCCCGGTGGGAGGTGGCGGGCTGATTGCCGGGATCGCGGCCTACGTGAAGTACCTGCGCCCGGACATCAAGATCATCGGCGTCGAGCCGGACGACTCCAATTGCCTGCAAGCGGCCATGGCCGCTGGCGAGCGTGTGGTCCTGCCGACCGTGGGGCTGTTCGCCGACGGCGTCGCCGTGGCACAGATCGGCCAGCACACCTTCGACATCTGCAAGCACTACGTGGACGAGGTGATCACCGTCAGCACCGACGAGATCTGCGCTGCGATCAAGGATATCTACGACGATACCCGCTCGATCACCGAACCTGCTGGCGCCCTTGGCGTGGCCGGGATCAAGAAATACGTCGAGTCGCGCGGCATCAGCGGCCAGACCCTGGTGGCCATCGACTCCGGCGCCAACGTCAACTTCGACCGCTTGCGCCACGTTGCCGAACGCGCCGAACTGGGCGAGGGCCGCGAAGCGATCATCGCCGTGACCATCCCCGAGCAGCCGGGCAGCTTCAAGGCGTTCTGCGAAGCCGTCGGCAAGCGCCAGATCACCGAATTCAACTATCGCTACAACACCGGCAGTGAGGCGCACATCTTCGTTGGCGTGCAGACCCACCCGGAAAACGATCCGCGCAGCGCGTTGATCGCCAGCCTGACCGAACAAGGCTTCCCGGTGCTGGACCTGACCGACAATGAACTGGCCAAGTTGCACATTCGCCACATGGTCGGCGGGCATGCGGCCCATGTCATCGACGAAGTGGTGCTGCGCTTCGAATTCCCGGAGCGCCCGGGCGCGCTGTTCAACTTCCTCAACAAGCTGGGCGGACGCTGGAACATCTCGATGTTCCACTACCGCAACCATGGCGCGGCGGATGGCCGTGTGGTCGCCGGGCTACAGGTGCCGCACGATGAGCGCCACCTGGTGCCGGCCGCCCTGGAAGAAATCGGCTACCCGTACTGGGATGAAAGCGATAACCCGGCGTATCAACTGTTCTTGGGGTGAACCCTGTGACGAGGGAGATCCCGCCGCGCTTGAGTGCGAAGCGCTCACTGCTTTTTTTGGGGCCGCTTCGCGACCCAGCGGGAGCAAGCTCCCTCGCCACAGGGGGGGCTAAGCTGTGCTGGACAAGTCATAAGGAAATCGAACCATGGAAACGTTGACCCTCCTGAAAATCGCCCACGTCGTAGCCACGGTTCTGCTGTTGGCGGGCGCCCTCGGGCTGGCCCTCTGGGTCTGGCGCACGCGCCGCAACGGCGATGCCACGGCAGCCGCACGCACGCTGCAACGTCCGCGACTGTTCATCTGGCTGGTGATGATCCTGGCATTGGCGAGCCTGCCCTTCACCGGCTGGTGGATGGTGCATCAAGTCGGATGGCCACTGGGCCAGACCTGGCTGCTGGCTTCCAGCGTGCTCTATACCTTGGCGGCGTTGGCCGGGTTCTGGCTGTTGGTACGGCTGAACAAACTGCGCAAGCTGCCGGTGGCGGGCACTGGCAAGTTTACGTTGGCTTTGGCGTTGTTCAGCATTGTCTGCTTGATCGCCATTGCGGGGTTGATGGGCGCCAAGCCGGTTTAAGGCGTTAGCGCGCGATGACAATTTCAGCCGCGCAGCGAAATCACCGGCCAACCCCGCTTCTGGGCCTCGGCCCTGAGGTTCGGATCCGGATCCACCGCCACCGGATGCGTCACCACCTCCAGCAGCGCCAGGTCATTCATCGAGTCGCTGTAGAAATAGCTGCCATCAAGGGAATACCCGGTCTCTTCCAGCCAACGGTTCAGCCGGGTCACCTTGCCCTCGCGAAAGCACGGGACATCCGTGCTGCGCCCGCTGTAGCGCCCGTCGATCATCTCGCACTCGGTGGCGATCAGGGTTTCGACGCCCAGGCGCTCGGCAATCGGCCCGGTGACAAAGCGGTTGGTGGCGGTGATGATCACCAGCTTGTCGCCAGCGTCACGGTGCTTTTCCAGCAATTCGATGGCCTGGGGCAACACGATCGGCTCGATGCAGTCGCGCATGTAGTCCAGGTGCCACTGGGCCAGCACGTCCATTTCGGTACGACCGAGGATTTCCAGGCAAAAATTCAGGTACTCGGCGTTGTCGAGCTTGCCGGCCAGGTAATCCTGGTAGAACGCGTCGTTGCGTGCCTTGTATGTGACAGCGTCCAGGAAACCGCGCTCGCACAGGTAATCGCCCCACGCGTGGTCGCTGTCGCCGCCCAACAATGTGTTATCCAAGTCGAATAAAGCCAGCCGCATTGCAGTTACTCGCTGAAAAATCTGAAGAAAGGCGTCCAGAATACGGACTTTTCACAAGAGTGCACATAAGCTAGGCGGGCTCGTTGCTGCTTTCACAACCTTTGTGGAACAATGCGGCGACATGCGTTTGCGAGGTTGTTGCCGTGATCGACCCCGATGGTTTCCGCCCCAATGTGGGGATCATTCTTACGAATGATGCAGGGCAGGTGCTATGGGCTCGCCGTATCAATCAAGACGCCTGGCAGTTTCCTCAGGGCGGGATCAACCCCCAGGAGACGCCGGAAGAGGCCTTGTACCGCGAGTTGAACGAAGAAGTGGGGCTTGAGCGAGAAGATGTCGAAATACTCGCCTGCACCCGCGGCTGGTTGCGCTATCGTTTGCCGCAACGCCTGGTCAGGACGCACAGCCAACCGCTGTGCATCGGCCAGAAGCAGAAATGGTTTCTCCTGCGCCTGATCTCCAACGAGCAGCGGGTGCGGATGGATTTGACCGGTAAACCGGAGTTCGATGGCTGGCGCTGGGTCAGCTATTGGTATCCGTTGGGCCAGGTGGTGACATTCAAGCGCGAAGTGTACCGACGCGCTCTCAAAGAGCTTGCCCCGCGCCTGCTGACGCGCGACTGACGACGGAGTTCGACCCCGAGCCATGCTCAATACGCTGCGCAAGATCGTCCAGGAAGTTAACTCCGCCAAGGATCTCAAGGCGGCGTTGGGGATTATTGTATTGCGTGTCAAAGAGGCCATGGGCAGCCAGGTCTGCTCGGTCTACCTGCTGGATCCCGAGACCAATCGTTTCGTGTTGATGGCCACCGAGGGCTTGAACAAGCGCTCCATCGGCAAAGTCAGCATGGCCCCCAATGAAGGCCTGGTCGGTCTGGTCGGCACACGCGAAGAACCCCTGAACCTCGAAAACGCCGCGGATCACCCGCGCTACCGCTACTTTGCCGAAACCGGCGAAGAACGCTACGCCTCGTTCCTCGGGGCACCGATCATCCACCACCGCCGCGTTGTCGGCGTGTTGGTCATCCAGCAAAAAGAACGCCGCCAGTTCGATGAGGGTGAAGAAGCCTTCCTCGTGACCATGAGCGCGCAACTGGCCGGGGTTATAGCCCACGCCGAGGCCACCGGCTCGATCAGCGGCCTGGGACGCCAGGGCAAGGGCATCCAGGAAGCCAAGTTCGTCGGCGTGCCGGGTTCACCGGGCGCGGCGGTGGGTACGGCGGTGGTCATGTTGCCACCCGCCGACCTGGACGTGGTGCCGGACAAGGCCATCACCGATATCGACGCCGAGCTGGGCTTGTTCAAGACCGCCATCGAAGGCGTACGCGCCGACATGCGCGCCCTGTCGGCCAAGCTGGCGACGCAGCTGCGCCCTGAAGAGCGCGCGTTGTTCGACGTCTACCTGATGATGCTCGACGATGCCTCCCTGGGCAGCGAAGTGACCACCGTCATCAAGACCGGCCAGTGGGCCCAGGGCGCACTGCGCCAGGTGGTGACCGACCACGTCAACCGCTTCGAACTCATGGACGACGCCTACCTGCGCGAGCGGGCCTCGGACGTCAAGGACCTTGGCCGCCGGTTGCTGGCCTACTTGCAGCAAGAGCGCCAGCAGACCCTGGTCTACCCCGACAACACCATCCTGGTCAGTGAAGAACTCACGCCGGCCATGCTTGGCGAAGTCCCCGAAGGCAAGCTGGCGGGGCTGGTCTCGGTATTGGGTTCGGGCAACTCCCACGTGGCGATCCTGGCCCGGGCCATGGGCATCCCGACGGTGATGGGCCTGGTGGACCTGCCGTACTCCAAGGTCGACGGCATCCAGATGATCGTCGATGGCTACCACGGCGAGGTCTACACCAACCCCAGCGACGTGCTGCGCAAGCAGTTTGCCGATGTGGTGGAGGAAGAAAAGCAACTGTCCCTGGGCCTGGATGCGCTGCGGGACCTGCCGTGCGTGACGCTCGACGGCCACCGCATGCCACTGTGGGTCAATACCGGCCTGCTGGCCGACGTGGCCCGGGCGCAGAAGCGTGGCGCCGAAGGTGTGGGCCTGTATCGCACTGAAGTACCGTTCATGATCAACCAGCGCTTCCCCAGCGAAAAGGAACAGTTGGCGATCTACCGCGAACAATTGGCCGCGTTTCACCCACAACCGGTGACCATGCGCAGCCTGGACATTGGCGGCGACAAATCCCTGTCCTACTTCCCGATCAAGGAAGACAACCCGTTCCTCGGCTGGCGCGGTATTCGCGTGACGCTCGACCACCCGGAAATCTTCCTGGTCCAGGCCCGTGCCATGCTCAAGGCCAGCGAAGGCCTGAACAACCTGCGCATCCTGTTGCCGATGATCTCCGGCACCCATGAACTGGAAGAAGCCCTGCACCTGATCCACCGGGCCTGGGGCGAAGTGCGCGACGAAGGCACCGACGTGCCGATGCCGCCGATTGGCGTGATGATCGAGATTCCGGCAGCGGTGTACCAGACCAAGGAATTGGCGCGACAGGTGGACTTCCTGTCGGTGGGCTCCAACGACCTGACCCAGTACCTGCTGGCTGTGGACCGCAACAACCCACGGGTCGCCGATCTGTACGACTACCTTCACCCGGCGGTGCTGCAAGCCTTGCAGAACGTGGTACGTGACGCCCATGCCGAAGGCAAGCCAGTGAGCATCTGCGGCGAAATGGCCGGCGACCCGGCCGCCGCAGTGCTGCTGATGGCGATGGGCTTCGACAGCCTGTCGATGAACGCCACCAACCTGCCGAAAGTGAAGTGGATGCTGCGCCAGATCAACCTCAGCAAGGCTCAGGAATTGCTCGCGGAGGTAATGACCATCGACAACCCGCAAGTGATCCACAGCTCCTTGCAACTGGCGCTGAAGAACCTTGGGTTGGCGCGGATGATCAATCCGGCTTCGAACAAGACGCTCTGACGAGCATTGGTGTGTGTGGCGAGGGAGCTTGCTCCCGCTGGAGTGCGAAGCACTCCCGATTGCGGTGATAGCGATAAGGGCAGTGTCAGCCAACTTGCGACTGCTTCGCAGCCGAGCGGGAGCAAGCTCCCTCGCCACAGGTCCTCGCTAATCCTTCAGACTCGCAGTTCCACCTCTCCCAAATGCCCCCCATGGGGCCCGAAACTGCGCTCGACCATCTGCCGTGTTCCATCGGCATGGACAATCAACGCCGTACTCGCCCGCGTTCCATAGGCGGGGCTGGCGATGAACACACTCGACAACAACATCTCGGTCGCCAGCCCCACGCCCGTATCCGGCAACTCAGCCACCGGGGCGGGTTGCGGGTCGTTCAGCAGGGCCAGCAAAGCCTGGGGCTGTGGATCGTCCAGCACTTCGCCCAGTGCCGCCCGGGCCTTGAGCAATTTGGGCCATGGCGTGTTCAGCCCAGCGTTCGACAAGCCATAGAGCCCCTCGCCCAACCGCTGCGGCTGGGTATCGCGGGCGTTGTGATGCCACAGCTCGACGCCATCGCCAAGCAGCAGGTTGAATCCACCATACTCGCTGGCGCGGGGCACGATTTCGCTCAAATACTCGGTAATCGAAAGATTTCCGGTCAGGAACCGCGCCACCAGTTCGCCGCGCGACTTGAATACCGGCAACTGGCCCGGGTCACGGATGTTGGTCAGCGCCGCAAAGCGCCCTTCGGCGCCAATGCCAAGCCAGGTCCCGCCGGCCTCCAGGTCGCGACCAGCATGCACATGGGGCGCATCAGGCCACTGGGCAAGGGGTGAGGTCGGCCGGGCGTAGAATTCGTCGCGGTTGGCCGCCACGATCAGCGGCTGGGCATGGCCGGGGCGCCAGGCAAATACGATCAGGCACATCAGGTCGTCCTGTTAACAATGCCAATCCGTTAAAAGAATAAAGCCGGACACCGCTGTTGTGGCGAGGGGATTTATCCCCGCTGGGCTGCGAAGCAGTCCCAAAACCATCAACTCAATCAACCTGGCACACTTGGATGTCAGGTTTTTAGGACTGCTGCGCAGTCCAACGGGGATAAATCCCCTCGCCACAAAGGTTCCGTTCCGGGTCAGCTATAGATCACTCTACCCAGACATGGCCCCCACATCCATCACCTTCAGTGGAGCCAGGGACCCTGGATCCGTTACCATGCCGCTCTTATTTCGGGGATGGGCGGGGAGAGTCTGGTGGAATTTGTGCTCTATCTGCTGCTCGGCGCCTGCGCCGGCGTGTTGGCCGGGTTGTTCGGCGTGGGGGGCGGGATCATCATCGTCCCGGTGCTGGTGTTCAGTTTCACCCTGCAGGGCTTCGACCCGCAGGTGCTGACGCACCTGGCCGTCGGCACCTCGCTGGCATCGATCATCTTCACCTCGGTCAATGCCGTACGCGAGCATCAACGCAAAGGCGCGGTGCGCTGGCCGGTGTTCGCCTGGATGACCGTCGGCATCCTGATCGGTGCCGGATTCGGCGCGATCACCGCCGAAGCGATTTCCGGCCCGCACCTGCAAAAGATCATCGGCGTGTTCGCCCTGATCGTTGCTCTGCAATTGGCCCTGGACTTCAAGCCCAACGCCAGTCGCAGCGTACCGGGCAAGGCCGGGCTGACCCTGGCCGGCACGGTGATCGGCTGGGCCTCGGCGATTTTCGGCATCGGCGGCGGTTCGCTGACCGTGCCGTTCCTGACCTGGCGCAGCGTGCCGATGCAGCAAGCAGTCGCGACCTCATCGGCCTGCGGACTGCCCATCGCCGTGGTCAGTGCATTAAGCTTCATGATTCTGGGCTGGCACGATCCGCTGCTGCCGGCCCATAGTCTCGGTTTTGTGTATTTGCCGGCGCTGCTGGGCATCGCCCTGACCAGCATGGTCTTCGCCCGCTTCGGTGCGCGACTGGCCCATCGCCTGTCGCCGCGCTTGCTCAAGCGGCTGTTCGCCGCCTTGCTATTCTGCGTGGGCTTGAGTTTTCTGTTCTGACGCAATCCTGGCTTAATCCCGAGGTGGCAGCGTCGCCCGGGTATTTTTGACGTTTACGAGGAATATCAATGCTGCCTTACCCGCAGATCGATCCGGTGGCCCTGGCCATCGGCCCGCTGAAAATCCACTGGTACGGCCTGATGTACCTGGTCGGCATCGGCGGCGCCTGGTTGCTGGCGTCGCGTCGCCTCAACCGTTTCGACCCGACCTGGAACAAGGAAAAGCTCTCCGACCTGGTGTTCTGGTTGTCCATGGGCGTGATCGTCGGTGGGCGCCTGGGCTACGTGCTGTTCTACGACCTGAGTGCCTACCTGGCCAACCCGACGCTGATCTTCGAGGTCTGGAAGGGTGGCATGTCGTTCCACGGCGGGTTCATTGGCGTGATGCTGGCGGCGTTGTGGTTCGGCAAGCGCAACAACAAATCGTTTTTCGAGCTGATGGACTTCGTCGCGCCGATGGTGCCGATCGGCCTGGGCGCCGGGCGCATCGGCAACTTCATCAATGCCGAGTTGTGGGGCAAGCCGACCGACGTGCCGTGGGCGATGATCTTCCCCCCATTCAGCGACCCGGCGCAGTTGCCGCGCCACCCGTCGCAGCTTTATCAGTTCGCCCTCGAAGGCGTGGCATTGTTCCTGATCCTCTGGCTGTTCTCGCGCAAGCCGCGGCCAACCATGGCGGTGTCGGGCATGTTCGCGCTGTTCTACGGGATCTTCCGTTTCATCGTTGAATTCGTCCGCGTACCGGACGCCCAGCTCGGCTACCTGGCGTGGAACTGGCTGACCATGGGCCAGGTGTTGTGCTTACCGATGATCATCGGCGGCCTGGCGCTGATCTGGCTGGCTTATCATCGCGCGCCGGCTGCCGCGGCCAAGGTTTAAAATTCGAACCCCGGGGCGTTGGCCCCGGGTTCAAGGACACAGGTAACCCATGAAGCAATATCTCGATCTGGTGGCCCACGTCATCAAGAACGGCACCAAGCAGGCCAACCGCACCGGCGTGAACACCATCAGCTTCCCCGGCGCCATGCTGCGCTATGACTTGCAGGACGGCTTCCCGGCCATCACCACCCGCAAGATGGCTTTCAAGTCGGCCATTGGCGAGATGTGCGGTTTTCTCCGTGGCGTGAACAATGCCGCCGAGTTCCGCGCCCTGGGCTGCAAGGTCTGGGACCAGAACGCCAACGAAAATGCCCAGTGGCTGGCCAACCCGTTCCGCCAGGGCGAAGACGACCTGGGCGAGATCTACGGCGTGCAATGGCGCAAATGGCCGGCCTATAAACAGATCCCCCTGAGCAATCCGGCGGCCATCGAGCAGACACTGGCCCAGGGTTACCGGCAGATCGCCGAAGGCGAAGAAAATGGCCAGGCCTACGTGGTGCTGTACAAGGCCATCGACCAGGTTCGCCAATGCGTCGACACCATCATCAAGGACCCGGGCAGCCGGCGCATCCTGTTCCACGGCTGGAACTGCGCGCAGCTCGATGAGATGGCCCTGCCGCCGTGCCACCTGCTCTACCAGTTCCACCCGAACGTCGAGACCAAGGAAATCTCCCTGACCCTCTACATCCGCTCCAACGACCTGGGCCTGGGCACGCCATTCAACCTCACCGAAGGCGCCGCGCTGCTGAGCCTGATCGGTCGCCTGACCGGCTACACGCCGCGCTGGTTCACCTATTTCATCGGCGATGCCCATGTCTACGAAAACCACTTGGACATGCTCAACGAACAGCTCAAGCGCGAGCCGTTCCCGATGCCGAAACTGGTGATTTCCGAGCGTGTGCCGGAGTTCGCCAAGACCGGCGTGTACCAGCCGGAGTGGCTGGAGCTGGTGGAACCGAGCGACTTTTCCCTCGAAGGCTACCAGCACCACGCGCCGATGACCGCGCCGATGGCGGTCTAAGCCACACCACCCTCCCCTGTGGGAGCGAGCTTGCTCGCGATGAGGCCCTTACATTCAACATAGAGGTTGACTGCCAGGCCGCTATCGCGAGCAAGCTCGCTCCCACATTGGGTCTCCATGGGGTCCCGATCGGTGGCATGGGCCCTCAATGCCCATGACTGCGCCCCACATGCGAATGCTCCACCTCCGGCGCCACCGCACCACTGACCTCCAGCCGCTGCAAGATTCCGCATTGATCCAGGTCCGGCCCTTCGCCACAGCGATGGCGCAGGTCGATCAGTTGCGTCTGCAAGGCCAGCAGGCCGTCGATGCGGGCCTTGACGTGCTGGATGTGCTCGTCGATCAGCGCGTTGACACTTTCGCACTGGTCCTGGGGGCTGTCGCGCAGGGCCAGGAGGCTGCGGATTTCTTCCAGGGTCATGTCCAGGGTGCGGCAATTGCGGATGAACGTCAGCCGCTCGGCATGGGCCTGGGTGTAGACGCGGTAATTGCCGTCGCTACGGGCCGGTTCCGGCAGCAAGCCTTCGCGCTCGTAGTAGCGGATGGTTTCGACCTGGCAGTCGGTGATTTTCGCCAGTTCTCCGATCTTCATGATGCGGCCTCCCAAATAGGTGCTTGACCCTATAGTGGCTACAGGGTCTTTACTGCGCAACAGGCACTTTTCACGGACGTCACCCGATGAGCGATTCCCTTCACATCCACAAACCCGACCACGGCCATGACCACGGGCATTCCTGCTGCGCATCGAAAGCAGCCCCGCCTGTGGTCATCCTCGGCAAAACGCCGACGGACGGTGCGCGGCTGAGCAGTTTTCGCATCGAAGCCATGGACTGCCCCACCGAACAGACGCTGATCCAGAACAAGCTCGGCAAGCTCGAAGGCGTGCAGCGACTGGACTTCAACCTGATCAACCGCGTGCTGGGCGTGACCCACGATTTGCCTAGCGACGCGCCAATCATCAAGGCTATCGAATCCTTAGGGATGCAGGCCGAGCCGATGACTCCAGGCAAAGAGAAAGCCTCCCCTGACTTGCCCGCCCCGGCCAAGCCCTGGTGGCCGCTGGCGCTGTCCGGCGTGACAGCCCTGGGCGCCGAGTTGATCCACTTCACCAATGCCGTGCCAAACTGGGTGGTCGCACTGGTGGCGTTGGTATCGATCCTCAGCGGCGGCCTGGGTACCTACAAGAAGGGCTGGATAGCCCTGAAAAACCGCAACTTGAACATCAACGCGCTGATGAGCATCGCCGTGACCGGCGCCGCGCTGATCGGCCAATGGCCGGAAGCGGCGATGGTGATGTTCCTGTTCACCGTGGCCGAGCTGATCGAAGCCAAATCCCTCGACCGCGCGCGCAACGCCATCAGCGGCCTGATGCAGATGGCTCCGCAACAGGCCACCGTGCAACAGGCCGATGGCAGCTGGCAGGTGCAGGACGTAAAAGTCATCGCCCTCGGTGCGCGGATACGGGTTCGCCCGGGCGAAAGGGTTGGCCTGGACGGCGACGTGGTCGCCGGTCGTTCGACCATTGACCAGGCACCGATCACGGGCGAGAGCCTGCCGGTGGAAAAAACCATCGGCGACAAGGTGTTCGCCGGCACCATCAACCAGGCCGGCGAGCTGGAATACACCGTGACCGCGGCGGCCGATCACTCCACCCTGGCGCGGATCATCCACGCCGTGGAACAGGCCCAGGGCTCCCGCGCGCCGACCCAGCGCTTCGTCGACCAGTTCTCGAAAATCTACACCCCGGCGGTGTTTGTCCTGGCCCTGGCTGTCGCCATCATCCCACCGCTGTTCATGGGCGCCGCGTGGTTCGACTGGATCTACCGGGCGCTGGTGCTGCTGGTGGTCGCTTGCCCGTGCGCACTGGTGATATCCACCCCCGTGACCATCGTCAGCGGCCTTGCCGCAGCGGCGCGCAAAGGCATCCTGGTCAAGGGCGGCGTGTACCTGGAAGGTGGCTACAAGCTCGACTATCTGGCCCTGGACAAGACCGGCACGCTCACCCACGGCAAGCCGGTGCAAACCGACTATGTGGCGCTGGACCCGAGCGTGGAAACCACCGCTCCGGCCTTGGCCGCCAGCCTCGCCGCCCGCTCCGACCACCCGGTTTCCCGGGCGATTGCCAACGCGGCTGTGGATAAGCAGCTGGCACCGCAGGTTGTGGATAACTTCGAGGCGCTTGCCGGGCGCGGCGTGCGCGGCGACATCGGCGGGCAGACTTATCACCTGGGCAATCACCGCCTCGTGGAAGACCTCGGCCTGTGCTCCCCCGAACTGGAAGAGAAACTCTTCGCCCTGGAAAAACAAGGCAAGTCCGTCGTGCTGCTGCTCGACGCTACAGGCCCCTTGGCGCTGTTTGCCGTGGCCGACACCGTGAAGGACTCCAGCCGCGAAGCCATCCGGCAACTGCATGACCTGGGCATCAAGACCTTGATGCTTACCGGCGACAACGCCCACACCGCCGACGCAATTGCCGCGCAGGTGGGCATGGACCAGGCTCGGGGCGACCTGTTGCCCGAAGACAAGCTGCAAGCCATTGAAGCGTTGTACGCCCAGAGTCACCGCGTCGGCATGGTCGGCGACGGCATCAACGACGCCCCGGCCCTGGCCCGTTCGGAAATCGGTTTCGCCATGGCGGCGGCCGGCACCGACACGGCCATCGAGACTGCCGACGTCGCGCTGATGGACGATGATCTGCGCAAGATTCCGGCGTTCATTCGTCTGTCGCGGCAGACTTCCAGCATCCTGAAACAGAACATTGCCTTGGCGTTGGTGATCAAGGCGATCTTTCTTGGGTTCACCTTCGCCGGGCTCGCCACCATGTGGATGGCGGTGTTCGCCGACATGGGGGTGAGTTTGTTGGTGGTGTTCAATGGGTTGCGGTTGTTGCGCAAGTAAAAGGTGCGCGCAGCCGAGACCAGACACCTAACCTGTGGCGAGGGGATTTATCCCCGCTGGGCTGCACCGCAGCCCCAAAGAGAGCAACCTCACTCAACCTGACATACCGGGTTGGCAGCCTTTTGGGGCTGCTTCGCAGCCCAGCGGGGATAAATCCCCTCGCCACAAGAGCAATTGTGCGGCCGTGTCAATCGCGCTTCGGCTCGCGGATCTTGTACCAGGCCACATACAGCGCCGGCAGGAACAGCAGCGTCAGTAGGGTGGCGATGATGATCCCTCCGATCATCGCGTAGGCCATTGGCCCCCAGAACACTTCCCGGGCAATCGGGATCATCCCCAGGCTCGCGGCCGCCGCTGTGAGCAGGATTGGCCGGCGCCGGTGCTCGGTGGCCTCCACCACCGCATCCCAGGGTTCGTAGCCGTCACGTTCGTATTCATCGATCTGGGTCACCAGGATCACCGAGTTGCGGATGATGATGCCAATCAACGCGAGGATCCCGAGGATCGCCACAAAACCCATGGGCGTGCCCGTCGGCACCAGCGCCAGCACCACGCCGATCAACCCGAGGGGCGCGACGCTCGCCACCAGGAACAGCTTCTGCACGCTGTGCAACTGGATCATCAGGAAGGTCGCCATCAAGAACAGCATCAACGGCACGACACTGGCGATCGGCCCTTGGGCCTTGCTGCTCTCTTCCACCGTACCGCCCGTGGCGACCTTGTAGCCCACAGGCAGGCCGGCGGCGAACTTGTCGATCGCCGGTTGCAGTTGCTTGACCAGGTCGGTGGGCTGGATCTCGTCGCGCACGGCAGCCTTGATGGTGATGGTGGGCTTGCGGTCACGACGCCACACCAAGGGCTGTTCCAGTTCATAGCGCACCGTGGCGAACGCCAGCAACGGAATCGAGGTGCCGCCCGGGGTGACGATTTGCAGGTTCTGCAGGGTTTCCGGCGAACCGCGCTCGGCATCTTCAGCGCGACCCACCACATCGATCAGGTAGATATCGTCGTTGACCTGGGTCACCGGCGAGCCGCTGACGATGCTGTTCATCAGCCTGGCCACATCATCGGAAGACAAGCCCAACTGCCGCGCCTTGTCCTGGGCGATGTCAATGCGCAGCACCTTGCCCGGTTCGTTCCAGTCGTAAATGATTTCGCCAATGTGCGAGTTCTTGTCCAGCTCGGTGGCCAGCTCGATCGCATGCTTGCGCACCTGGTCGATGTCCTTGCCGCTGACCCGGTACTGAATCGGCCGGCCCACCGGCGGCCCCATTTCCAGGGCTTGAACGTAGCTGCCAATCCCGACGAAATCCTCACGTAGACGCTTTTGCAAGCGCTCGGTGAGGGCCGTGCGGGACTCCAGGCCCTTGCTGACAATCACCAGTTGCGCGTAGTACGGGTTCTGCAGTTGCTGGTCCAGCGGCAGGTAAAAGCGAATCGCGCCTTCGCCGATGTAGGTGCTCCAGCGCTCGATATCCGGGTCGCCCTTGAGGGTCGCTTCCAGGCGATCGACCGCCCGGCGGGTTTCGTCCATCGAGGCGTTTTGCGGCAGGTTGAGGTCCACCAGGATTTCCGGCCGGTCCGAGGACGGGAAGAACTGGTTCTGCACGAAACGCATGCAAAACACCGACAGCACGAACAGCAACACGGTGATGCCGATGGCCCACCAGCGATTGCGCATCGCCCACAACAGGCCACCGTTGAACGCCCGGCCGATCCGCCCCGGCTCGGCGCTGTGGGGTTTCACGTTGGTGCTGAGGATGTGCACGCCGATCACCGGGGCAAACAACACCGCGACGATCCATGACACCAGCATCGCCACGGCGATGACCGCGAACAGGGTGAAGGTGTACTCACCCGCAGAACTGGCGTTCAGGCCGATGGGCACGAAACCGGCCACGGTCACCAGGGTCCCGGTGAGCATCGGGAATGCCGTCGAGGTATAGGCGAACGTCGCGGCCTGGTCCTTGCTGTCGCCTTTTTCCAGGCGCGTGACCATCATTTCCACGGTGATCATCGCGTCGTCCACCAGCAGGCCGAGGGCGATGATCAACGCACCGAGGGAAATGCGCTGCATGGTGATGCCGCTGTATTCCATGAACAGGAAGACCATCGCCAGCACCAGCGGAATCGAGCAGGCCACCACCAGTCCGGCCCTGACGCCGAGGCTGACGAAGCTGACGACCAGGACGATGATCACCGCCTCGAACAAGGCACTGGTGAAGCCGCCGACCGCCTCCTCCACCACTTCGGCCTGGTCCGACACGGTATGCACGCCAACGCCCACCGGTAGGTCAGCGGTCAGCTCGCTCATGCGCGCATGCAGCGCCTTGCCGAAATCCTGGATGTTGCCGCCCTTCTTCATTGCGATGGCGAGGCCGATGGCCGGTGTACCGTTGAAACGGAACATCGGCGTGGCAGGGTCAACATAACCGCGGCTGATGTCGGCGATGTCGGCCAGCCGATAGAAGCGGTCATTGAGCCGCAAGTTGACGTTGGCCAGGTCTTTTTCGGATTGGAACTGCCCGGACGTGCGCACGGAAATCCGCTCGGGCCCGGCATCGATCACTCCGGCCGGGGTCACGGCGTTCTGGGTTTGCAGGCTCTGCACGACTTCGCGCTGGTCGATCCCCAGCGCGGCAAGTTTGCGCGTGGAGAAGTTCAGGTAGAGCACTTCGTCCTGCTCGCCCACCATCTCGACCTTGCCCAGGCCCGGGACGTCATGGATCTCGGCGCGCACCTGTTCCACGTAATCGCGCAACTGGCGCATCGACAGGCCGTCGCCAGTGAAGGCGTACACCGAACCGTAGACATCGCCGAACTCGTCGTTGAACCCGGGCCCTTGCAGGCCGTCAGGAAAATCGCCGCGAATATCGTTGATCTTCTTGCGCACCTGGTACCAGATCTCGGGGATTTCCTTGGCTGCGGTGGTGTCGAGCAGGTACACGAATACCGTCGATTCTCCCGGTCGGGTGTAGCTTTTGACGTAGTCGAGGGAATCAAGCTCTTCGAGCTTCTTCTCGATGCGGTCGGTGACCTGCCTGAGGGTTTCTTCCTGGGTCGCGCCAGGCCAACGGGTCTGGATGACCATGGTCTTGATCGTGAACGATGGGTCTTCTTCGCGCCCCAGGTTCATGTACGAAAACACGCCCATCAACAACGCCACGAACATCAGGTACCAGACGAACGACTGATGCCGCAGGGCCCATTCGGACAGATTGAAAGGCCCTTTCATCGTACATCCTCGTCGAGTTTCACTTTCTGCCCCGGCTGGAGACTGTTCACCCCGGCGCTGACCACGCGATCGCCGGCCTTGATGCCGTTGGCCACCAGCACCGAGCTGGCCGAACGTTCGAGAATCCGCACGTCACGGGGGGAGACGGTCTGGCTGTGCGGGTCGACCAACCAGATCCGCGCCTTGCCGTCGATCTCTTGCAACGCGCTGAGTGGCAGCTCGATGCGCGGCTCGATGGTCGAGCTCAGGGTCACGCTGATGGCCGTGCCCAGGCGAAAACCTGGGGGTGTATCGGCCAATGTCAGGCGCGCGCGGCGGGTACGGGTGGCGCTCTGGGCCTGGGGTTCGATCTCGCGCACGGTGGCGGTGGTATGGATGCTCGGGTCCATTTGCGCGGTGACTTCGAACACCACGTCCGCGGGCAGCCGGTCGACGAGATCGGCCGGCAGGTCGATCACCGCCTCCTTGATGTCCGGGCGGGCCAGGGTCACCACTTGCTGGCCGGCGGTGACCACCTGCCCGGCTTCGGCATTCCAGGCCGTGACGACAGCGTCATGGTCGGTATGCAGTTCGCTGTAGTTGAGCTGGTCGCGGGCCTGCTCCACCGAAGCCCGGGCCTGTTCAAGGGATGCGCCGGTAGTTTTCAAGTCGGTCTGGGCGATGTCCAGTTGCGCCTGGGCACCGACGCCACGGTCGAACAATTGCTGCTGGCGGCGGGCATTGGCCTGGGCATTGATGTACTGCGCCTCGATCCGCGCCAGATCGCCCTGGGCGGCGCGCAATTGGTTCTGCTGGTCGGTAGGGTCGAGCGTGGCAAGCAGGTCGCCCTTCTTCACCTCAGCGCCGACATCGACATTGCGGCTGGCGATCCGTCCTGGCACGCGGAAACCCACGTTGCTCTCGTAGCGGGCCTGGATATTCCCGGCGAACCGCCCAAGCGCCTGCTGGTCGAGGGCCCTGACTTCAACTGACAACACTGGGCGCACCGGTTCGGGTGGCGCTTCTTCCTGGGAGCAGGCGGCCAGCAAGAGGCCGACCGAGACCATCCATAAACCCTTCATGGCTGGACTCCCGACGTGGTTTTTCCAGAGGTGTTTTCAGCGATCTCGACGCGTACGCCGGGGTGTAGCAATTGCCCGCCGGCGGTGATGATTTTCTCACCGCCCTTGAGGCCATCGCTGATGATGACTTTGCCGGTCAGGTAGCGGCCGACGGTCACCGTCTGCAACTGCGCCTTGCCCTCGCTGTCCACCAGCCACACGGCCGGCTCACTGAGGTTCTTGGTCAGGGCCGACCAGGGCAGCTCGAAGGCGGTCTTGCCGGCGGCTTTGGCCGTGGCACTGACCACCGAGCCCAGGTGCATGCCTTCGGGCAGATCATCAAGGGTGACCTTGACCTGCACGGTGCCGGTCTGGGCAGACACCGCCGGGGTGATCTCGCGCACCGTGCCGGTGGTCTTGATGGCGGGGTTATCCAGCAGACTGATGATGATCGCAGGGTCCGATGGCGGTTCGCTCAACAGCGACTCGTAGATGTTGAACACTGCGTCGCGTTCGCCATCCCGGGCCAGGCTGAAGATCGGCTCCGTCGCCTGCACCACTTGGCCGACTTCCGCCTGGCGCGCGGTGATGATGCCCGGGGCCTCGGCAATCAGTGCGGTGTAGCTCAGTTGTTCGCGGGCGTTGGCCAGCTGGGCCTGGGCGGCGGTCAGCGCACTCTGGCTGCTGCGCAGTTGAGCCTGGGCGGCGTCGTACTCGCTCTGGCTGGTGTAGCCCTTGGGCAAGAGTTTCTGCTGGCGCACGAACGCCGCCGCACTCTGCTTGACCCGCGCCTGCTCGGCGGCCACCTGGGCCGCTGCGGAGTCGACGTTGGTCTGCAGGTCCCGAGGATCGAGCCGGGCCAGCACTTGCCGGGCCGAAACCCGGGCGCCGACATCGACCTTGCGCTCGATGATCTTGCCACCCACGCGAAACGACAGATCAGCCTGCACCCGCGCCTGGACATCGCCGGTCAAGGTCACCGAAGCGGCGTATTCGCTGGGCACGGCTTGCTGCACGAAAACCCGCGGCAGGGCTTTTTCCACAGGCTTTTCATCGCCGCATCCGGCCAGCAGCACACAGAGGCCCAGGCCGACTACGAGTTTGATTCGGGGACCAGCCATGCAGACTCCTTTGCGCTGTACGGACGTACCAGTGACGATACGACTGTGAGCTTAGAACAGGGTTCAACGAATACAATGGACGCAACAAATCGGGCAAACTGATCGCCTCCCTATGGCCCCCCAGCAGCAGGAGTCTGCTCATGCTCAAGACCCTGGCGGTGGCCAATTACCGATCCATCAACAAGCTGGTAATCCCCCTGGGCCGGCTGAACCTGATCACCGGTCCCAACGGCAGCGGCAAATCCAATCTGTACCGCGCCCTGCGCCTGCTGGCGGAGACAGCCCAGGGCGGTGTGGTCAACGCCCTGGCCCGCGAAGGCGGACTGGACTCGACCTTCTGGGCCGGGCCGGAAGAAATCAGCCGGCGCATGCGTAACGGCGAGGTGCCGGTCCAGGCGATTGTGCGCCAGGGCACCAAGCGCCTGCGCCTGGGCTTCGCTGGGGAGGACTTCAGCTATTCGATCGCCCTGGGCTTGCCAGAGCCCAGTCGTTCAGCATTTTCACTGGACCCTGAAATCAAGCGCGAATGCATCTGGGCCGGCCAGGTGTTTCGGCCGGCCAGCCTGCTGGTGGACCGCAACGGCCCGATGATCCGTGCCCGCGAAGGCCGCTCCTGGGATGTGCTGGCCCAGCACACGCCGACCTTCGACAGCCTGTTCGACCAGGTCGGCAGCCTGCGCACTTCGCCAGAGGTCTTGCAGATGCGCGAGTTCATTCGGCGCTGGCGCTTCTACGATCATTTTCGCAGCGATGCCGACGCCCCGGTGCGCCAACCGCAACTGGGCACCCGCACGCCGGTGCTGCACCACGACGGGCGCGACCTCGCCGCCGCGCTGCAGACGATCCTTGAAATCGGTGACATCGAGGCCTTGCATGCCGCCATCGGCGACGCGTTCCCCGGTGCTCAACTGCACATCGAAAAACTGCAAGGTGGACGTTTCGCTATCGCGTTTCAACAGCATGGCCTTCTGCGCCCGCTGTCCGCTGCCGAACTGTCGGATGGGACCCTGCGCTATCTGCTACTGGTGGCCGCCCTGCTCACACCACGACCACCCTCGCTGATGGTGCTCAACGAACCGGAAACCAGCCTGCACCCCGATCTGTTGCCGGCCTTGGCGCGGCTGATCATCCGGGCTTCAGTCAATTGCCAGGTCTGGGTGGTGTCCCACGCCACGCGCCTGATCGCCGCCCTGGAGCAGGATGAAGACTGCAATTGCATCGTGCTGGAAAAGGAGCTTGGGCAGACCGGAATTGTCGGGCAACGGGTCTTGGATGAGCCGGCGTGGCATTGGCCGGATTGACTGGCGCCCGACAACCGAATCGCGAGCAAGCTCGCTCCCACAATTAAAACGCGAGCACAAAAAAACGCCGACGCTGTATCAGCCGTCGGCGCTTGAAACCGTGACAAGGTTCCGCCCGCGAATCAGAACGCCGGCAGTACCGCGCCGCTGTATTTCTTCTCGATGAACGCTTTCACTTCAGGGCTGGTCAGGGCCTTGGCCAGCTTCTGGATGGCCGGGCTGTCCTTGTTGTCCGGACGGGCCACCAGGAAGTTGACGTAAGGCGAATCCGCGCCTTCGATTACCAGTGCGTCCTTGGCTGGGTTAAGACCCGCTTCCAGGGCATAGTTGGTGTTGATCAGGTCCAGGTCGACCTGGTCCAGCACGCGCGGCAGCATGGCCGACTCCAGTTCCTTGAACTTGAAGTTGTGCGGGTTCTTGGCGATATCTTTCGGGGTCGCCAGAGCGTTTTTCGGGTCTTTCAACTCGATCAGCCCAGCCTTCTGCAGCAGGATCAGGGCACGGCCGCTGTTGCTGCCTTCGTTAGGCAACGCGATGGTCGCGCCAGTCGGCAGATCAGCCAGCTTTTTGTACTTCTTCGAGTAGCCGCCGAACGGTTCGACGTGAACGCCGATCACGGTCACCAGATGGGTGCCTTTGCCTTCGTTGAAGTTCGTCAGGTACGGCAGGGTCTGGAAGTAGTTGGCGTCCAGGCGCTTCTGATCAACCTGTACGTTGGGTTGGACGTAGTCGGTGAATACCTTGATTTCCAGGTCCACACCTTCTTTGGCCAGGGCCGGCTTGATCAGCTCGAGGATTTCAGCGTGGGGTACCGGGGTGGCGGCCACGACCAGTTTCTCCGCGGCCTGGGCCAGGCCCGAGGCCAGGGCTGCCGCCAATGCGGTGAACAACAGAACCTTTTTCATGCAGTGTCCTTATCGAAAATCACTGTCGTCATGGACGACGGCCAAATGTGGAGTGCCAGTGAAATGCTATCGCTGGCGTGATGCGGACAATACCGACATTTTTTATTCCTTAACAATATCTTTTGTTCAAGTTCATATTCATTTTCATCATATAGCTAACACTGCTTTTGTGGCGAGGGGATTTATCCCCGCTGGGGCGCGAAGCGGCCCTAAATGCCGGCACCCGGTGTGTCAGGCAGATTGAGTTGATCGCTTAGGGGCTGCTTCGCAGCCCAGCGGGGATAAATCCCCTCGCCACGAGTTCCGGTGTTTTCTACAGCGTTTGGTCCAATCGATTGAGCAGCACCTTGAGTGCGGCACGCTCACCTTCCGATCCCCCTGCGATGACCTGCGCCACTTGCTGCTCGATCAGTTCAGGCACTGAAGGCTGGGGCGGCAAATTCAGGTGCTCGGGTAAAATCTCGTCACCGGTGCTCACCAGCAACGCGAAGTGAATGACGTTTTCCAGCTCGCGGGTGTTGCCCGGCCAACTGTGCCGCTCGAGGGCGTACTGCGCCGCTTCACTGATCAGCGGCACGCTGAGACCGAGTCGCTGGCTGTAGATGCCCAGGAAATATTCGGCCAGGGACAGGATATCGCCCACCCGCTCACGCAGGGCCGGCAGTTCCAGCTGGCCTTCGCCAAGGTAATGGTAGAGCCGCTCGTGGAATTTCCCGGCCGCCACCGCTTGCGCCAGGTCGATGCTGGTCGCTGCCACCAGGCGGACATCTACCGGGCTGGGCTGATGCGCCCCCACACGGGTGACTTCATGGTTTTCCAGGGCCGCTAGCAATTTGATCTGGATCGGCAGCGGCAAATCACCGATTTCATCCAGGTAAAGGGTGCCGCCGTTGGCCGAACCAAACCAACCGGCCCGGCTGCTGGCCGAACCGCTGTAGCTGCCGGCAGCGTAGCCAAACAGTTCGGCGTCGGCGTAGGTCGGGCTGATGGCGCCGCAGTTGACCGACACAAACAACCCACCGCGATCACTTTCGCGATGGATATGTCGAGCCAGCAGTTCCTTGCCGCTACCGGTTTCACCCCGTATCAGCACCGAGACCGCACGCGGCGCCAGTTGCTCCAACGCCTGGCGCAGCAGCCGCGAACGTGGGTCGACGAACACCAGCGCCTTGGCGCGAATGCTCAGGGGGCTTTTTTCCGCATCGGGAAAGGTCAGCAAGGGCTGACCGAAGGTTTCATGCAAACTCATGGCAGGCTCCCGCCCCAGACCGCCGGGAGACGGGGGGCGCTAAAAATTCAGGCGCGACGCAGGGCGTGATGTTCCATGCGGTTTTGCAGGCGATAGAGGTAAGCGAAACCCTGCTCCCAACGCTGGTGACCGGACTTCACATTGATATGCCCCGCCCCGGACAGAATCCCGGCCTCGGCGCCCCAGTTACGGGCCAGTTCCAGGGCGCGCGGGGCGCTCACGGCGGCGTCGTTGTCGGAGCTGACCACTTGGCTTGGGAACGGCAACAGATCTGTGGGAATCGGCGCGAAGTTGCGCAATGCCGGAGCGCAGGCCGGCCGCTCGACATCCGCCGGCGCCACCAACAATGCCCCGCGCACTTGGCGCAGAAACTGCACCGGCGCGGTGGCGGCCCAATGGGCCACCGTGATGCAACCCAGGCTATGGGCAATCAGGATCACTGGCGCGCTGTCGGCGGCCACGGCCTCGGCCAACGCCGCGACCCAGTCTTCACGCCGGGGAGTGACCCAGTCGGCCTGCTCGACCCGCGCGCTGTTGGGCAGGCTGTTCTGCCAGTGAGTTTGCCAATGATTTTCTGGCGATCCTTGCCAGCCCGGCACAATCAGGTAGCGAATCGATTCGTTGCGCATGGGTGCTCTCCTGCGTGTCTGTTCCCGGACGAGTATAGGGAGGAGAGCTATATTATTTAAGGAATAAGAAGCTATTTGTTAAGACCGTAAAAGAATATTGATTCAAACCTGTGAATGCGAGCTTGCTCACGATAGTGTCAGGTCCGTTACATCAATGTTGACTGACAGCCCGCCATCGCGAGCAAGCTCGCTCCCACAGGTATTGCGTCGGTCTCACTCGCTACGCCCCTTGCGCAACAACACATCCAACTGGTCTATCACCTCCGCCCAGTCCGCATCCTCGAGGATCTCGTCGCGCAGCATTTGCCGCTGGCCCTCGCTCCAGAAAAACGCATCGGCCAGGTGCAGCCCAGGCTTGAGGGGTGAATGGCTGGTGATAAATTGATCAATGCCCTGGGCGTCATCGGGCAAGCCCAGTTGCTTGAATAATGAGGAAAGAGGATGAATTGGGGTTTGCATACGGGCCTCCTGAACATAATGGAGATGGCGGGGTGTTTCTCCGCAGTCTAGCCCCTCGACGACCGCCAGACTGATCAAAATTCAATCAACCCTCGACTCGACTAGACTTTGAATAACATCCCGACGAATACACGTTGCGGAGGGTCCTGTGAACATTCACTGGTTGACGGTTGCGCTGCTGGCGATCAGCGGACCTGTGCTCGGCGCCGATGGCCTCGTGCTGCCAGGCACCGATTCCCTGGGTTTCTGGCTGGTTGCCGTTGGCGTGGCCTTGCTGGTCTTCGAGGCGGCCCTGCCCAATTACGGTATCGCAGGGCTGGGTGGCATTGTCCTGTGCGTGATTGGCGCGGTCATCCTGACCAACGCCGATCTACCGGCTCCGCTGATGCTCGGCCTGGGCCTGGTCAGCGCCTTGCTGCTGATCGTCCTGTTGGTCCGTGCGTTGAAAACACGACCGCGCCAGCCTGTCAGCGGCGATGCGACGCTGTTGGGCAGCGTCACGATGGTGACCGCGTTGCAGGCCGGCAATCATCATCATGGCTGGGTCCAGTTGGAAGGCGAACGCTGGCAGGTGGCAAGCGCAACGCCGCTGCGGCCTGGGCAAGCGGTGCGAGTCATCACCCGCAAGGGTTTGCTGTTGGAAGTGGCCCCCGCTGATTCACAAGGAGTCTGAGATGGGCATGCAAATCGGTTTTGTGCTGCTGTTGTTACTGTTGATTGCACTGGCGGGTGCGACGTTCCGGATCCTGCGCGAATACGAACGAGCGGTGGTGTTCCAACTCGGTCGGTTCTGGCAGGTCAAGGGGCCGGGATTGATCCTGCTGATTCCGGTGGTGCAGCAGATGATCCGCGTCGACCTGCGCACCATTGTCCTCGACGTGCCGCCCCAGGACGTGATCACCCGCGACAACGTCTCGGTAAAGGTCAACGCGGTGCTGTATTTCCGCGTGCTCGATCCGCAGAAAGCCATCATCCAGGTCGAAAACTTCCTCATGGCCACCAGCCAACTGGCCCAGACCACCTTGCGCGCGGTCCTCGGCAAGCATGACCTGGACCAACTGCTGGCCGAGCGCGAGCAATTGAACGGCGACATCCAGCAAGTGCTCGATGCCCAGACCGACGCCTGGGGCATCAAGGTGGCAAATGTCGAGATCAAGCACGTGGACCTCAACGAATCGATGATCCGCGCCATCGCCCGCCAAGCCGAAGCCGAGCGCGAACGCCGGGCCAAGGTGATCCACGCCGAAGGCGAGCTGCAGGCCTCGGAAAAACTCATGCAGGCCGCCGAAATGCTCGGCCGCCAGCCAGGGGCCATGCAGTTGCGCTACATGCAGACGCTGGGCTCGATTGCCGGGGACAAAAGCTCCACCATCGTCTTTCCCTTGCCGATCGAGTTGCTCAAGGGAATGGCTGAGTTGTCGCCCAACAAGCCGTGATGGGTTGATAACCCTGAGCTCAAGGCTGCCTTTGTGGCGAGGGGATTTATCCCCGCTGGGTTGCGAAGCAGCCCCTACCTGGCGACACCCAACAACCTGGCATACCGAGGGGCCAGATTTTAGGGCTGCTTCGCAGCCCAGCGGGGATAAATCCCCTCGCCACAAGAGCGACCGCGTAGCATCTCGAGCGCTTCGTAAGGCCCCTGCGCCCAGCGCATGATCCGCTCTCGCAACAACACCGAGGCCTCGCGGCGCTTGTCCTCGCTATCGCCAACAAACGCCTGCGCCGGCTGCTTGGCATGCTGCCCCACTGCGGCGAACACTTGCCTGCCTTGCTCCTCATCAAGCCGGAAAAACGCCGCCAGCTTGCCCGTCATCACCTCGGGCAGTTCGGTGTAGTTGACCGCCACTGCACCCAATACCTGACAGTGGTCCAAACCCGTCGCCAACAACCGCCCCACCCGGCGCGAGATGAAATCTTCCGGGCTACTGAACGGCAACCCATCGTCCAGCACACTCGTCCCGATCATCCCCGGCACCATGTGCAGGCCAGGACGACGCAGATGGGAGACGGCGATTTCCAAAGGGTCGCGGTACAGGAACAGCCTGGGGGTGTCGGGAAAACATTCTCGCAACAGCGCCAACTCACCGATGTTCCAAGCGTCGAGCTTGACCACCAGCCGTTGCTCCACACCTCGGCGGCGCTGCCCATAGGCCGACATCAAACCCTTGAGCGCCACGCACCGCTCAAGCGATGGCAAATCACAGCGCAGCAACGTATCCAAGGGCGGTGGTTCCGAAATGACGATGTGATCGTCCAATTGGGCAAGCATCTGGCTGATCAATGTCGAGCCGCAGCGAGAGGCATGGAAAATGAATGCGCTGGGCTCCAATCCCGGGGCTTGTCGTTGCCACTGACCGAGGGCGTCCAAGGGAGTCCGGCGGCGGAACGCCTGGTTGAAGGGCAGGCGCAGGGCGTCTTCCACCGCATCGCCAAAGAATGGCTGTGACAGTCGCGCATCGCCGAACCAGCACCAATCGACCCACCACTGCCCAGCCTCTTGCCACACGCGGATCGGCAGCCAGCCGTCCAGGTTCAGGCTTTGCACTGGTCTCTCCACTGCCGGCGACCGTTGCGCATGGCCGCCCGGAGTTCTTGCGCGGTGAAGTGCAGGCCTTGTCCGGCACCCAGCGCAATTGCGCACTCAATGAAAGCGTCTACGTCATGCACGCTCTGCAAGGTTCGGGCGAATTGGATATCCGTTTCTACGTACTGCTGAAAACGGGCGAAGTCGCTACGCTCGCCGCCAGCTGCCGGTGTAGTGGGCAACCCAGCGGCAATCTGCCGCTCCAACCAGGGCCCCGGGCGGCAATCGAGCACCAGATGAACTCTGGGCTCGGCACTGCGGTTATCGACGCGATGAGGTCGCGACAAGTCGAGAAACCAGCACTCGCCGGCCGTCATAGGCACACGCTGATCATCCAGCCAGAAGTCCACTTGCGGCGGGCTGAGCAGCGGAATGTGCAGGCGCAGGTCGGCGTCCGGCCCGCCCAGGTCATAGTCGCGATGCTCGTGGATGCACCCACCCGGCCCGAGCCGCAATAGCCGGGCCGAGACGATCGCCAGGGAGCAATCACGCAACGCTTCGCGCCAACGACGATCCTCTGACCAAGGCGCGCGCGTCACAGGCAGACCGCGCCCGGGAGACAACTCGGTCAAGGCATCGGCCGCTGAAATCAGCGCCACACCGCTCCAGTCGCCGCTGTAATAGGCACTGTTGAAATGCCCCTGCCAGCGCTCGTCTTCAATGGCGGCCAGTGCCTGCAACAGCAACGGCAGGTTCACCGCCACCGGCAGCCGGGAAAACGCCGGGCGCGTCATGCCAGCGCCCGGTTACTGAGTCACCGCGGCCGTCGTCGGCACCGTGATGTCGCCCTGGGCCCAGGCCGCTTCACGGTTAGCCAGCGCCGTGGCAATCGACTGGACTGCGGTCGATTGCACTTCGTTTGGCAGCGGGTCGAGGCCGGCACTGGCAAAGATCTGCCCGTAGGCGTTGCGCAGGTCAGCGTAGGCCAGGTCCCGGCGCAGATCGGCCTGCAAGGTATTCAGTTCACCCTGGATCAGATCCAGCTCGCCAATGCCGGCAGCCTGGTGCCGATTGCGCAATTGACCGACAATCTGCCCGTCAATGTCCGACAGTTGCTGGCTGGTCTTGAACTGGCGCAGCGCTTCGCGATAGTTGGCGTTGGCGACGTACAGCTGCGCCAGCACGGCAATCGACATCGCCTGGCGCCGCGCCGAGGCCACTTCTTCACCGGCCTTGGCCACGTCGATGGCCGCCGGGGCGGAGATCACGTTGAACAGGTTCCAGGTGACTTTCACACCGTAGTCAGCCCAGCCCTGTTCCACCAGGAACGAGTTGCTGTCGTAATGCCCGCCGGCGGAAAACTCCAACCCCGGCAGCAGGCGCAGCATGGCCTTGCGGGTTTCGGCGGCGGTGATGCGGGTCTGGTAATCCTGCTCGCGCAGCTCCGGGCGGCTGGCCAGGGCTTCCTGTTCGAGACGGGCCAGGTCGACCTTGAGTTCCGGGATGGCGTATTCATCCTGGGTCGCCAGGGTCAGCTCGGTACCCAAGGGCAAGTTGATCAGGGTCGCCAGTTCGGTCTTGGCCAGGGACAGCGCCCGGCGTTGCTCTTCCAGTTGGCGGGTGGCCTGGATCAGCGAGCGCTGGTAACCCAGGGCCTGCACCGGGTCACCGATGCGCTGTTCGCTCATGCTCTGGCTGTTGCCGCGCGCCGTCTCGACCCGGGCC
Source organism: Pseudomonas sp. NFACC16-2 (assembly GCF_900119205.1). NCBI lineage: Bacteria > Pseudomonadati > Pseudomonadota > Gammaproteobacteria > Pseudomonadales > Pseudomonadaceae > Pseudomonas > Pseudomonas sp. NFACC16-2. Next base: position 33,710 of record NZ_FPIX01000008.1, on the reverse strand, counting down.
ATCAGGCTGTCGATCTGCTTGAGCAGGCGCTCGGCGGCCATGGCGCGCCAGTAGGCCGAACGCACGTCCTGGACGATGGTGTTGATCACCTTGCGCCGGCGCTCTTGCACGATCAGGCGCTGGTCCCCGGCCTGCTTGGCGCTGATGTAGCTGACGCCGAAATCGAGCACGTTCCAGACCATGGTCAGGTCCGCCACCTCGCGGTCGCGGTCCTGGGAGGTCGACGGTTCCAGGGACTGGGTACCGGTTTCCACGCTCTGGCTGCTGGAGGCGCTGACATTGTTGCGGCCCACATAACCGGCATCCAGGGCCATGCGCGGCAGCATGTCGAAACTGGCCAGGTCCAGCTGACGCTTGGCCAGGGCTTCCTCCATGATCTTCAAGCGGCCTTCGAGGTTGTACTTCACTGCCCGGGCCATGGCCTGGTGCAGGGTCAGCGGGCCGCTGAGCGGCTCCTGATCCTTGTACATATTCTGCAGGTCGGTTCGAGCGCGCTGTTCGCTGACGCTACGCTCGATCGGATCGCTGGTGACCGCACATCCACTCACCACCAACGCCAGCAAACTCATGCCGAATAACTTCTGACTTCTATTCATTCCCTGGATTGCCCCTGGCTGCCCCAATATTTTTTAGAATTCAGGCCTGCACTTGGCTGATGCCGACCTGTCGTAACGCGGTTGCCAGGCTGTCGACCTGACGTTGTTCAGTGTCCTTGAGGTGTTGCAGTTGTTGACCCAGGGTTGGCGCCCCGAACATCCCGCGCAGCCCTTGGGACACATCGCCGCCCTGCATCGACTGGCTGTCGAAGGCGTCCATCGATTCGCCCTCGGAGCCGGAGTCCTGGTTGAACAGGGTCGACAGCGTGCTGCTGCCGAATACCCCACCATCGCCACCACCAAAGCCCAGGAACCCTTGGCCGCTACCGTCGCCAGCGGCGTCAGTGCTGAAGACCTGGGCGATGTAGCTCGGCGCCAGCGCGCCATGGTTGATGAAAATATCCCCAATCGGTCGCAGGCCCCCGCCCACGTCCCGTTGCTCGAACAGCGGCGGGAACCCCAGCGGCGAACCGAGATTGCCGGTCGGCGGGGTAAAGACGATCGGTTGCAGCGGCACCTCGGACGGCGGGATAACCGTGACCGGGTCGGAGGTCAGGAACTCCGGCGGCGGCTTCACATCGTTGGGCACCACGGTGTCGATCGCATAGTTGTTGGACACCGCCACGCTGGCCCCGGCGTTGCCCGACAGGTCGCTGACGTTGCTGGTGTCCAGGGCAATGAAGTTGCTCGGATCAGTGAGGTTCACCGTCGGTGTGAACGTCGCGGTCCAGGTCTTGCCGCCATCGCTGGTGGACAGGTTGGTCAGTTCACCGTTGGTGACGCTGAGGTCCGACAGGTCAAAATCCGTCACCGCTTCGCTGAAGGTGAAGGTCACCTGGGTCGTCTCGCCCACCGTCAGGTTCGGGTCGGCGACCACGATGGTTGCCGTCGGCCGGGTGGCATCGAGCGCGTAGTTGGCGGAGATCGCGATGCCCACGCCGGCGTTGCCGGCCAGGTCCTGCACGTTGCTGGCGTCGAGCAGGATCAGGTTGGTGGCATCGTTGACGCCGGCAGTCGGTGTCAGGGTCGCTGTCCAGGTCAGGCCACCGTCACTGCTGGCGAGGTTGGACAACACACCATTGGCGACACTGAGATCCGACAGGTCGAAACCGGACACCGCCTCGGTGAAGGTGATAGTCACGGTGGTGCTCTGGCCGATGCCCAGGGTGGTGTCGCCCACGGTGATGGTGGCGCCAGGGCGAACCGTGTCGATTGCGTAGTTGTTGGAGTCCACCACACCGACACCGCTGTTGCCCGATACGTTGACCACGCCGCTGGTGTCCAGGCTGATCAGGTTGGTGGTGTCCGTGACGTTGCTCGCTGGGGTGAACGTCGCGGTCCAGGTCACGCCGCCATCGCTGGACGAAACGTTGCTCAGTGTACCGTTGCTGATGCTCAGGTCACTGTTGTCGAAGCCACTGACCGCCTCCGAGAAAGTGATGGTCACCAATGAGGTTTCACCGACCGCGAGGGCGTTGTCGGCCACCACGATCGTGGCGGTTGGCAGCCGGGTCTCGACCGCGTAGTTGGCCGAATTGGTGGTGCCCGCGCCAGCGTTGCCAGCCGCGTCGTTCACACCGGTATTGTCCAGGGTGATCAGGTTGCTGGTGTCGCTCACACCGAGGGTTGGCGTGAAGGTCGCCGTCCAGGTCAGGCCGCCGTCGCTGCTACTGACGGCGCTCAGGGTACCGTTGGCCACGCTCAAGTCAGCATTGCTGAAGCCTGTTACCGCCTCGCTGAAGGTGATGGTCACTTGCGCAGTTTCACCCGGCCTCAACGTTGTATCGCTGAGCACGATGGTGGCGGTCGGCAACTGGGTGTCCACGGCATAGTTGTTCGAGTCGGTGGTGCCGCTGCCCGCGTTGCCCGCCAGGTCGGCCACGCCGCTGTTGTCCAGGGTGATCAGGTTGCTGGTGTCGGAAATGCCAACGGTCGGTGTGAGCGTGGCCGTCCAGGTGATGCCGCCATCGTTGCTGCTCAGGCCGCTGAGCGAACCGTTGGCAACGCTCAGGTCGGCACTGGTGAAGCCGGTCACGGCCTCGCTGAAGGTGATGGTCACCAGCGACGTCTCGCCCGCGGCGAGGGCCGTGTCGGCGACAACGATGGTCGCCGTCGGGCGCACCGTGTCGATGGCGTAGTTGTTGGAATCGGTGGTGCCGACGCCAGCGTTGCCCGAGACGTTGACGACACCGGTATTGTCCAGGGTGATCAGGTTGCTGGTATCGGCAATGCTCGCACTCGGTGTAAACGTGGCCGTCCAGGTAACGCCGCCGTCGGAGGACGACACATTGCTCAGCGTGCCGTTGCTGATGGTCAGGTCGCTGTTGTCGAAACCGCTCACCGCTTCGTTGAAGGTAATGGTCACCTGGCTGGTTTCACCGATGCTCAGGGACGTATCGGCCACCACGATGGTGGCGGTCGGTACCTGGGTGTCGATGGCGTAGTTATTGGAGTTGGTCGCGCCCGTGCCGGCATTGCCCGCCGCATCGCTCACGCCGGTGTTGTCCAGCACGATGAGGTTGGTCGTGTCCCGGATGCCTAAGGCCGGGGTGAAGACCGCGGTCCAGGTGATACCGCCATCGCTGCTGCTGACCGCGCTCAGGGTGCCGTTGGTCACGCTCAGGTCCGAGTTGTCGAAACCTGTGACCGCTTCGGAGAAGGTGATGGTCACCAGGGACGTTTCGCCAACGCTCAGCGCGTTGTCCGCCACCACGATGGTGGCGGTCGGGCGCAGCGTATCGACGGCGTAGTTATTCGAGTCGGTGGTGCCGACGTTGACGTTACCGGCCAAGTCAACGATGCCACCACTGTTGAGCGAAATGACGTTGCTGGTGTCCGTGACGCCAGCGGTCGGTGTGAAGGTCGCGGTCCAGGTGATGCCACCGTCACTGCTGCTCAGGCCGGAAATCACGCCGTTGGCAACCGTCAGGTCGGCACTGGTGAACGCGGTCACCGCCTCGCTGAAGGTGATGGTCACCAGCGAGGTTTCGCCAGCGGCAATGGCCGTGTCGGCGACGACGATGGTCGCCGTTGGGCGCACCGTGTCGACGGCGTAGTTGTTGGAATCGGTGGTGCCGACCCCGGCGTTGTTCGCGCCGTTGCGCACGCCGGTGTTGTCCAGGGTGATCAGGTTGCTGGTGTCGGAAATGCCGGCGCTCGGGGTGAACGTCGCCGTCCAGGTCACGCCGCCATCGCTGGACGAAACACTGCTCAGCGTACCGTTGCTGATGCTCAGGTCGCTGTTGTCGAAGCCATTCACGGCGTCGTTGAAGGTGATGGTCACCAGGGACGTTTCACCAATACTCAGCGACGTATCGGCCACCACGATGGTCGCCGTGGGCACGTTGGTGTCGACCTGGTAGTTGTTGGAGTTGGTGGTGCCAGTGCCGGTATTGCCCGCCGCATCGCTGATGCCGGTGTTGTTCAGGATGATCAGGTTGGTGGCGTCGCTGACCCCCAGGTTCGGGGTCAGGGTGGCGGTCCAGGTGAAGCCGCCGTCGCTGCTGCTGACCGCGCTGAGCGTGCCGTTGGCTACGGTCAGGTCCGAGTTGTCGAAACCTGTGACCGCCTCGGAGAACGTAATGGTCACCAGTGACGTTTCGCCAACGCTCAGCGCGTTGTCCGCCACCACGATGGTGGCGGTCGGGCGCAGCGTATCGACACCGTAGTTGTTCGAGTCGGTGGTGCCGCTGCCGGCGTTGCCCGCCCCGTCCACGACACCGGTGTTGTCCAGGGTGATCAGGTTGCTGGTGTCGCTGATGCCCGCACTCGGGGTGAAGGTCGCGGTGTAGGTGATGTTGTCGCTGGTGCTCAGCCCGCTCAGGCTACCATTGGCGACCGTCAGGTCAGCGAGGGTGAAGCCGGTCACCGCCTCGCTGAAAGTGATGGTCACCACCGAGGTTTCGCCCAGGGCGACGGCCGTATCGGCGACGACGATGGTGGCGGTGGGGCGCGCCGTGTCGATGGCGTAGTTGTTGGAGTCGGTGGTACCGCTGCCGGCGTTGCCGGCGGCGTCCGCCACGCCGGTGTTATCCAGGGTGATCAGGTTGGTGGCGTCGCTGATGCTGGCGCTTGGGGTCAGTGTCGCGGTCCAGGTGATACCGCCGTCGCTGCTGCTCAGCCCGGTCAGGGTGCCGTTGGCGACCGTCAGGTCGGCGGTGGTGAAGCCGGTCACTGCCTCGTTGAAGGTGATGGTCACCAGCGAGGTTTCGCCGATACTCAAGGCGTTGTCGGCGACGACGATGGTCGCGGTCGGGCGCGCGGTGTCGACGGCATAGTTGTTGGAACTGGTGGTGCCGGTGCCAGCGTTACCGGCCGCGTCCAGTACGCCGGTATTGGCCAGGACAATCAGGTTGGTGGCATCCGTGATGCTGGCGCTTGGGGTGAGCGTCGCGGTCCAGGTGATACCGCCGTCGCTGCTGCTTAGCCCGCTCAGGGAGCCGTTGGCAACGGTCAGGTCGGCCAGGGTGAAACCTGTCACCGCCTCGCTGAAGGTAATCGTCACCAGGGAGGTTTCACCGATGTTCAACGCGTTGTCGGCCACCACGATCGTGGCGGTCGGGCGCAGGGTATCGATGGCGTAGTTGTTCGAGTCGGTGGTGCCGGTACCGGCGTTGCCGGACAGATCGGCAATGCCGCTGTTGCTCAACGTAATCAGGTTGCTGGTATCGCTGACGCTGGCGGTCGGGGTCAGCGTTGCGGTCCAGGTGATGCCACCGTCGCTGGTGCTCAGCCCGGTGACCGTGCCGTTGGCCACCGTCAGGTCAGCGGTGGTGAAACCACTGACCGCCTCGTTGAACGTGATCGTCACCAAGGATGTTTCACCGGCGCTCAGCGCCGTGTCAGTCACCACGATCGTGGCGGTCGGCAGCACGGTGTCGATCGCATAGTTGTTGGAGTTGGTGGTGCCAACGCCGGCGTTACCACTCAGGTCCGCGACACCGGTATTGTTCAGCACCACCAGATTGGTGGTGTCGGTGACAGCGGCGTCGGGTGTCAGGGTTGCCGTCCAGGTGATACCACCGTCACTGCTGCTCAGGCCGCTGAGGGTGCCGTTGGCCACCGTCAGGTCGGCCGTGGTCAATCCGCTGACCGCCTCGGAGAAGGTGATGGTCACCAGCGAGGTTTCACCGTTCCTGAGGGCCGTGTCAGATACCACGATGGACGCCGTCGGCGCCACGGTGTCGTTGACGATGTAATTGTTCGAGTCGGTAGTGCCCACCCCGGCGTTACCGGCCAGGTCCGCCACACCAGTGTTGTTCAAGGTGATGATGTTGGTGGTATCGGCGATGTTGCTTGCCGCCGTCAGCGTGCCGGTCCAGGTGATGCCGCCGTCGCCGCTGGTCAGCGTGCCGATGGTGCCGTTCTGTACGGTCAGGTCCGCCGCGGTCAGCCCCGTCACCGCCTCGGAGAAGGTAATGGTCACCTGCGACGTGCCGCCAGAGTTCAGGTTGGTGTTGGCCACCACGACAGTCGCGGTGGGCGGCGTTTCGTCCGGCACATAGTTGGTATTGATGGTGCCGCCGTCGCCATAGACGTTGGCCACCGAACTCGGCGAGACACCTGCCGTGCCGGCACTCGTTCCACCGGTGCCGCTGCCGCCGACGTTGCCGGCCAGGGCCGCGAAGTTGGCCGCGGTAATCAGGATCGAACCCTTGTTCCAGATCGCACCGACACCCACGCCACCGGCACCGCCCGCCTGGGTGTAACCACCACCGGCACCGCCGCCACCGCCACCACCGCCCGCGCCGATGTTGTTGGAGATGACCGAATTGCCGATGATCCGCAGGGTCGCGCCCGTGTCGTTGTAGATCCCGCCGACCGCGCCGCCACCGGCACCACCGATGTCGTTATAGCCGTCGCCACCACCGCCGCCACCGATGGACAGCCCGGCGCTGGCGGCCGTGCCGCCGGAGGAACCGGTGCTGTAGCCCGGATACGCCGAGCCACCCAAGCCACCGCTGGAAGAACCGCCACGCCCGCCCATATTGAAGAATCCACCGCCGGCACCGCCCTGCCCGGTCGAGCCGGCCGAGCCTGTGGCATTGAGCGTGTCGCCGCCCCGGCCGCCGGTGCCGCTGCCGACCGCACCACCACCGCCGCCACCGCCACCGGCGTATTGCGGGGTCACGCCGCCACCGCCGCCACCGCCCGATGCGGCGTTCGCGGTGATCGTGACGTTGCGCAGGGTCAGGGTCCCGGCATTGTAGATCCCGCCGGCCTTGGCGACTGCCGCGTCGACGCCGCCATTACCACCGTCGCCCGCCACCATGCCGCGGGTAATCACCAGGCCATCGAGGGTCGCCGTCGTACCGGACGTCACGTTGAGGACCTGGGTGCGGAATTGCCCATCGAGGGTGACATCGGCCACGTTGTCGTTATTGAGGTCGCCGTCGATGGTCACGTTCTTGTTGACCACCAGCACCTGGGTCAGCGCGACGGTCATGCTGCTGCTGAAGGTGACGATGTCGCCGTTCTGCGCAGAGGCCAGGGCCGCGCGCAACGAGCCCACGCCAGTGTTGGCGTTATTGGTGGCGGTCCAGGTGGCGAGGCCCCACTGGTATTCGCTCATCGCACTGGCGGACAGCACGTTGGCGCTTTCGATATTGCCGGTGGCAATTTCCAGGTCCCAGTCGCCGCCCAAGCCCGTGCGGTCATTGGAGGCCGCCACGTCGCGGCCGGTCAACTGCGCCAGCGAATCGACCAGTGCCAGGCCCCGGTCACCCTCGGCGGTGTAGCAGCCGTAGATCAGGATATCGCCACCGGCGTTCATGTCCTGGCCGATCTGCGCCAGTACCTCACTGCGGGCCTGGACGTTGTCCGCCGACAGGTAGGCGTTGCCCAGCCACAAATCGCCAGCGTTGCCGTGGGCGATGATTTGCACCGAACTCACGCCCTGGTGGGTGTCCAGGTAGTCGGCAATCTGTTGCAGGCCGTCCTTGGTAGCGTCGAGTTGCACCACCTGGGTACCCGGAGCGACCCCCTCGAGCAGGCTGGCGGCATCCTTGACCCGGGAATCGACAAACACCACGGACTTGCCCGGCACGGCGGCCTCGGTGGCATCGACCTGGCCCTGGGGCGCATGGGTGTCGACCGACTGGTCGGCCGTCGGTGTCTTGGCTGCGTCAGCAGTGGGATGAGCCTCCGGTTGCGCGGCCTCGGCCACGGTCGCGGCCACCGCGCCGTCGAACAGCATGCGCGGTTCCAGGGACATGATCATTGGCGATGCCAGGGCCTGTGTGCCCTCGGTTACCCGCGATTTGCCTTTGCTCCACCACATGACGATCACCTGGGCTCGAACTTTGAATACGCAAAATGAGAAAAACCGCAATCAACTGATCGCGGCGTCGGTTTTCATACGAATGACATTGGCCGCGCTGGCAGACCCATCGCGCCAGAACGACAACTCGGCAAACTTTTCGAACAGGTCCGGCGGCAGCAGCGTGCGCCGGGCTTGTGGCGCGACCTTGGGCTTGACCTTGTGCAGGCCGGCAACGCCCAGGGCCTGGTCGAAGGCCGGTGCGTCGTAGGTCAAGTGATTGAAATCGTGTTCGAACCAGGGCTCGCCGATGAACTCGTACACCAGTCGCATGACCCGCTCCGGTGCCTGGCTCAGCAGGTCGTAGTCAACGACCAACAACGACTCGGCGTTCTCGCCGTAATAGGCCTCTTTGAGCGCCGTCCAGGCAAACCCCACCAGGCGGTTGCGCTGGGCCAGGGTTTCGCAACGGCTGTAGACGGTGTTGCGCTCGTCATCGTCGTTGAACAGTTTGGTGTTCTCGAAAGGATTGGCGCGATACAACCGCTCCAGGCTGTCGAGCACCCAGGCGACGTTGCGCACGCAGGCGATGGTCTTGGCTTGGGGAAACAGGTCTTGCAGGGCCGGCAGGCGCGCGCACCACTGGCGATTGGTGTCGAAGATGACAGGCTTGTCGGCCTTGTCGGCGTAGTAGGAGTCGAACAGCCCGCGCAACAGGCGGCGGCGCAGGTCGGTGTCGATCACCGAACCGAATTCACTGCCGGCGCTGCACTGTTGCAGCACGCTGCTGAACAGCGAACCGACCGGACTGGTCATGCCGGCGTGGAAGCGCGGATTCTGCAACAGGATTGCAGAAAGAAGGGTCGAGCCCGAGCGCGGCAAGCCAGAAATAAAGTGAAACTGTGACAATCCCTTCACCGTTTGTAGTCCTTTTGTACCCAGAGCGTAGCCGAGGAAATAAACCTCGCCTAGTACCACTTTGACATCAAGGCCAGCCTGAACTGTAAAAAAGACGGACGGTATCAGCAGCTCTTGCGCCTGAATCGATTAAGTCGCCCGGCAACATTTTTCAACTGTCGTGCCCCGGCAAATTCCGACATCTGCGTCTACGCTCAGCCGTGCGTGACCAGGCCAGGGAAAGAATGGAGTCGGGCTGATCGCACTCCGTATCCCTCCGGGCACCATCAGACCAATTACCTGAGGGATGAGGATTCTATGGAAGTATTCATCGGGACTATCCAGCCGTTCGCTTTCGACTTCGCACCCAGCGGTTGGGCCCTGTGCAACGGGCAAACGCTCAGCCTGGCCCAATACCAGACCTTGTTCGCGCTGATCGGTGTGACATATGGAGGCAACGGCCAGACCACCTTCCTGCTGCCTGACCTGCGAGGGCGTATGCCCATGGGTCAAGGCAATGGCCTGGGCCTGACCCCGCGGGTCATCGGCACCGTTTCCGGCACCGAGAGCGTCACGCCAACCGTCAACAACCTGCCCACCCACACCCACGCCCTCACCGGTATTACCGCCAACACCACCCTGCAACTGGCGAACCCGGCCAACAATCCGGTGAACACGCCCACGGCCACCAACTCGTTCATCGGCACCTCGGGCACCGGGCCGGGCGCGGCGAATATCTATTCCGACCAGCTAGGCGCCTCACCGGTGGCGCTACAAGGGGTGAGCACGACGGTCAGCGGTTCAGTCGCTCCTGCGGGCAATGGCCTGCCGCTGGCAATCATGAATCCGTTCCTGGCGGTCAACTTCAGCATCGCCCTGCAAGGCATTTTCCCATCACGCAACTGATGACGCGCCGGGGGACGCCGCTCCTCCGGTCTTTTGGAGTATCGACATGCTGCAACAGGTTCATAGCCGCCATTTCCAACCGCTGCTGGGCCAGACCGGCAGCCTGACCCTGCCCGACGGCAGTTGCCTGCCGGTGCGCTTCGAAACCCTTGAAGAAACACCTCGGGCGAAGATGCCGAACACCGAGCGCATGCCCTTCAGCGTCGAGTTCAACAGCCTGGAGAGCACCGCGTTCGTGGACGGCCTGTGCGGGCTGGAGGTGCCGGAACTGGGCAAGATCGAAGGGGTGTTCGTATCACGGATACCGCCCATGGGACGGGATCCGGCGCAGGGATACTTCTATATCGCGTTTAACTAAAGACTGATGATTCCTTGTGGGAGCAAACCCGCTCCCACAAGGGACTGGCGGTTCGATCGTTCCCACGCTCCTGCGTGGGAATGCCGCCAGGGACGCTCCGCGTTCCGCTTCTGGAAGGTGACGCAGAGCGTGGGGACGATCAGCTTCAAGCCAATCCACGAGTTGTCTGGGCTGACGCCTTCGCGAGCTTGCTCGCGATGGCGGAGGGTCAGCTTGCATCCATGTTGGATACCGCCCTCATCGCGAGCAAGCTCGCTCCCACATTGAACAGGTGGCCAGTCAGGCACTGTTCAGTTGCCTTTCGGATACCAGACCAACCGCTCCGCCGCCGGGTTGCTTTCCTGCACTTCGAAACCCAGCGCCAGGTAGTGCCGGCGTGCATGGGGGTTGCTGGTCCAGACCACGGTCGCCACCGGGCAGCGGATCTGTTGCGCAGCTTTTTGCACCCCTTGCAGCACCGCCCGGCCATAGCTTTGCCCGCGGGCCTGAGGAATAAAGGCCAGGTACAGCACGCGAATTTCATTGGGACCAAAATCAGTGCTCAAGGCGCCGATAGCGGTGCCTAGTTTTTCCACCACGTAATGCATGGCATTGGGAAAGTTCTCCCCCATCCCCTGTTCCTGCACCTGGAACTGCTGGGCAATCACCTGCCGCACCTGCTCATGCTCGCCGTCGATCCATTGCAGATCCGGTCGTGCCGCCTGGTAAAGGCTCTGCAAGAACGGACCATCGCTGAGCCGCGATGGCCGCACCACCAATCCCTCCGCCGCCACTGAATCCATGCTCGCTCCTTAAAAACCGCTTTCCCTGACACCCAACGCCGCCAACCGACGCCAGGCCGCTCCCAACACCGACTCGCCCTGCCCCTGCAACACCACCACGCCACGCAGCGGTTGCGCCGGAGCGGACGTGTCGTCCAGCGCACTCAGGCGCACACCGTATTGGGCCTGCACCGGCTCGGCCCGCTGCTGCGAATCGCGGCGCACCGCAATCGGCCCATGGTGATCGGACGTCAACGCTTGTTGTTCGACCCAGGCCACGCCGTTGGTGTCGATTTCATTCAACTGCACGGCAATCGATGTGTGCATCGGATCGTCCGCGATGAACCGTCCCGTGGCACCCGGCCCGACCCGCCAGAGCTCGGCTTCGGTGAGGTACCCGCGCAACCGCGAATCGGGCTGCACCACCCGCGCCAGCACCTGCGTCGGTGACAGCCAGCGCCCTACCGACAGTTGCGGCAACAAGTCGCGCACCTGGCCCGCATGGGGCGCACGCAACAACAGACGTTCGCGCTGGGCCACCAGGCCTCGGTACTCGGCCACCGCTTCGGCCAGTTGCTGTTCGATGATGCCGGCATCGGCGGCGGTTTCGCTGCGCCCGGCCTGACGACGCATCTGCAACTGCTGGATCTCGATTTCCCGGCGCACGATGGTCAAACGCGAGGCCATGTCCGGCGATTCCAATTCAATCAACACATCGCCTTGGGCCACGGTCTGGCCATCGTGCACATTCACTTGCTTGACCCGTGCCGCCACTGGCGCATGCAGGGCACTGGCGCGGCCGGCCTCGAGCATGACCGGCACCTCCACGGCACTGCGCCAGGGCAGCACCAGCGCCAACAGCAACCCCAGCAATACCAGGCCTGCAAACAGCACTCGCGGGCCATGGGCCTGCTCGCGGCGGCGCCACCATTGCCGCCACTCATTCACGATGGGCATAAAAATGAACCACACCAATTCCACCATCATCAGAAAAATGCCCAGCACCTTGAAAAACAGGTGATAGACCGCCAGGGCAATCCCGAAAAACAACAGTGCCCGCCACAGCCAGGAACCGTATCCCCAGACCAGCAAACGCCGGCGCATCTTCGACGACCAGGGTTCCGGCGCTGCCTCGCCATAACCGAACAAGGCTTCGCGCAGGCGCCAGCGGCACAGGGCGAACGCACGCCCCTGAAGGTTATCCACCGCCCAGAAATCACTGAGCAGGAAGTAACCGTCGAAGCGCATGAACGGGTTCAGGTTGATGACCAGCGTGGTGATCCAGGTGGCGCTGGCCAGCATGAACGCCGCGGTGCGCGCCGGTCCGTCGGGCAGCAGCGACCAGGCCAGCAACGCGATGCACGCCAGCAACAATTCGGCCAGGACGCCGCCGGCACCGATCAGCAACCTCGCCCGCCGGTCATTGATTCGCCAGGCGTCGCTGACATCGGTATAGAACATCGGCAGCAGCACCATGAACGCGACGCCCATGCTCTGCACCCGACAACCGGCGCGCTTGGCCATGAAGGCATGGCCGAATTCATGGCACAGCTTGGCGAAGAGCAACGCCGCCCCGAAGGCCAGCGCACCGCCCAGGCTGAACAGGTGCGGAAACGTCGCGATGAAACGCTGCCAGTCCCGCGACACTAGGAAGATGCCAAGGCCCAGGGTCAGCGGCAGGCCATAGCGCAGGATCCCGGGGCCGAACCGCGCCAACCAGGGCCAGGCCCGGTTGAGAGAGGCGTCCGGGCGCCACAGCGGGATGCGAAAGAACAGGTATTGATGCAGCAGGATCTGCCACAGGCTCTGGCGTTGTGCGGCAGTCTTGAAGAGGTAACTGTCGCGCTGTTGTGGGTCCATCGCGCTGATCAGGTCATGGCCGCGCAAGAAACCCAGCAGTTGCTCCAGCGACTCGCCATTGAGCGGCAGGCCCGGCTCGCGGTTTGCGGCTTGCAGCACCTGTTCCGGATCGCCCAGGGACCAGTGCCGCAACATGCGCATGGCCGCCGCGCCAAGCTTGAAATAGCGCCCGCGCACCGGATCGGCCAAGGTCCACTGCGGCGAACCGTCCGGGTCCGGCGCCGCCGGGGACAACTGCAGGTCCGGCCGCAGGCTCGGCAAGTCCATGCTACAGGCCTACGCTCTGGCGCAGGCCTGCCAGTGGCCGACGCAGCAGGTACAACGCCAGCGGCGCGCGGTCGCCAAAGACCTTCGCCGTGCCCCGCAGGCCGATGCGCGGCGCCGTGGCATCGAAACGCGCGTCCAACCGGTACGCCAACTGCCCGGCGGCGGTAGGCTGCGCTTCATAGGCCGAGCGCTCGAGCCAGGCCAGGTGCCGCTGCAACGGGTCGCTGTCGAGAAACAACGCCACTTGCGCACCGGGCTCCAGGGCAATCGCATCGCCCACTGCCAATTCAATACGCAACTCGGCCTGGTTCGGGTCGGCGATTTCCATCAGTCGCTCGCCGGTCTGCACGGGTTTGCCGAGCCAGCGCTCGGCGTCGGCAAATACTGCAATGCCGTCACGCTCGGCGCGGACTTCGCTGCGCTTGAGCAGCTCAAGCGCATAGTTGCGCTCGGCCCGCTTCTGTTCGACGCGGGCGGCCAGCAAGTCAATCTTCGAACTGGATTCGGCGTCGACAAACGAGCGTTGGGAATTGGCCTTGAGTTCGGCCTCAGCCACGCCCAACGCACGCTCGGCCACATCGGCCTGGGCCTTGAGGCTGGTGCTTTCGAAACGCAGCAGCAGGTCGCCGTTCTTGACCGTCTGGTTGGGCTTGACCAGGAACTCGGCGATCACCCCGTCCAGCGGCGCTGCGACGACTTGCCCGCCCAACGGCACGACTTCAGCCGGGGCCAGTACCGACTGGCGCACCGGTACCAGCAACCCCAACAACAGCAACACCGCCAGTGCGACCTGACGTTTTCGCGTCCAGCGCAGGCGCCACGGTTTTCGCGGTTGCAGTGCTAGCCAGGCGTGGCTGTAGGTGTCGCCCAGTTGCGACAACAGCACTTGCTCGGCCGGGGTCCACGGCAGGTCACGGGCCAGCCATAAACCACCGAATACCTGGCCCTGATGATCGATCAACGGCAGCCAGAACACCTGCCCGGCGGACAGGCTTTGCCAGTCCGCCCGGATGGATTCGCTCACCCCATCGGCGGCGATCGCCCGAGCCTGATTCAGTACCCCCTGTTTGAACAGCTGCGCCACCGCCTGCTCGACGAACGCCACGAATGGCGCGTTCGGCTCCACGGCACTGACGCCGGTCACCGCCTGGACCTTACCGGCGATCAATAGCGCGGCGTGGCGAAAGCCGAACAGGGCCTGGCCGTCATTGACCAGGCTATAGCTCAATTGCGCCGGCGTTTGTGCCGCCCGGGTCTGGCGTTCAAGGTCAAGGAAGCGGGCAAACACTTGCTCGGTGCTGCCCGATACCGGCGCGTTCACTTGGGCTCCGCGAAACGCGCCGTGCCGCTCATGCCCGACAGCAGGCCGCTGGCATCCGGCACGCTCGCCACCAGCAGCAGCGTCTGGCTGCCCTCGTCGATGCGCGCGCCCAGGCGCTTGACCGTCGCTTGCAACGGCTTGCCGGTTTCATCGGGGATAAACGTGAAGGGCTGACCGGGCTTGAGCCTGTCCATCCAGCGTGAAGGCACCAGCAGGTGAATCTCCAGGGTGCGGTTGTCAACCACATCGAGCAACGGCGCGCCGGCCGCGACGCTTTCATAACGCTGGACCTTGCGCGCCACCACCTGACCATCGAAGGGTGCGACCACGCTGCAGCGCTTGACCTGGACCTGGTACACCTGGGACTGCGCCTGGGTCTCGTTGAGCCGGGCCTCGGCCCGCGACACCTCGAAACGCCCGACGGATTTCAATTCAGCCAATTGCCGGTTATGCGCCAGTTCCTCACTGGCGCCACGGCTGGCCGCCTGGGCCGCATTGAGCTGCGCCTGATAGGCCGAGCAATCGAAACGCGCCAGGATGTCGCCCTTCTTGAACGACTCACCCTCACTGAACGGCAACTCGACGATACGCCCGGCCAACTCGCTGGCCAGCACCGCCTGATCCCGCGCCCGCAGCACCCCTCGCGCCTCGTTGCCACTCGGCGCAGTGGCCGTGACATTGCTTTCCAGCAGAGGATCGTCGGCGGCAGGCGTTTGTGCCTGAACCGTGCACGCTACAAAGGTCAATCCCACAACCCAACTACTCAAACGTCGCATGACCGTTACTCCCTGACGGATGGGCGGAGTCTACGACAGCGGTGGGGGGCGTCAAGGGAGTAGCCGCCAGGAGTGAGAAAACTCTTGTTTCAAAAAACGGAAAAAACAGTAAAAAACGCTTAGTTTTTTACTGAGGTATATCCGTAATAAATCCCACAGTGATTTAGGAGAATCCGTTCATTCAAAACAGTATCGAGCGATGGATTATTTGTGTCACTCAACCACTTCCGTTCCTTTGGACAAAGGCTGAAATAATCGCTGACAAACCGAGCCAGAAACGCCTTGACCCTTCGTCCTCAATGCACACAAAACTCAGTCCGCCGGTGCCGGAGCTTGTTCACCCAAGGTTGACGTAGCGTCAACCCGGGCTTAGGATTCGCCCACTGCTCAACCTCGTACGCAGAGATTAAATTCTCTGGCCGTTGGGGTGAAAACACCGGCTTCGGCCGGTTTTTTCGTTTCTGGGGATTGAGCTTGTGCGCACCGCTTTTTTCGTTGACGGTTATAACGTTTTTTATGGGTTGCTCGCCGGCACACCCTACAAATGGCTGAACCTGGCGCAGCTATTGACTCACATCGCCCACGTCGAGAATCCCCAGAGCTCACTCGCGTCCGTTGATTACTTCACGTCTTCCGTCAAACCAGAACTGGCAAGCGCGGAATCATTTCCAAAGAGGCTCAAGATTCATATGTCCGCGCGCTAAAGGCCAGCAAAGTCGCCGTACATTACGGACGCCATCAGCTCGAACGCGCCAACGCCCCTCGCTTTGTCAGCAGGAAGATCGGGGCCTCACGCCAGGACACGGTCGCTATTTGGAAGCTGGAAGAAAAGGAAACCGACGTTCATATTGCGATTAGCATGTATCGCACGGCCTCAAAACAAGAAACATTGCCGTGGGAGAAGCGTATCGAACAGCTCGTGCTGGTTTCGGGTGACACCGACATGGCTCCAGCCTTGAGAGCTATTCGAGAAGATTATCCTCACTTGAAAATCGGCGTTGTACTCCCCTATCGGGCCGGATCTAAACGCCTGGCGCCCGGATCCTTAAAAGAGCACGCCCACTGGATGCGCCGCGTTGTCACTTGCGACGAACTCCAATCCCACCAATTCCCCGACCGAGTGCCCACGCACAAAGCCCCCGCCATCAAGCCGGATTATTGGTAGCAACCAACCTCAACTTCCCATCGCAATACACCACCTCACGCCCCAACCAACCCACATCCACCTGCGGCAACACCGCCGAGGGTTTGCGCAACTCACGCAGCAACGTCGAGCCGTGGGACAAACGCCCACCCATGCGTGCAATCACCGCCCGGGCGCTTTGATAGTGTGCGTGGCGACCAGGATCCAGGGTGTCTTCAAGCAGAATGTCCTCACCCAGAATTCCCTGGGCCTGCCCCGGATAAATCATGAAGCCGCTGGCCTGCTCGGTGCCTTCACGACCGTCCTGCCAGAAGCTGCCATCGCGGGTGCGGATGTCCGGATGCGGCGCGAACCAATGGGCTCGGTCCGCCGCCGGCATGGCGTGATGCAGGCGGAAGAACATCCGCATCAGGTTGTCGCGATACCATTCGCGCACTTGCAGGTAGTAACCGCGTAAGCCTGGCAGACCCGTCGAATGGGCAACACGAATCGCCAGGGGCCATTGTGGGAAGGCTTGCAAGGGCAACTCGGTCGACGCCGGGCGTGGCGTCGCCGGGTCGGTTTCCCACGGCAGGCGATGGGGGCTGTGTTCAAGGTCGTCATAGGCGGTCGGCGGGCGCCCCAACGGGTCGCCGCCGCTGCTGGCCAACGCCGTGGCGATGCACAGGTTGCCTTGCACCACGAATACGTAGAAGCGGGTAAACCAGTCGGCTAATTGCTGGCCGTCGGCGCCTTGTGTGGTCAGTTCGAACAGCTCCCGGTCGAAGCGCCGCAAGCCGTGTTCGAGCGTGAGCAGATGCCCACGAGCGATGCGTTGCATGCGCAGGAACAACGGCAGCGAACGTAGCAGGCGCAGTGGCCGCCCAGGCAGGTGCGGTGTCGCGCCGCCAACCTCGCCGGCGTAGCTGCTGGCGCTGATGCCCCAGTCAGCCAGCCGGGCGAGAAACAGGTCGTTGTTGATGTACGACGCGCCACCAAACACCGCCGTGAACGGCTCGTTGTCCTGCAACACCCGCGAGTCCCAGCGCGCCATGATCGCCGGAATACTCGCCGCCGCGCGGCGCTGGGCGTACTCCACCAACACGCTGGGTTGCGGCGGCAGGATCTCGGCGATGTTGGCGGCGGTCAGGTGGCGGCGCCAGCCGTAGTCGCTGATCGGCCGGTATTGCAGCAGCCACAGTTGCGTGCCGTCCCAGGCCCATTCAACGTCGCCGGGTACGTAGTGGAAGACCCGCAGCACGCCTTGCAGGAAACGCCATAGCACGTCTTCGGTCAGGCCATGGGCGGGCTTGAAAGTGCCGCTGCTCCACGACGCGCCGAGGCGGGAAAGGATCGCCCGCTCGGGGCTCACCTGACCATCGGCCAACGATTCCAGGTGACCTTCGACCCACTCCAGCTCGACGGATAGGTGGCGCACGAAGGCGATCCCCGACAACCGTGGCGTGATGAAACGCTGGACCACCACTTCCTCGACGCCCGCCGCCGTCAACTCGACGATACGCGCCGGCACGTTGTACGTCGGCTCGCGCAGGAACGTGGTGCTCAAGCCGGCATTGGCCGCATCGGCCTGATCCTCACCGTAACTGGAGGAACGCACTGCCCAGATAGCGTCCGGCTGGCTCTTCAGAAAGCTCGGCAAGCGCGGATCATCGCAGTCGTTGAGCGTCAGCGCCGCAGGCACCGGCTGCCCGGCCAGTTCCGCCAGGCGCAAGCGGCCACCTTTGGTGTGCGCGACGAACCCACGCTCGCCCGACTCCAGCCATGCGGCGAACTCGGCCGGCGCATCGATCCATGGGTAGTGGCCCCAACCGGGTTTCAGGCTGATGGTCAAATCGGCACGGGCAAGAATGGCCGACCAGGCCGCCGCCTGGGCAACACTCAGTACCTTGTCCTGATCGCCCCACACCAGTTCGACCGGGTCGGTGATCCATTCCAGCAGTGGCAACGCGGTGTCCGCACGCAGTTGATCCCAGAGCGGCACAAAGGCGCGGCAGCGAGCATAGCCGGCGCCCATGCGTTGGTATTGCGCGGGCGTCCAGGTCTGGCGGGAGAATTTGTGGGCAAACAGCGTCGGTTTTTTCGAGAGCAGCCAGTGGATGGTCTTGCGAATCGGCAGTGGCGACATCAACGCCGGCAATCGTCGCTGCCACAAAAACGCACCCACCGGCGCCAGCAATACGCTGCGGCAAAAGTGCCCCGGCTGGCGTTGCAGCGCATGCAGCACCAGCAACGCACTCACCCCCACCGCCATGATCGCGCTACCCTTGACCGTTGCCGCCAGCAACGCCTGCGCGTAGGCCGCCAGGTCGTCACAGGGGGCCTGAGGGTTGTTGCCGAAGCCGGGCAGTTCCAGCGGCACCACGTCGTGGTGCTGAAAATGCGGCAACGCGTCGTCCCACCAATCGGCGGCGCTACCATTGCCGGCCAGCAGGTACATCCGGGGCTTGCTCATGGACGCTCCTTAGGCCAGGTCGCGCAAGGCAGCGTCGAGGGTCGGGTACCGGAACGTATAACCGGCCTCGACGAGACGATTGGGCACCACGCGCTGGCCGTCGAAAAACAGCTGGGCCATCTCGCCAGCCAGGGCACGCACCGGCGCGGCTGGGATGTGGAACCACACCGGACGCTTGAGTACCTTGCCGACGCTTTCGGCGAACAGCGCCTGACTGACGGTTTCTGGCGCCACCAGGTTGTAGGTGCCGCTCAGGCTTTCGTCATCGAAAGCCCGGGCGATCATTTGGATGACGTCGTCGCGGTGCACCCAACTCATGATCTGCCGACCATCGCCCATCCGCCCGCCGAACCCCAGGCGAAACGGAATCAGCAACGGCAGCAACGCGCCGCCCGGGCCAAACACCACGCCCAGGCGCATCACCACCTGGCGCACGCCCAACTCGGTGGCGGGCCGGGCCGAGGCTTCCCAACGCACACAGAGTTCGGCCATGAAACCATCACCCTGGGCGGCACTTTCATCGAGACTTTCGCTGGCGTCACGCACGCCGTAAAAACCGACGGCCGAGGCCTGTACCCACAACGCCGGTTTGTGCCGGGCGTTTTTCAACCAGGTCATCAAGGCTTCAGTGGTATTGACCCGACTGGCGATGAGTTGCGCCTGACGCTTGGGACTCCAGCGCGGCCCGGCCACCGGTGCGCCTGCCAGGTTGATCACCACATCGAAGGTTTCGTCATGGCCCAGCTTGCCCAGCGAGCGCAGGCAACGGGCGCGGCCATCGAACAGATAGGCCGCTTTCAATGGATCGCGAGCCAGCACGCTGACTGTGTGCCCGGCGTCGAGCAGTTGATTGACCAGTGTCTCGCCGATAAACCCGGTGCCCCCGGTCACCAGCACGCGCTTGTAGGCGCCACCGGCAAACGGGTTGGCGGGCTTGCCCGCGCGCTGCATGCGCAAGGCCGCCAACGCGTCGCGAATCCCCGAGGCCGTGACCCCGATGGCGAACAAGGTCAGCAACCAACCGCGCCAGCCCAGGTCGATCGCGCTCAGGCCGGTCGGTAAATTCGCCCACTGCGCCAGTTGCACGCCGTACAACGCGAAGAAGGCCCCGCCGTTGACCGCCAGCACTGTGTGCATGATGCGCTCGATGGCGGGCAACTTGCGGGTCCGGTCCTCCACCACGAAATCCCAGAGCGTCAGGCCAATCTCCAGCGCGAACAGCAGCGCGATGACGATCGCCCACGTCCCCTCGAAAGCCAAGTGCACCATGCCCAGGAACAGGATCCCGTAGAAGCACGAGCGCAGGGCGTGGATAGAGAGCTCCAGCCGGGCACTGTGGCGATAGGGCAAGGCAACGGTGAGTTCGTGGTGATACAGGGTATCCAGCGCACCGAGGATCGCTTGGGCAATCAGCAGGGTGATGGCCCAGTCCAGCAGTGAAAAGTCAGGCATGGTTTGCATCACTCGGCGTGTGTTCAGTCAGGGAGGTGCGGCGGTCATGGCGATAGAGCCAGAACAGCGGTGGTAGTAACAGCAACAGTGCGAGACCGTCGAACCACAAGTGCGACCAGACCCGCGCCTGGGCGGAAATCAGCATGTCCTGGGGCGCCCAGAGCAGAATGCCGGCGATCAACCAACCCCAGGGCATGGCGCGCCTCAGTCGATTGCCAATGTGCACGAGGGCGAGCATGTACAACGCATAGCTTTGCAACGTGGCGCCGAACAAGGCCAGCCACCAAACCTGCTGCGCCCTGGCCGTCGCGGGCACCGCGGCGGCGCCCCAGAAGGCCTGTTCGATGTTTTGCAGGTAGCCATCGAGCAAGCCCGAATGGCCTGCCCAGCTCAGGGTGATGCCGGCAAGCAGATGCATCAGGGCGGCGGCATAAAGCCAAGTGACCAAGGCTTTGCGAAGGGTGCTTTGAGGGACTGGCATTCCGTGTCCTGAAGGCTTGCGAGAGGGTCGCAAGTCTAATGGAAAAGGAGGTGGCTTTATCTGGCTAACGGGCCGGCCAACGATAAATAAATCCACCGCCTGAGCACCTGAGGCGTTCCCCACACCCAAGCCGAACGCAATTGTGGCGAGGGGATTTATCCCCGCTGGGCTGCGCAGCAGCCCCAAATGGTTGAACACCCGCAGCCTGACACACCGAGGAGACTGGTTTCAGGGCTGCTGCGCAGCCCAACGGGGATAAATCCCCTCGCCACAGGTTCGGTGTTCCATTTCAGTAAGCAACAGGTCCTAGGAGATTTCCTTCAAGTTGTAGCGATGTTGGTGAACTTGTCCGGCTTCGGGCCCGCCGCTAGTCTGGGTTTGTCACTGAAAAAACGGTGACACGGACGTGCAAGTCCGGGTAAAAGAACGCCAAATAATGCCACCAGCCATTTAATGAGCATTCGTGCCCGTGTTTTATGGCGGCTGTGTGTGGGGAGATCTTCGGGTCTGCCGAGGTTTTTTTGGTGGTTCCTACTCGGTCTTGCACACCCTCACATAGCTGCCACCCTTATATCGCGTGCAAGCGAGCTAGGGCGGCTCTGATTGAATAGGAAGCCAAAACATGTTCAAGGTAACTCCGAATCCGCCAGGAGGCCCTGGCAACTCCGACAAATCCTCAAAAATCAAAAAACTCGACGAAGCCGCCGAGCGCGCCCTCGACTACTACCTCAACCCCAAACCGGCCGATGAAGCCTCGGGTAAAACCCAAGCATCCCAACTCTTCATGGTCGCCCCGGACATCGACACCGAAACCCTGTTGGCCAATGCCTCCGAAGACCTGCTGTCCATCAGCGCCATCGCCGCCGACCTGGCGGATGACGTTGAAGGCGGCCGCCGCAGTGTCATCCTGGCGATCAGCCGCATGGCCGATGGGGTGCATTTATTGGTGGAGCGGGCGATGGATCGGCTTGAGGTCCAGGCGTCAGGCTGACGTTCCCGTGGTGGGTTGAAAACCGCCATCGCGAGCAAGCTCGCTCCCACAGGGGTTTTGTGTCGAGTGAGATATCGAAATCAACGCCCGTCAACTGTGTGCGAGCTTGCTCGCGATGACGCCAGCCCAGACAACACGATCCCCTGTGGCGAGGGAGCTTGCTCCCGCTGGCCTGCGAAGCAGGCCCCTGTGTTTCTTCTGGCTGACCGCGTTGCCGGGTTTTGCGACTGCTGCGCAGTCGAGCGGGAGCAAGCTCCCTCGCCACAGGGTGCATTCTCACCATCGATTAGCGCTGCATCCCCCAACGCTTCACCGTCACCCGCTCCAAACTGTCGAATACCAGGTTCTCCACCATCAGCCCAATCAAAATCACCACCGCCAACCCGGCAAACACCTTGTCGGTGTACAGCTCGTTGCGGTTCTGGAAGATGTACCAGCCCAGGCCACCTTTGCCACTGGTGGCGCCGAACACCAGTTCGGCGGCGATGAGGGTGCGCCAGGCGAAGGCCCAGCCGATTTTCAGCCCGGCGAGGATCGACGGCAACGCCGCCGGGATCAGGATGAACAGCACAAAACGCAGGCCCTTGAGCCCGTAGTTGCGCCCAGCCATGCGCAGCGTTTCCGACACGCCGAGAAACCCCGCATACATGTTCAACGCCAGCGCCCATAGCACCGAATGCACCAGCACGAAAATCAGACTGTTCTGCCCCAGGCCAAACCACAGCAGCGCCAACGGCAACAGGGCGATGGCCGGCAACGGGTTGAACATCGATGTCAGGGTGCTGAGCAGGTCACGGCCCAACTGCGTCGACACCGCCAGGGTGGTCAGGCCGAACGCCAGGACGATGCCCAGCAAGTAACCCTTGATCAGCACCACCAGGGAAATCCACACCTTGCCCAGCAGCTCGCCGCTGAGCAAACCGCCGTACAACGCGTTGGCGGTTTGCAGGAAGCCCGGCAGCAGCAAGTCGTTGTTCTGGTAGCGGGCCACGGCTTCCCACACCACCGCCAGCAGCAACAGGATCAGGCTCTTGCGCAGCCAGCCCTGTTGCCAGAGGCGCTGGCCGAGGGGCAGCTCGCGCTCCAGGGGTATATGGGTCAGCGGTTGCAGGTCGATTTCGTATTCTTCGCGCACGGGCGATAAATGGCTCATGGAACGTTCCCCTTAGTACGCGATACGAATATCGGTGAAATCCAGCTCACGCTCGGCTTCAAGCGGCTGGCCTTCATTGAACAGCAACCCATGGATGCGCCGCGCCGTGTGCTGGAACGCCACGCCACCGAGGCTGTGCAAGTCGTATTGATGGCTGTGGACTTCGGCCCGCACACGCCCGGGGTGCGGTGACAGCAGCAGAATGCGATTGCCCACCACCAACGCCTCTTCGATCGAGTGAGTGACGAACAGCAGCGTGAAGCGCACCTCTTCCCAGAGCAGCAGCAACTCTTCCTGCATCTTGCGCCGGGTCAGGGCATCGAGAGCGGCGAAAGGTTCATCCATCAAGAGGATTTTCGGCTGCATCGCCAGCGCCCGGGCAATCGCGACGCGCGCTTTCATGCCGCCGGACAACGTATGGGGATACGCATCGGCAAACGCCGCCAGACCAACCTTGTCCAGGTAATGCAGCGCCCGCTCCTCGGCTTCACGACGCTTGAGCGTGCCAGACGCCAACAGCGCGAACATCACGTTCTGCTTCACGGTTTTCCACGGCGGCAGTTGATCGAACTCCTGGAACACCACGATCCGGTCCGGCCCCGGCGCGCTGACGACCTGGCCTTGCAAGCGGATCTCGCCTTCGCACGGGGCGATGAAACCGCCAATGGCCTTGAGCAAGGTGGACTTGCCGCAGCCGGAGGGGCCGAGCAATACGAAACGGTCCGCCGGATCGACTTCGAAACTCACCTGGTGGGTGGCCCGTACCACGCGTTGTGGCGTGCGGTACTCCAGGCTGACGTTGTCCACCGACAGCAGTGCCGTGCCAGTGGCGGTGGGATTGCTGGCCCCGTGGCCTTGCAAACGCGCGTTCATGGCAATCAGCTCCCCTGCAACGGTTTGGCGTCCTGGAAGAAATAGTCTTCCCACGATGCCGGTTTGTTTTTGATCGCACCGACGCGATAAAGGAACTCGGCCAGCGGGTAGGTGTTTTTCGGGTTGGCGGCCGCCAGCGGTGCAAAAGCGATGCGTTTGGACATGCTGATTCTCCAAGCTCTTTGCGCCAGGCGCAGCCGATCAGAAAGGGGCGTCGCCCTGGATGGTGGTGCGATACAGCTTGCGGCGTAGATGGCTCGGGCAACCGGCGGCCAGGTGGATCAGCGAGCGGTTATCCCAGAACACCAGGTCATGGGGCTGCCATTGATGGCGATAGGTGTTTTGCGGCAACACGCTGTGGGCATACAGCTCGGCCAGCAGCGCTTGGCTTTCGTCCTCCGGCAAGCCGACGATGCGGGTGGTGAAGCCCTCGCTGACGAACAACGCCTTGCGCCCGGTTTCCGGGTGGGTGCGCACGATCGGATGCACCACTTCGGCGACCTGGGCCAGTTGCTCCGGCGTGAGCGTCGGGCGCCAGTTGCCTTCGAATTTGGTCTCGCTGTAGCGCGCCGTGTAGGAGTGCGCCGCCGAACGGCCGTCCACCGCTTTGCGCAACGCATCGGGCAAACCCTCCCAGGCTTTGTGCATGTCGGCAAACAGCGTGTCGCCGCCTTCGCTTGGCAGCTCGTGGGCGTGGAGCATCGAGCCGAGGCTGGGGAGCTCTTTATAGGAAAGGTCCGAATGCCAGAATTTGCCGGCATCGCCGAGACCGATGGATTGGCCGTTTTCGATGATGTTGGAGACGATGAGGATCTCCGGATGCCCGGCCAACAGGAACTGCTTGAGCACATGGATTTGCAGCACGCCAAAACGGCGGCTGAAGGCGATCTGCTGTTCCGGGGTAATTTGCTGGTCGCGAAAGACCACCACGTGATGATCCAGGTGGGCGCGATGGATGCGGGCGAAGTCCTGGTCGTTGATCGGTCGGGATAGGTCCAGCCCAATGATCTCGGCGCCAACGGCTTCGATGAACGGACGGATTTCGAACGTCTGCGGCGCGATGTTCGCGGCGCTTGGGGTAAGGGAATCCGGAGTATAAGAGACGGCTGACATACATCACTCCCACGCACGGCGCGCTGCAATGGGCGCGCAATCGATCAAAAACTCACGGCGTTACCGTGTTGGTTTGTGTCGTGCGGCGCGCCGATTGGTCGGCAGGTACGCAGGGGATGACTTTAAGGGTATAAGAATTGAAATTTAAATACCGTTAATGAATAACGATATGGCTTAGAGTTTTCACCGCCCTCCCTGTGGCGAGGGGATTTATCCCCGCTGGGATGCGAAGCAGCCCTAAAACCTGCCACCTCGGTGTGTCAGACTTGGTTACATTCAGCTATTTCGGGGGCTGCTGCGCAGCCCAACGGGGATAAATCCCCTCGCCACAGAGATGGCGTCGGCCCGAGCTATTGGGACTCTACCGCTCGTGCAGCGCCTCGGCCCGGGCCTTGATGATGGGCTTGAGCAGGTAGCTGAGCACGGTTTTCTTGCCGGTGATGATGTCCACCGACGCCACCATGCCCGGAATGATCAGCAGCGGTTTTTCATCGGTGCCCAGGTGGCTGCGTTCGGTGCGCAGCTTGATGATGTAGTAAGTAGTCTTCTTGTCTTCATCGGTGATGGTATCGGCGCCGATCTGTTCCAGCTTGGCTTTCATCCCGCCGTAGATGGTGTAGTCGTACGCGGTGAATTTCACCGTGGCGTCCTGGCCGGGGTGCAGGAAGGCGATGTCCTGGGGACGGATTTTCGCCTCCACCAGGATGGTGTCGTCCAGCGGCACGATTTCCACCAGGTCGCTGCCGGGCTGGATCACGCCGCCGATGGTGTTCACCAGCAACTTGTTGACGATGCCGCGCACGGGCGACGTCACCAGGGTCCGGCTCACCCGGTCTTCCAGGGCTTTGCCGGTGGCCTGGGCCTTGTTCAGGTCGGTGCGTGCTTCATTGAGCTGGGTCAGGGCATCGCTGCGGAACTTGCCGCGGGTCTCGTCGATCTTGCGCTGCACTTCCTTGATCGCCGATTCGGCACGCGGGATCGCCAGCGTCGTGGCGTCCAGTTGCCCACGGGTCTCGACCTCGGCGCGCTTGAGCCGCAGCACCTCCACCGGCGATACCGCGCCCTGGGCCACCAGCGGCTCGGACATGTTGATTTCCTGGCGTTGCAGCGCCAGGCCGGAGCGGTACTGCGCCTGCTTGGACACGAATTCGCGCAGTTCCTGCTGGCGCTGGATCAACTGCTCCTGCAAGCCGCCGATTTCATCGTGCAACTGCTGGCGGCGGCTGATGTACAGCGACTCCTCGCTGGCGGCCTGGCCCGGCACCGCCTTGAGCACATCGGCTGGGAAGTTCAGTGGCCGGTCATCGACTTCGGCACTCAGGCGCTCGACCCGCAACAGCATGGACAGGCGATCGGCCTCGGTTTCGCCGACGTTGGAGACAAAGCGGGTGTCGTCCAGGCGAATCAACGGTGCGCCGGCGTCGACGATCTGCCCTTCCTTGACGAACAGCTCAGCGACGATACCGCCTTCCAGGTTCTGGACTTTCTGGATCTTGGACGAGGGAATCGCCTTGCCGTCGCCCTTGGTCACTTCGTCGATCACGGCGAAGTTGGCCCACAACATCAGGAACACAAAGAAGCCGATGATGCCCCAGATCGTCAAGCGCACCACCCGGGGAGCGTCCTCGATCAGCGCCTTGTTGACTTCGGGCAGCGGTTGGCCGTGCAGCGAGTCGGAGCCTTTGAAATAGCGGCCCACAGCGCCCCTGAAACCTGATTTAAGCAACACTGATCTGCCCCTTCTTCAACGCTTCCATGACGGCGGCTTTCGGGCCGTCGGCGAGGATCTGTCCACGGTCGATCACCAACAGGCGGTCCACCAACGACAGCAAGGATGCCCGGTGCGTCACCAACAACACGGTCTTGTTTTCCACCACGGCGGCCAGGCGCTGTTTCAAGCGTTCTTCACCCGTGTTGTCCATGGCGCTGGTGGGTTCGTCCAGCAACAGGATGGGCGGGTTGAGCAGCAATGCGCGGGCCAGGGCGACGTTCTGGCGCTGGCCCCCGGACAGGTTTTGCCCGCGCTCACCGACCTGCAGTTCATAGCCCTGCGGATGCAGGCGCGCGAACTCATGCACGCCCGCCAGTTCCGCGGCCTGGAGCACCAGTTCATCTTCGACGTAACGGGCGCCGGAGGTCAGGTTGTCCCGCAGGGTGCCGGCCAGCAGCTGGATGTCCTGGGGCACGTAGCCAATGTTGTAGCGCAGCTCGCTGACGTCGATCTGGCGGATGTCCACGCCGTCCACCAGCAAGGCGCCGTCATCGGGTTGATAAAGCCCCACCAGCAACTTGGCCAGGGAACTCTTGCCCGAGCCGCTGCGACCGATGATGCCGATTTTCTCGCCCGGCTTGATCACCAGGTTGATGTTCTTCAGCGCGGGGTTCTGCTGGTTCGGGTAGGTGAAGTTCAACTGACGGCATTCAATGGCGCCCTGCAACACCTTGCGGCTGAGCGGGCGCTCGTCGAAATTGCGTTCCTGGGGCAGCTCCATCATCTGGTCGACGGACGTCATGGTCACCCGCGCCTGTTGGTAGCGGGTCAGCAGGCCCGACAGCGAAGCCAACGGGCTGAGGGCACGGCCGCTGAGCATGTAGCAGGCCACCAGCCCCCCCATGCTCAGGTTGCCGGCGATGATCAGGTAAACGCCGAAGACGATCATGACCACCCCGGCCAGTTGCTGGATCAGCAAGGTGATGTTCATCGCCAGGCCGGACAACATCTTCACCCGCAGTTCGAGGCGGCTGAGGGTGCCGATGGTCTGTTCCCACTGGTACTGGCGCTCGCTCTCGGCGTTGTTGACCTTCACCGCGTCCAGGCCGGCCAGGGTTTCGATCAGGCTGGATTGGCGCTCGGCGCCCAGGGCCATGGTGCGCTCCATGGTTGCCACCAAGGGCTTTTGCAAGGCGTAGCCGATCAGCAAGGCAATCGGGAACGCCAGCACCGGAATCCACACCAGGTGCCCGCCGATAATCGCGATGACCATGAAGATCAGCAGGGTGAACGGCAGGTCGATCAGGCTGGTGAGGGTCAGCGAAGCGAGGAAATCCCGCAGGCTCTGGAACTCATGGATGTTCTGGGCAAAGCTGCCGACCCGCGCCGGGCGGTATTTCATGGACATACCGACGATGCGCTCGAACAGCGTCGCCGAGATGATCAGGTCGGTTTTCTTGCCCGCCAGATCCAGACACAGGCTGCGCAGCATCTTGAGGATCAGGTCGAAGACATAGGCGCCGGTGATACCAACGGCCAATACCCACAGGGTCGATTCGGCCTGGTTCGGCACCACGCGGTCGTAGACGTTCATCACGAACAGTGGCGCGGCCATGGCGATGATGTTGATCAGCAGGCTCGCGGCAATGGCATCGGCATACAGCCAGCGGGACCGCTTGAGGGTGTCGCGAAACCACGAACGCGCCCGAGGAATCAGCGTGCCGTGGTTAACGTCAAATTTATGCTGCGGCTGGGCGAAGAACACCTTGCCGCTGTAGTCATCGGCCAGCAGTTCGCGGCTGATGGTCACCTCACCACCTTCACTTTCGCTGAGCAGCAACCGCGCCTGATCGTCACCGACCCAGCCCAGCAGCACGGCACTGCGGCCGTCCTTGAGCAACAACAGCGCTGGCATGGCGATGGTCGGGATTTGTTCGAGCTTGCGTTGCAGCACCCGACCTTGCAGGCCGGCACGGGCCGCCGCGCGCGACAATAATTCGACGCTCAGCCGCTGCTTGGGCAGCGGCAGGCCGGTGGTGAGCATTGCCGCGCTGGCCGGCTTCTGATGCAGCATGCAAAGCGCCAGCAAGCCGTCCAGCAGCGGGTCGTCGTGCAGCGTGCGCGGGTCATGAACTAGTTCGACTGGACTGACTTCTGATTCCACGCTCTGCACTCTGACTGATTAAAACGGGTGGTAGGACTCAATTCATCCCAGGCAACTGAACCTTGGGCTTCACGTCGTTCTGCACAACCGATGCCAACGGCGCGACGACACCCTGGCTTTTCAACAGCTGGCCCATGGTCGCCTTGATCCGGTACTGGGTGAACAGCTGCACATTCTTGATTTCGGCCAGGCGACGGGACGCGCTGAACAGCTCGTTTTCGCTGTCGAGCAAGTCGAGCAGGGTCCGCTCGCCGAGGCTGAATTGGCGCTGGTAGGCGGTGCGCACGCTGGTGCTGTGATCGACGTATTGCTGGGCGATCGGCACCTGGGCGTTAGCGTTGTTCAAGGCGTTCCAGGCCAGGCCCAGTTCTTCATTGAGCTGGCGCAGCGCGTTGTTGCGAATGTCCAGCGCCTGGTTGGACAGGTACGACTTGGATTCCAGGTCCGCCTTGTTGCTGCCGCCGGCATACAGGTTGAAACGCATGCGCAGCATCGCTTGCCATTCATTGTTGTGACCGTTCTGGCCGTCCAGGTCGTTGTCGGCAGTGCGGCCCAGCTCAGCGTCGAAGCGTGGGTAGAAGCTCGACTTGGCGGCTTCGTACTGTTGCTCGGCCGCGGCGATGTCGGCTTCGGCCGAACGCAGCACCGGGCTGTTTTCCAGCATCTGGGCGCGGGCTTCGGTCAGGTTGGCCGGCAGCAACGCCAGAAAATCAGCAGGCCGCTCCAGTTGATCGGGTAGTTGGCCGACGGCGCTGAGGTAGTTGGTCTCGGCATCGGCCAGGTTGGTTTGTTCGGTGATCAGGTTGTTGCGGGCCTGGGCCATGCGCGCTTCGGCCTGGTCCATGTCGGCGCCGCTGCCCACGCCGCGGGAAGTGCGCAGCTTGATCTGGTCGAAGATGCGCTCGTGACTCTTGAGGTTTTCCTCGGCCAGGCGCACGAACTCGCGACGGGTCAGCACGTCCAGGTAGACCTGGGCCACTGTCAACCCGGTGCGCTCGGACGCGTCCAGCAACGAGTAGGCACGGGCATTGACGGTGGCTTGTTGACGCCCCACTTCGCTGGACGTCGCAAAACCGTCAAAAACCATCTGCGTCAGACGCAGGCTCGACTCACTGCGATTCAGGGTTTCCCAATGATTGGTCCCGCCCGACCGGGTGGTGACGCTGTCGGTGCCTTCACGGCCGTATCCGGCTGCAAGGTCCACTCTAGGCAGGTAGCCACCCTTGGCCGCCTTGAGTTGGTAGTCCGCCGCAAGGCGACTGTTTACGCCGGCCTGGATTTCAGGATGGACATCCAGCGCCTGTTGCATGGCCTGCGGCAAGGTTTGTGCTTGTACGAAACTGGCGGCTAGGGCAAAGGGTAAAGCCTTGAACAGGTACAGACGCATGGTGGATTTCTTCCTGAAACACTTGTCTTGGATCACAGCGAAACGTGGCGCTGCATCGGATGATGGCAACCGGAATGACCGTATGTCGGAAAGTTCAAAACAGGAGCTGGAACACGCACCGAAAGAACAGGTCGCCGCTTAAATATCAATGTGACATTACGCTAATGATTGTTTAGGATGGCCGGCATAAGGTCAATAGTTTGGCACAAACAAAATAATGGAAAAAAACACAGCCAAAATGTTGACACGCAAAAGCGTCAAATAACCTTACTTTGTGAACATGAACGTCCAGACCGCTGCCGCCTTCAAGCCAGCGGGTCCATGGAAGTCTACTGAGCGTGACACCCGGAGAGTCTTCAATGAGCAGTGTTATTGCCGTTGTCAAAAGCATTGTTGGTCAGGTTTTCGTCGTATCCCCTGAGGGCATCCGGCGCGTACTCATTGAAGGTGATCGCCTGAACATAGGCGACCAGTTGGACACTGGCCCTGCCGGCGCCGTCACATTGGAACTGGCCGATGGCCGCACCCTGGACCTGGGTCGCGATACCCAGTGGAGCGCCAATGCCCCGGACTCGTCCACCGATCTTGAACAGGCCACAGCCCAGGCTGCGCCGTCAGTAGAAGAGCTGCAACAAGCCATCGCCGCCGGCGTCGACCCGACGACCGCCCTGGAAGCCACCGCCGCCGGCGCCACTGCCGCAGGTACGGGCGGCGCCGCCGGTGGCGGCCACAGCTTTGTGGTGCTGGATGCCACCGCTGGTAGCGTCGACCCTACTGTCGGTTTCCCAACGGAAGGTCTCGCTGCGGCTGCCGCCACCGATAACAACATCCTGGGTGGCGATACTACGGATACAACCGCCAACGCCGTGCTCAATGCGACGATGACCCTGAGCGCCACGCCAACCCTGACCGAAGCCGGCGGCGTGCTGGTCTACACCGCGACCGTGACCCAGCCCCCGCAGACGGCCTTGACCGTGACCTTGTCCAACGGCGCGGTCATCGTGATCCCGGCGGGTCAGCTGACCGGTAGCGTCAACGTTCCACTTGCGCCGAATGACACTGTTTACAACGACCCAAGCCAGATCAGCGTGACCGTCACTGGCACCTCCGGTGGCACTGGTATTGCCGTGACCGTGCCCACCACGCCGGCCGTGACCCAGATCACCGACACCATCGACACCACCACCGTCACCCTGACGGCGGGCAACACCGTGACCGAAGGCGGCCAGATCACCTACACCGCGACGCTGACCAACCCAGCCCAGACCCCGGTGACCGTGACCTTGAGCAACGGCTCGGTCATCACCATCGCGGCTGG
>NZ_FPIX01000008.1:0-611 GCF_900119205.1 Pseudomonas sp. NFACC16-2 | reverse complement strand
ACGCCAACCGTGAATGAAAACGGCACCATCACCTACACCGCGACCCTGACCGATGCCAATGGCAATCCGGTCACCGCGCAGAACGGTCCGGTTACCGTGACCTTGGACAGCGGCAAAACCATCACCATCGCCGCAGGCGCAAGCTCCGGCGTATTGGATGTCGCGGTTGGCAACGACGTGTACCAAGGGCCAACAACGGTTACCGAATCGATTGCTTCGGCATCCGGTGGCAACCTGGAGGCCATCGCGCCGAACACCGCGCCGGTCAGCACCATCGTCAGCGACGTCAACGACACCACCACGGTGACCTTGACCGCCACACCGACCGTGAATGAAAACGGCACCATCACTTACACCGCGACCCTGACCGATGCCAACGGCAACCCGGTCACCGCGCAGAATGGTCCGGTCACCGTGACTTTGGACAGCGGCAAGACCATCACCATCGAAGCCGGTGCAAGCTCGGGTGTATTGGACGTAGCCGTCGGCAACGACGTTTATCAAGGCCCAACGACCGTCACCGAGTCGATTGCTTCGGCATCCGGCGGCAATCTGGAAGCGATTGCACCGAACACCGCGCCGGTCAGCACCATCGTCAGCGACGTCAACGA
>NZ_FPIX01000082.1:4287-6757 GCF_900119205.1 Pseudomonas sp. NFACC16-2 | reverse complement strand
ATGGTTATCGCGGGAGTTGTCTGTGTAACCACCATGTAAACCGACGCCGTATACCCTTTATAAGTCGCCACGAGTTCATCCATCACATAGGTTTTCCCTTCGACGACTTCTTTATTCGAGACATAGGTGTAAACGCCATTATTGGATTCGATAGAACCGCTCTCCCCCGGAACCGGATTGTTGATGACGACTGTAGGCGCAGGGCTGTCCTCATCGTCCTTCAGATAGCCAAGCTTTAACGGTACACGCTCGTCTTTATCGCAAATCTGAATCAGTGGATTGATCGTCAAGCGCGAGCGGACTACCGTCACCAAGGCAGAACTGCTGAACTGGGTAACAGGGTCGGTTGCGGTGACCCGTACACGGGTGAAACGCCCCTGGACCTGGTGCACTGCCGGAGGTGTATAGACCCCTGTGTCTTCATCGATCGTACCTACGCCGACAGCGAGACGCCGCAAGTGCTCAACAGCCCATTTCAGGCCGGGTCTTGCAGGAAAAACCTCAAAAGCATAGTGCGGCCCGCCGGCGGCAATACGGGGTTCCGGCGTGGTGATGGCGAACGTTGTTTGAGCGGGATTGATGCGACCGAACAGGCCGACATCATGAGGGGACTGTAAATTGAGCATCTGAATGGTTTCGCCGTAGTTAAGCTCGAGATTTTCCGCAATAAATCCCGACACAACGCGGCCCGTAGGGAACTGCTCTTTGATTGCACCCGCGATTATCTCCGACGCATCCGTCGACAACAAATTAAGTAAAATCTCAGCAAGCTGTATCATTATCAGCCCTATTAAAATGAACAGCCTGCCTATTAAATCCGTTATTGGATCTACTGAATTTGCCAAACTCAACTTACGCTTAACGGCATCGCCAAACTTAAAAATATCAACACCCGACTCAGGATCTACAGCGCTTTCAACATCATACCTTATTCTTTTCAACGTGCCACCGGCGCCATCATCAATTAATTGGTAATACGCCGTGACGGTTAAATGGTAATACAAGCTCCTGTTCGGATATATATCTATGAGCTCTTGAAGCGCCTCAAAATTAGTTGCTACGACATTCATGCTAGCGCTAACATGCCCGGCACATAGCCACCGAACGCTGATCTGTTGCCCATGCAGCTCAACCTTCAGACGTCCACTGGCCGCTAGAAGAAATTCAGGATGACTAATCTCAAGATCCGCCCATATTGGACCCAACACGGAGGTCATTTCCAAACGATGATTAAATGCCCCACGAGGAATCTTAATCCCCCCCCTTTTAGCTGTCGCAACAATATCTCCGTTACCGTCATCAAAAACATAATCAAAATCATTGCTCTCAATCATCTCCCCCAGCGATCGAACCAACTCAGCAATAACTACTCGGCCTCGCCCTACCAATACAGTGGCAGAGTAATCCCTTCCGGCGTCATTCGGGATCAAGTAACGAAAACCACTGTTCGCACCAGGAAAGTCTCCCTCATGTCTACCCTCCATGCGCACGAAGGCAAGCATCGCTCCCTCGCCCTCCTGGCTACCCTGCTGCGTGCGCAAGGCGAAAGAATGCGGTTGCATCATGGGGTTGGTGCCCCGCTTAATCGTGCCCAGGGTCCAGACACGCTGTTCATCATCCAATCGATTAAACAAGGCCTTGAAAACTCTGCCGGCCAGTTCTTGTTCTGTCTGGGTTTCGGCAAACGTCAAGCGAAAGTTATCGCTTTTGCTCAGGTCCAGGCGGATATTCCCATTGTCGGCAATTTCTCCCGACACCTCGGGCAATAACAGGTCCAGGAATAAGCTCGGCCCGTCCAGCGGGTCATAATCCAAGATGCGCGTGACATGCCACACCGTCACGTCTTTTTCGATGGAGACTTGACGACCGGCCACAACGGCCATCCGCAGATTGGCCTTCGAATTATCAAGACCGGTATCCTCGAAATACAAACGAGGTACATCCATTTCAAAATCTTGAATATATTCCCGAAATTTGCCACCGCTACCACCTGTTGCAATGGTTCCGGTGATGGCCGGGATATAGCTGCCCAAATTGAACTTATCAATGTAGTTTTGAATCAGCAGGAGATTGGTTTTGTTGCGTTCCATGGCCACAATCGCATCCCATTTGCTCATGCGATCCTGATCCTTCATCCAGCTCAGAAGCTCTGCCAACGTATAGGTAGTTGCCATTGCCATACCCTCAAATGTCAAAATCAATGGTGAGCCGAGCCGTCTCGCACACTCACGACTGAGCGCTTCCTATCGAGATAAACGTCACAAAACCATCTGATCGCCGGAACAGCAAAAAGCGATTACCGAACCGTGCCCTTCAACGACAATCAGTCTTTCCATCCAAAAAAATAGTGCGTTCAGGGCGCCAGAAGAAACAGCCGTTCATCCACCTTCTTATAAGTGCTGCCCTGGTCGTAACTCAACTGAACCAAGATAGAAAGGTTTTCAGCCATTACCAGCGAATTTAAAAAGCC